>JAJRQZ010000067.1 GCA_024279935.1 Bacteroidota bacterium
AGTAGAGAAAAATATTAACTCATTGGTTACCTATCCGTTTTGTCACAATTTTTGTTTGAAAAACACAAAATTTCCGCCAAAACTACTGAGATTTCAAATATATAACCCCACTGAAGCATGGGGCTATTGATAATCAACTTGTTAAACCTGCTGAGTAGTAACCTATATGGAGTTTATTAAATTCTGGAGGACAAGCAGCGGGAATGAGGTCGACTTTGTGATCGACAACCATGGATTCATTGAGAAAGAAGCATTTGAGATTAAATTCAATAGTAATTCCTTTAAAGAAAAGAAATATAAAAAGTTCATGAACACTTATCCTGACATCAAGCTTGACTTTCGTGCTTTTTCGGCAAAAAACAATTCAACAGATATTATAGCACTTTAATTTTAACAAACCTTAAATTAACTTCCTAAACCAAAGCATCTTTTTTCTTAGTTTTACACTCTTAATAATACGACGTTTAAATAATAGGAATTATGTTTAAAAAAGAAGTTTATACAGATAGGAGAAACCGTTTAAAGAAAGAAGTTAAATCGGGTATCGGATTGTTTTTAGGCAATGTTGACGCCGCTTTCAATTATCCGGCCAACCAATATCATTTCCGTCAGGACAGCCATTTTCTTTACTTTTTCGGACTTCAGAACCCAGGCTTTGCCGGTGTGATTGATTTCGACAATGGCAAAGATTATATTTTTGGCAATGATTTCGATATAGATGACATTATCTGGATGGGCGTTCAACCCAAGGTTAAAGATTTGGCAGCAATGGCAGGAATAGAAAACAGCTCGCCATATACCGGGCTTGCCAAGTTCATCGCCGACGCAAAATACGAGGGCAGGGACATTCATTATCTACCAACTTACAGAGGGGAAACGGTAATAGAGCTCTCACAGCTTTTAGGCCTGGCAAATGCCGACGTAAAACCCGGTGCTTCCGTTGAGCTGATAAAGGCTGTTGTTAAGCTTAAAGAAATAAAAAGCGAAGAGGAAATCGCCGAGATCGAAAAAGCCGTAGAGATAGCATACGAAATGCACACTACATCGATGAAGATGGCAATGCCCGGAGTTGTTGAGCAAAAAATTGCAGGAACCATTGAGGGCGTCTCCCTGGCATTGGGCGGGCCTGTCTCATTCCCAATCATCCTTAGCCAGGATGGGCAAACGCTTCACAACCACAACCATAGCAATGTTTTGGAAGTCGGGCGCATGATGGTTACCGATGCCGGTGCCGAAACCCTGGAGTGCTATGCAAGCGACATAACGCGTACTGTGCCCGTAGGAGGAAAATTCAACGAACGTCAAGCCGAAATCTACCAAATTGTTTTGGATGCCAATATGGGAGCAATAGAGGCCATAAAACCAGGCATAAAATACAGGGACGTGCATTTTATCGCTGCCAGGATAATTATAGAAGGCCTCAAAAAAGCAGGTCTTATGAAAGGCGATACCGACGAGGCTTTAAAAGCCGAAGCACACACACTTTTCATGCCCCACGGCCTTGGCCACCAAATGGGAATGGACGTTCACGACATGGAGGGTTTCGGCGAGGATTATGTTGGCTACGACGAAAACACCAGGCGGGCAACAACTTTCGGGACGGCCTATCTCCGTTTGGGCAAGGAATTAAAACCGGGCCTGGTCCTGACCGTTGAGCCGGGAATTTATTTTATCCCCGACCTTATCGATCAATTCCGTTCGGAAGGCAAGTTCACGGACTTCGTAAACTACGACAAACTTGAAACCTATAAAGATTTCGGCGGTATCCGGATAGAAGATGATATACTGGTAACCGAAGAAGGCAATAGAGTACTTGGAAAACCTATTCCAAAAACAATTGCCGAGATAGAGGCTCTTATGGCAGGCTAAGAAAACTTATGTCGAGCAGCACTAAAAAACAAAGCCCTTTGCAACAGCTTGTTTTTGAAGGAGGTTTGAAGGAAAACAAAGGTATCAGAATGAGGCCCAATAAAGCCTTTTGTAATTTTTTCATGATCAAAAGTATTTTAGACCACGAAAACCCAATTAATATACCAAAACCTCAAAAGCATAAATAATTTTGTTAATAATTGTTAATCTGGCACTTAAAAACCCTTTCCATTAACCTCAACTTATTAATCCATCAAATCATTCTTATTGACGATATAAGTTTTCCTTAGTCCGTATGCTGTTGCCAAAGCAAATAAGATAGCAGATCCACTTCCAACAGGGGCGCCGCCGCCGATGGGATCCTGATCAACTTCAGGGCTTCCGCCGGGGTCGCTGGGAGCTGTCATCTGGGCTGATAATCCCAAACCGATAAATAAAAATAATGCAAGCAAAATATATTTGAATTCTTTCATCTGTTTTGATTTTTAAATTTATCGAACAAAAACTTTTTCAACAACAGTACTATCTTCGTCAATTACTTTTACTATTAGATAGATATTGCTTAATCGAACAGGAATTTTGATCACATCCGTATCGAAACCGTTTTTATTTATTATTTCCCGCCCATAAATATCAAACACTTTTATTTTAGTGTGTTTAAGGTCTCGGGTACCCGACGATTTAACATAAATATACTTTCCCCAGCTATAAATCCGGATCAGCCCGCTTTTCAAATCATCCTCGATTCCGGCAACTTTATACTTGAAATGCAGCAAGAACCTATCGGGATTGCCATAGGTCTGAGCCATAAAACCATAAGTATTATTTTTGTGCATATCCTGTATTATATTGAGTTTCAAGTCTTCCAACAGTATATCGACATCCTCCATAAATTTTTCATCTTTTAAAATTAAAATATACTCACCTGCTTCCCTGGCCATGAAATCCAGTGGTATTTGTTTTTCCCCGTAAGTCAATGTAGCAAAAGCAGCGATACTCAGTTCCATATCGTCGTATTTGGCATATAACTGTGGTGCGAGTCCGTCGCCGAACATTTTCCTTGCATCCCAGCCATGATCATAACCATCGCCGCATTCCTCGCAGAAGGTGAACCAAACCTCATCGTTGCCATCATCTTTTTGAACATTGAAAACAGCATAAGGAGGACCATCATAATCCGAATTATCAGGTTTAAGATATGCTTGCGAGGACTGCACTCTTGCATATTTCGGGATTGTAAGTGATGGGGAGGCAGCGGTTGCCTGAATAAAGAACCCTTGTCCTAAAGGGATTATACCGTTTGTTAGGCTGCCTTGCCCGTTTCCGTTACGGCTAAGATAGTTACTGCCATCTTTCCATACATAAACAGTTGCATCTATATTCGTACGTGTCCATCCACCCTGATCCCAATCCAAAGCCGCTGGATAAGGGTTGGCGACCAGATTATATCCATGGGAGGCATCGGTAAACGCCAAAGCCGGTGTTGAAGAATTTGTAAGAGTTACATCTATAGCCTTTAATGTTCCTGTAAATGTTGCGGTAACATTATTTGAGGTTTCAACCCAGGTGCTGTAACCTCCGGTCTGGGGCAAGGATGTATTAACATCGGTTATATACGTCCAGGTATCATTGCTTTCGTTATAAGATTTCAGCCAGACATCAGGTGAGCCGCCAAAATAAAGGTTATTGGCCGTGACACCACTTGTAGGCGCACCAAACAAATGCCATTTGCCGCCTGTCAGATATCTTTTAACCGTTGCACTCAAGCCGTCGGTATCCGTGATCAGCGATCCTGTGCCCGAAGCATCAGATTCAATAACAATGCCGCTAGTCCCCGCACTGTTCGTAAGCGTTCCATCAACGCTCAGATGACCGTTTATGGTAACACTGGCACCGGAGGCAATACTAAGGTCATAGCATTGGGCGTCTGTGGTCCCGGAGCCTATGCTAGGATATACTCCGCCAGAAGGGGTTGTTGGAATTGTTACACTAACAGATGATGTAGGCTCTGCACCAGCACTCCAGTTTCCGGCTGTTGCCCAGTCAGTTGAAACAGTTCCGGCCCAGGTTGTTGAAGATGCAACAATATTTACTGAGTAATCCTCAACTTCCCCGTTGGACGTAGATCCGCAACTGCTACAGGTAGAACCATAATATTTTGTTCTTATCCGCATTCTTGTCGAGCCTAATAATGCATATGTAGGCACGTTGATAGTAAACGTTCCTTCTCCGCCATTATCAGTTCCACATAAAATTTCCTCACTGCTATCTAAAAAATCGCCGTCCATGTTCCAGTCGATCCATATACCAAGATCAAGGCTGGCATCATTATAAGGCGAAGTAACTATTATTGAATTTGATGAAGATATCGTTAAATCCGTTGATTGTGCAGTATAATCGCCATAACCTCCTGTGGAAAACCCACTTGAGTTATCTATAGTTCCAAGTTGTACACGACTAATCGATCCATAACCATTTCCAGAGGAAGCACTGCAATAGGATTGGGAAGAACCAACAGTGATATAACCAACTTTTGTTTCGGTATCGTTGCCATTTGCATTTGTTGCATAAAGGCTTACCTGATAACTACCTGTTGCGGTGAACTCCACTTTCGGATTCTGTGATGTGGAGGAAGTTCCATCCACATAGTTCAATGTAGATGGGCTAAAACTCCATGACCATGATGTAGGATCATTGTTAGTAAGATCAGTAAAAGTAACCGTTTGATTTGTAACCGGTGAGGTGTCGTCGGCTTCAAATTCTGCTATTGGCGATGAGGAAGACGGCGCATAGAGTTCCGTTTCCCATAATCCTCTCCCGAAGGTAGCAGCCCTTAACCTGCTTAAATGGGGTGTACTTGTATTATAATAAATCTCGAGTTCAGTAACCACAACATTTGGCAGGCCTGAACTATATAGAGCCCAGTCGGCCGAACCTACTTTAACATAAACACCAACATCGGTGCCGGCATAGAGTTCGGTGACAGTGGTATTTTGTTTATTTTCAATTACGCACATTACGGGGATGCTCGGCAAACCGGTTGAAATATTAGTCCATGTAGAACCTCCGTCGGTACTTTCGTAAACTCCATGTGAGTTATATTCCCCGAAAGAAACCCAAATTGTTGATGGGTCATCGCTTTTTACTGATACATAGGTAATATATGATGAAGTTACAGGAAGCGTTCCTGTAATATTAGACCAGGATGTGCCTCCATCAGTCGTTTTATATAGTGTTGTTTGAGTTGCCGCATAAATATAAGATGAGTTTGAAGGGGCTACCGTGAGTGACCTAAGCGTACTTCCCGCCCAACTGCTAATCTTAGTCCATGAAGTACCCTGGTTGGCCGATTTCCATACATCAGTAAAGCCGATGTACATAGTAGTGCTTGTTGTTGGATCCAATATATATGGAGTAACCCAAGCTGCACTTCCGGTAATTCCATTGCTAATAGATATTGAAGAAGACCAACTATCGGTAGTCCTGTAAATATCACCATTATAAAGTTCGCCATATTGCGTACTTGTTGAGGCAGGGTCGATAGCACATTCCATACCATCCCCACCCAGAGGGTCGGTCCAGCTACCTGCTGAAAGCGTTTTAGTACCGTTATCCTGCAGGCCGGCAATTACATCACCAGAGGAAGATTGTGAAACACCCAGTCTGTATAACTGACTGATAGACATCCCGCTGCTCAGATATGACCATGAGCCCCCCCCATTGGACGTTGAATACAAACCCCCGTCGTTACATTCATAGAGTGTAGATGACCCATTTTGAAATGCCAGAAAATGCTTATCGGCATGCGCAACCGGAGAGCCACAAGAATTATAAGTTGAACTGCTTGTCCACATATTGGATGAAGTCCAGCTAACACCGCCGTCAGTTGATTTAAAGGTATTTACGCCTCCAAGGAAGAGTGTTGTTGCAGTATTGGGATCAGCGGCAAGACACAAATCATAATTTCCCTGTCCTCCGTCGTCAGAACCATCGCAATAATAACCAAGGATGTAATTGCCGGCAACAGTACCGTCAAAAACTTTAGCAAAAGTGGCGCCGCTATCAGTAGATTTATAAACACCTTCAAGTTTTCCTCCCGATCTAGCCACAACTGCATAAACCAATGTTGGATCAGCAGCAGTAACTGCCAATTGAACCCTTAGACCACCGGAAACGGTAAGAACAGCAGTCCAGGTAGAGCCTGCGTCGGTTGATCTGTATATTTTCCCTCCCCTGGTTCCACCGTACATATATCCGGGATCGCTAGGTTTGAATTCCATACTCACAAATTCGGCACCCGTATAAATCGATGGCCACGTTGTTCCCCCGTCTGTTGTCTTAAAAACGCCGTCAGTTCCGGCAGCATAAATAGTACTGGAATTTGCTGGGTGAACAAGCAATCTGTTAAGGGTCTTTTTATCACTTGTTATCCATGTTAAGGCAGTAGTTGACCATGTGCTACCACCGTCGGTGGATTTCAATACGCCAATAGTGTTATTATCATGTACTTGATCACCGCTTAACGACCACATGCTTCCACCGTCGCGATCGCCCGTAGCAATATAAACAACATCGCTCGATGTTGTGGCTCCTGCAACAACAACTACATCACTCACACCTAAAACCGAATTATCATCTGTAAGAACAGTCCAGTTTGTTCCCCCATCGGTAGTTTTCCATAATCCTCCGGAAGGAGATCCGGTATATAATGTCGGATCGTCACCTGTCCTAAATCCAACACAATTCAACCTTCCCAATCCGGCATAACCTCCTACCGAGGAAGATGGCCCCATTGTCTGCCAGTTTCCCGCCGCATTTCTGTTATTATCATTATTTCTGCTCTGCTTATAGATTTTATTCATATCGATATTGGGGAAATTACCTGTCCCAGGATCGATACGGTTCTCCCAAAACCATTCCCAACGCCTGAACTGTTTCCATCCGCTTGCCTTTTTACGAATGCCGTTTTCAAGATAATAACCTCCTTTTACATTTTTAGGTGTCCAATAATCATTGAATTCCTTTTGCAGTTCAAAAAAGTTCTTTTCCTGTTTAACTTCTTGTTTCCGCAAAGTTTGGCTTTTAACTCCTGATTGCGAATTTACCCTAGATGAAATGCAAAAAATGAAGGTGGCAAGAAAGATTAGTCGTAGAAGTTTTCTCATGTTTTAAAATTTTATTTCAAATTAAAAAGAAGTGTTTGCTCCAATAAATTTTATTTCTTGTTTCGTTTGTCAAATATATTATAATTCAGGCTCTTTTAACACAATTTAACTATTATTTCACAAATATTTAACAAATTGCCATGACTCTTTGCTAGTGTTATTTATATATAAAAGTGCGGACGAAATTATAATTAGTCATCTACTGGCTTGTGTTATCATGACCGGAAAAGGAATGTTCTCAAAACCCTGAAATCTGGTTAATCCCAGAACAGAAATAAATACTTGGCAAGACGGATTAAATTGCGCCCGGATGAAAGGGCTCGTCCTTTACTTTATAAATCCTGATTTTGGATTATACACTTTTCAGGAATATTTCCCATCATTTTCAGGTTATCTGCATAATGAATTGGCTCGACCGTCAACTGCATAATTATCTTAATAAACCCACCCCAATAATCCAAGAGCAAGTATATTCATCAGGATTGGGACAAGGTAAATTATGGAAAGCGTGATGATTTTTGCTTTGTTGGTTTTTCGCGTAATTATAAACCATGCACCCAAATAAAAATGGAGATAGCCAAATAAGAATATTAATATTACTCCACCTAACGACCTGTTCCAGAAAGGGTATTCCCAAATAAGGAGACCTCCCTTATTTAAGAACCATTCTATAAACACACTGAAAACCGAAAACGAAATTGCCCAAAAAAGAGGATTTGGAATACCTAATATTTTTTTCTTTTTATCTTCTTCCAGGGTATGATACCATGCGATACCTGCAATCAGGAACATAAACATTATCTCGATATTCCACCCGACCATAGTCCGCAAGGCCGTATCGCCGGGGGCAGTCCATAACGCGGAACGTTGAGTAAGGACCAGCACCCACGAATTCCATGTTTCATTGAAAAAATCGATACCAAAAACAGTAAGCCCTGCAAATACTGCGTCAAAATTACCTGACCGCCTTCCATCCTTTATCTCTTTGGCATAAATATATATAAGTATGCTAAGCAAAGGAATGGCATACCATTTTAACATACTGTAGTCCCTCAGGCTTTCAAGAGCCTTTAATGATGCATCGGTCATGATAATAAATTTAAGCGAAAACTAAGAATAATTCGTAAAGATACAAATAAAAAAGCCTGCTCATAAGAACAGGCTTTTTTTAGAATATTTAAAACAAGCGATTCCTAGTTTACATCCCAGAAAACTCTTTGTCTGTGATCATCCGTACCACCCATTTTAGCAACGGCGGCGTCATAACTAGCCTTATTCTGAAGTTTCTCGTTGAATGGATAAGGATAACGTTTTGGTATGTCGTTATACACCATTCCTTCGGGAACATTAAGAAGAGGGAAGTCAAGTCTTCTCCATTCGGCCCAAGCTTCAACACCTCTGTTATAAAGGGCTATATACTTCTGGGTACCGATTTTTTGCCTCCAAGTTCCTGGTGCAGTCGAATAAGCAACATCGGGATTAGCAAGGTAAGCATCAACATCGGCCTGAGTACCACCCCAATACAGGATGCTCTCGGTGATTCCGGCATTATAATGCGCTTCGGCAGTTCCACCAACATTATAACCTCTTTCAATTGCTTCAGCCATCAGGAAATGCATTTCAGCACCTTCCATAAGAATGGCAGGGAAAGTAGGCTCGAAGAAAGGAGCTGTGAAGTGTGAGAAATTAGTATATGTTTGAGCGCCGTCCAAACCGGCAACAGCACCAAGATAAATCATATTGCCGCTACCATCGTCAACTTGAGTGAACCATAAAGCACGGCGAGGATCATCCAGGCCGTTCATCAGGTCAACTATAGTGTTGGCAGGAGTATAGTCCTGGCGACCGCCGATTATATATGCATCATAAATAGCATTTACATGAGGTGTAACACCTACGTAATTCAAGATTGCTCCTTCGCCATTACCAAATACACCCTTGCTCATTGCATCTTCAACAGCAGTTTGTGCCGCACTATTATTTACATCAGCCAAACGCATACCTAGACGCATCTCCAGTGAAGCGGCAAACTTTTTCCAAGAGGCAATATCACCGCCAAAGAGCAGGTCGGTACCACCATAAGAAGCACCTTCCTTAAGCATGCTTTGCGCAATGCCGAGTTCCGACATAATGGAAGTATAAATGCTTGCGGCATCATCATAAGCAGGGCGCGAGTTTTCGTCAAGCTGCAATGCTTCCGAATATGGCATATCGCCAAAAGCATCAACCACGCACTGCCATGCATATACTTCTAAAATTGTGGCTATGGCAATTTTATTGTCGCGTTCAACAACAGCACCACCCCAGTCGGCTAGCAATTCCTTGGTTCTCTTAAGGTCCATTAATACGTCCCTATAAAACTCCCTTGCATATCCGTCAGGAATCTGACGATCTTGATATAGGTATCTAGATTCGTCGAAATACTGCATTTCTTGCCAGTACTGTACTGTAAGACGGTGTGTGTTTAGATTCACACTAACATGGTCAACCTGATTTACCAATGCCAATTCCGCATTCGTAAACAAAGTTTCTATTGGAACCTCTGTTGGGTTCTTTGGATCCACATTATCAGGAAGTTTACACTGCGTAACCCCAATGATAAGGACCATAACAATCGAAAGATATTTTATTATTTTCATCTGTTTACTTTTTTAATATTAATTATTAAAATCCTATTTTAACGTTAAAACCATAGGTTCTAGCTGAAGGGTAAGCACCGGTTTCGATACCTTGCTGGTTACCTGAACTCAATTGGAATTCCGGATCAAAGTGGTCAACGTTTTTAGAAATAATCCAAAGGTTACGTCCAGTAGCTGCAATGCTAAGGCTGTGGATGAAATTATTCTTGAACATTTTTGAAGGGAAGTTATATGTAAGCGCCACTTCACGGAGCTTCACATAAGATGCGTCGAGCACGTAACGTGCGGTTGGGCTGTTGTTATAGTAGAAGGCACGTCCCCAGCGACCGGCACTAACGAGCATGTCGTTAGTTGAACCATCTTCCTTTACGCCCGGGAGTATATATCCACCTGAATTGGCAGCAGCCTCGTTAAGTGGCAAACCACCACCAAAATGAGGTCCTAAATCACCATCGGCAGTACTAACTACGTTGTCGCGCTGAGGGTTTCCAAGTGCATTGGTCCCAACAGTTTCAGCATATAAACCCGTAGCTTGTCCGTACTTGGTGTTGATCGAATAAATATCGCCACCTTTTTGGAAATCAACAAGTACATATAACGAAAAGTTTTTCCGGCTTAAATTTGAGTTGATACCCATTCTCCAATCGGGGGTTATATCACCGATTACAGTATCATTGGCTGATTTCATATAATAACCATTGTCGCCAACAGTTTTCTCTCCATTTGTGTAAACAAAATCAGTTCCGCGGATAGTACCGTAAGATTGTCCAACAGTGGCGTTTATCGAAACGTCCCAAGCAGAATAAATAATCATATTCTCGACACCTTCGTAAAGGCTGATAACTTTATTATCATTTGTCCACCAGTTAACGCCTAAATCCCAGTTCCAGTCTTTTGAGCGTACCGGACTACCGGTAATGGCAATTTCCCAACCTTTGTTCTCGATCTCGCCACTATTAACAAAACGGCGGCTAACACCTGACATAGGGCTAACGGAAACAGGCATGATCTGGTCGTAAGAGTTTGCTTTATATTTTGTGATATCAAAACCTAAACGGTTTTGGAAGAAATTTGCTTCAACACCGAACTCCCAGCTCTTTGTGCGCTCAGGACGCAAGTTGTAGTTTTGCAATGTGCTATTAACCGAGAATAACGCATAATTTCCCCAGCTTGTGCCTTGCTGATAAGTTGAGACCAAACTATAGGCAGGGGCATCGTTACCAACCTGTGCATAGTTTCCTTTAAGCTTCAGGAATGACAACCAGCTAACATCTTTTAAGCTTCCAAGCTCGTTAAGCAATAAACTTGCTGAAACGGCCGGATAAAGATATGAGTTATCAACGTCTTTGGCTAAAGTTGACCAATAATCATTTCTTGCACTTGCATCTATATAAAGGAAATTGTTGTATCCAATGCTTAAGCTTCCATAAATACTGTTATATCCTTGTTTAACTAGTTGTTCAGTAACAGCAACCGGTGATACCGAATTAGAAACTGCATACAAGTCAGGAACTACCAATCCTCCGACGGTACTTGACAAAATAGTCGAATTTTGGCGATAGTTGTTAGCAAAACCAACCATGCCGATAACAGAGAATTTACCGAATGTCTTATTGAAATTCAGCATGATGTCTGTATTTGTCTCCAGGTAATTTTTCCTGAAGTTTGTGAAATCGGATAAATCCAAGCTACCAACTGCAATTCTTTCATTTTGCTCAGTGGCATAGCTATCCAGTCCAAATCGGGCTGTTGCATTCAAATAATCAGTGAATTCCCATTTGGCACTTGCATAACCAAACACCCTGTTGCGCTCATCGTCCTGATAGTTCTTGCGACGCACCCAATAAGGATTGTCGAAATATGCTGGCTTAAGGTGATCGACACCGTCCATTACGCGGTTGCCGTCAGAATCAAATGTGCCCCAATAGCGTGAGTTCCATGAAAGCTGGGTTCCGTCGCCGCGAAGGTAATTGTCATCGAGTTTCTTAAGGTCAACATTCCTCTCGAACCATTGTCCGAACGACTGCATCGGGTTGCTTCCGTCATAACCGGTGCCTGCACGGCCTTGTGCCTTGGTATTGTTATATGTGATATTGGCCATTACGGAAATCTTTTTGGTAATATTATAGCTACCGGCAAAGTTTATGATATTCTTCTTGATCCAAGAGTTCACCAACATTCCTTTTTCATCGAGGTTGGTATATGACAAACGGAAAGTTCCATTTTCATTTGCACCGTCGATTGAAACGTTGTTAGTCCATTTAACTCCTGTGTTAAAGAAATAATCAAGTCCGTTCGCACCAGCTACCCAAGGACGCTCCTGACCGAATTCCGGACGGGTTGGGTCGATGTTTGTCCATTGGATCACTCCAAGGTCAGGATTGAATTTCTCTCCCCAGGAAGCATCTTCCGAAGAAGTTGTTATAAGGTGCATAACGCCGTCGTTATTGAAATCGCCGAAGAAGAAGTTTCCTGCTTCCACACCATGGGCAGCATTGAAATCATCGTCGAAGTTCTCATAAAAAGGACCATAGCCGGCACCATAAGTATTCTGCCATTGAGGGGCAGTTGACATATCCGCACTGGTGAAGGTAACACCGGAGTTGATAGTAACGCCAAGCCTTTTCTGTCCTGCTTCTGTTGTTTTTCCTTTTTTTGTGGTGATTAACACAACACCATTGGCTGCGCGCGAGCCATAAAGCGCTGATGCGGCAGCACCTTTAAGGATACTTACAGACTCGATGTCGTCAGGGTTGATATCCATGGCTGTGTTACCATAGTCATAACCGCCCCAACCATTTTGGTTTGTACTGGTATTGCTATTGTCGATAGGAACACCATCAATAACGAACAAAGCCTGGTTGTTCTGAGTCAAGGAAGCCGTACCTCTGATAAGGATGTTCGCCGAACCTCCCATCGTTGCGGCCTGCTTGATGTCAACACCGGCTGCTTTACCCGACAATGAGTTAACAACGTTTGTTGACCTAATGCGGTTTACAGCGTCGCCATCAAGTTCCTGAACAGCATAACCCAGAGATTTTTTCTCGCGGGATATACCAAGTGCAGTAACAACCACTTCATCCATCAGCGTTGATTCCGTTTCCAATACGACATCGATGGAATTGCTATTGCCGAGCTCTATCTCAACAGTAGTCATACCAACGAAAGAGAAAACCAAAACCTCTGCTGAAGGTTCTACGTTTAAGGTGTACAGCCCGTCGAGGTCGGTGGTTGTTCCTTGTGTTGTGCCTTTTACGACAACTGTTGCACCGGGAATTCCCATACCATCGTCACCACTGGTAACCTTACCACTAATTGTTCTTGTTTGTGCGTTGGCTATATTTGCTCCAACGAAAAACAAAAACGATAGTAAAATTGTAATTTTTCTCATAATGATAATTTTTGGTTAATGAATTACTAATTTTAATTTACATTTTAATATTATGATATTTTAAGAAATTTTTTACAAACTTAACAATAATATAATAAGTATGTCAACAAAAGTTAATTTTTAACCTTCAAACATACTTTTTTATGACAATACGTCTTGATTTTTATGTTTAATGAATCCCAAACTTTAAATTTCTACCAAAAAAGGATGCAATTTATAACAAAATCCTTTGCTGGCAAGCAATTATCGCATTTTTTTGCGCTAAAACCCATTATTAACAAAATAATAAGAAAAACAACTAAGTTCAAATAGTCGAGGCGGCTGTAATAAAGATAGTTTAAACCAAGGAGCAGCGTCAGGGCAAAAACGATAATGATGGCACCAAGCTTCGACAGCTTAAGCAGCAAAACTGCGCCAGCTATTAAAAGAACAAACAACAAATACTCAAGAATCACATAAGTGCTTATGCTTATGAATGGATTTACAACGACACTGATATTCCCGCTAAGCAAATCGTAGTTGAAAAACAGCAGGTAGGAATAAAAAACAATCGCCAATGCAGAACTTAGTATTATGAAGAACGAAGCGGCCTTTATAATATAAGGTGTGCTTTGTGAATTTTTATCAATAATAATTCCGCCTTTAGATTCTTCCAATCGATTTCAAATTTTTAAAGTATAAAAGTATAAAAACCAATGAAAGCAGAATGTCCATTATCGGAAAGGGAATGCCGGGAAGATAAACTTCAGGAATCAATATCAAAATAATTTGAGATATGGCGTAAATGTGAAATCCTGTCGAATTCAGCTTCCACATCAAGAGAACTCCGAAAACAGAGGTGGCATTTGCTAAGAGCTGCAATAAAAAAAAGTTGGGGCTAACATCCCTCAAAAAATCCAAAGTTACGCTGCCATCGAGGAATTGCTGACAAAACCCACTTTCGACCAATGTAACTATCTGATCCTGAAAAGCATAAAAATAGAGGTTCCCAAGTATGGAGAAGCCACCGGCAACAAAGCTCAAGATACATAACAACGTAAGTTGTGCCGGTCGCTGAAAATTTTCTTTTATATCGTTTTTATCGTTCATTATCTTTATGTTTTCGGGCTTTGGGGTTCTGTTTTATATTCTAGATGTAAAGCAATCAACATCCGGCAAGCAGCAAGCCTTTCCTTAACCCAAGCTTCCTATTTCTTTTTCCACTTCATTCAATATCTCGCATGATTTCACCAGTTCCTTCATAGTGTTATGATCTTTATAAAGAGGCCTGTCGATTTCCAGGAAATCAACATATTTCCTAACTATCTCATGGGCCTTATTAGTTCCTTTGCCGAAATTATACTCCCTGAAATCAAGTGCCTGCGCCGCCGCCATGAACTCTATCCCAAGGATTCCATAGGCATTGTCCAGGATTTGGAAATTTTTAATTGCCGTATTCATTCCCATAGAAACAAAATCCTCCTGGTCGGCAGCGGCCGGTATGGACTGTATTGATGCTGGGGCTGACAATATCCGCTGTTCGACAATCTGCATATCAGCCGTATATTGGCTTAACATCATACCGGAGAACATTCCTGCGCCCTTAGTTAAAAAAGCAGGCAAGCCAACACTCAAGGCAGGGTTGTGCAGCCTGTTCATACGGCGCTCCGAGAGAACGCTGACCATCGTAATCGCAATCCCGGCCATATCCATCGGCAGCGACACCGGTGTTCCCTGGAAATTCGCCCCCGAAAGGGCTATGTCCTCGTCAGGGAAGAAAATGGGATTATCACCAACACCGTTCAGTTCGATCTCCACCTGAGACCTTGCATAAGCCAGTGCGTCATGTGCTGCACCAACGACTTGAGGGGTTGACCGCATGGAATATGCATCCTGGACCTTATGTGCAACTTTCCCTTCCTTTAAATCGCCGCCACTTACCAATCTAGCTATTGCCCTGGCACTTTTCACAGCACCTTTAAAGCCCCTTACCTCATGTAAACGGGAAGTGTAAGGTCCCATATTGGCCTTCAAGGCCTCCAATGACATGGCGGCGGCGATCTCGGCCTGCTTCAACCAATTGCTGGCGTCGTTTATAAAAATGGCGCTCATGGCCGTAAGGACGTTCGAGCCGTTAATGGTCCCCAGGCCATCCCTGGCCATTAAGCCCGGAACCGTAATGCCCGCTTTTTCCATGGCATGCTTTCCTTCAAGCAATTCGCCTTTAAAAAAGGCTTTCCCCTCGCCCATCAGCAAAAGTGCTATTTGCGACATGGGCGCTAAATCACCTGATGCGCCAACAGACCCTTTCCGGCATACAAATGGCGTTAAGCCCTTATTGAGCATTTCGACCAAAGTGAGAGTAATTTCAGGTCGGATTCCGGAATTCCCATGGGCGTGGACATTAACCCTGCCAAGCATGGCCCCGCGAACATATTCCTCGGGCATTGCATCGCCTATGCCTGCCGCATGATTGTATATCAGGTATTTCTGGAAATCCTTCACCTGATCATCGTTCAAAACCACTTCCGAGAACTCGCCTATCCCTGTGTTGACCCCATACATAACTTCATGAGCATCAATTTTTTTCTCCAGCATGGCCCTGCATCTCTTAATGCGTTCCAACGCTTCCGGATGAAGTTCGACCTTTTCTCTCTGGCGGGCAACTTTTACTACATCTTCAACAGTCAATCCGCTACCTTTTATAATTAATGTCATTCCGTTAAGCTTTGGTTTGTAAATTAAGCAGCGAAATTATTAAAATCTGTTAAATAAAAAGGCTTAAAAAATTTATGTTGTTGTAAAATTCCTATTTTCGCTATTTAATTTTCTTGCAGGAAATCTCAATAAAATGAAGAATTATAAAAACCTCAACAATCTCATCGGATGGATTGTGTTCGGCATTGCCACCATCACTTATTTGTTAACCTTGGAGCCAACTGCCAGCTGGTGGGATTGCGGGGAGTATATCGCCACAGCCTATAAACTCCAGGTAGGCCATCCTCCCGGAGCTCCTTTATTTCAATTGTTGGGTCGCTTTTTCTCGATGTTCGCCATTGGCGATGCATCGAATACGGCAATGATGGTCAATGTAATGTCTGCATTATCAAGTAGCTTTACCATTTTATTCCTTTTCTGGTCCATAAGCATGCTCGCAAAAAAATTATTTGTTCATTCTGCCGACGGGGAAATTTCCATGGCTGACGGATGGGCGACATTAGGTGCCGGTATCGTTGGTTCGCTTGCTTATACATTCTCTGATTCTTTTTGGTTCTCCGCCGTTGAAGGCGAAGTATATGCCATGTCCTCATTTCTCACAGCCGTGGTTTTTTGGGCCATTCTGCGATGGGAAGAGGTTGCCGACAAACGATCGGGCTTTAGGTGGATATTGCTGATTGCCTATATAATAGGGCTGTCTATCGGGGTTCATTTATTGAATTTATTGGCTATTCCGGCTATAGTTTATGTTTATTATTTCAAGAAATATAAATTTACTGCCAAAGGTTTTATTAGTGCGGGCATAATCTCTATAATCCTTCTTTCGATAGTAATGTTTATCATAATCCCATGGACGGTTGCCCTATCGGGCAAAGTCGAATATTTCTTTGTGAACGGTTTAGGGCTTCCTTTTAACTCGGGAACGATATTCTTTTTTGCAGCCCTCATTGCACTGATAGTTTTTGGGTTAAGATATACGCGCAAAAAAGGAAAAGTAATCCTTAACACCTCTATTTTGGCGTTTACTTTCATTTTGATAGGTTACTCTTCCTTTGCCATTTTGGTAATACGAGCCAATGCAAACACCCCTATCAACGAAAACGACCCCAAGGATGCCCTTAGCCTTCTTTCGTATTTGAACAGGGAACAATACGGTTCATGGCCACTGGTTTACGGACAATACTACAATGCCCCTGCCATAGATTCCAAAGATGGATCCCCAATTTATATGAAAGATAAAAAAAAGGGCAAATATGTTATAAAGGATGACCGTAAGGGGACAAAACCTGTTTACGACCCCCGCTTTATGGGTATTTTCCCCCGTATGTGGAGCAATCAAAAGCCCTCGCATATCTCGCTATATAAAAAATATGGCGGCGATAAAGGAAAACCGATAAAAGTTGACAAAGGTGATGGCACCAGCGAAATCAGGTATAAGCCTACTTTTGGAGAGAACCTGACTTTCTTCTTTACATACCAGCTCGACCATCTGTATCTCCGCTATTTTCTCTGGAATTTCGCCGGACGGCAAAACAATATCGAGAGTCAGGGGGAAATACAACACGGGAACTGGATCAGCGGTATCAACTTTTTGGACAAAATGCGTCTCGGCGACCAGGCAAACTTGCCGCCCAGCATGAAAAACCCCGCCCACACGAAATTTTATTTCCTTCCTTTATTGCTCGGGGTCCTCGGCCTGGCATTCCATCTTAAGAAAAGCAAAAAAGACAGCTGGGTAGTATTCCTCTTGTTCTTCATGACAGGGATAGCCATCGTGATATACCTGAACCAAACGCCAATGCAGCCGCGGGAAAGGGATTACGCTTATGCCGGGTCTTTCTATGCGTTTTCAATCTGGATAGGCCTGGGAGTCCTTGCCCTGTTCGATTTTTTCAGGAAGTTTATGGGAAATACGAAAATAACCGCTATTACGGTTACTGCCTTGAGCGTTCTGCTGGTCCCTGCGATTATGGCCTCCCAAGGTTGGGAAAGCCATGACCGCTCCGGAAAATATGCCGCCCCCGACTTCGCTAAAATGTATCTGGCCTCTTGTGCCCCTAACGCCATTCTTTTCACTAACGGCGACAACGATACTTTCCCCCTTTGGTATGTTCAGGAAGTCGAAGGTTTCAGGACTGACGTAAGAGTTGTTAACTATATGCTTTCGTCAGGCGACTGGTATGTAAACCAAATGGGCAAAAAAGTTTATGATTCCGATAAGTTACCACTAAGCATACCTCCTGAGTTTTATTTAAAAGGAGATCAGAACTACTTGCCTGTCTTCGCAAGGGTTGAGGACAGATTCGACGTTCGAGATGCCATTGACTTTGTGAAAAATGAGGACAAGCGAACAAAAGTTCCGCTACAAAACGGCCAATGGGTGAATTATATGCCCGTAAAAAAACTGAAGCTAATAGTTGATGCCGAGCAGGCCGTAAAATCAGGAACCGTGGCGCCCGAAGATGCGGACAAGATAGTGGACGAGATAGATTGGGACATAAAACAAAGCGGCATGTACAGAAACGACCTCATGCTCCTGGACCTTATTGCCACAAACAACTGGCAGAGGCCGATATATTTTGCTAATCCCAATTCAAACTCAAAGATTTTCGGTGTTGATAAATATATGCACCTCGAAGGTGTTGCATATCGTTTGAGACCTACGCCAGCACCATCGTATCGTAAAGGCATGGGTGGCGTTGACGCAGATAAAACATATGCTGCTCTCATGAACGAAAATGCCAGATGGGGAAGGCTTAATCAGGAAGATGTTGTCGTTGACCGCGAAAGCGACAGGAATGTGATGATGACTAAACAAAATTATATGCGATTGGCCGAGGCCTTGGTCTCCGAGAACAAAAAGGATTCGGCTATAAGGGTTTTGGACAAAGCACAGGAGTTCTTCCCCAACGAGAAATTTCCTTATGATTATTTTATGATTACATGGACAGATATTTATTATAGGGCAGGAGCCGTTGACAAAGGCAATGAGCTTACTCAAAAAATATTTGACCGCTATTCGGAAGACCTTTATTATTATGACGGGCTGGATCAGAAATTTAAAAATGCTTACCAAAATGAAATAAAAATGGCCCTTACAGGTTTGCAGGGCATGGGGCAGATAACACGTGAGTACAAGCAGGAGGATCTAGCCAATAAAATAGATAGTGTATTCTATGAACAGATAAAGAACCTGAATATCCGGTAATACCTGTTGTTTCAGAATTGGGTTACAGTATTTAAGGGGGGCTTTGCCTCCCTTATTTTATAAGGTATTTACGCCTTCGATTTCCTTGCACGGTATAATAAATACAGTCCAACCAGGACAAACGGGATGCTCAATAACTGTCCCATGTTTAAAACCATGTTTTCCTCAAAACCAACTTGTGGCACTTTAATAAACTCTATCAAGAACCTAACGCTGAACAAAAGGCTCAAAAAATACCCGAAAATTTCACCGTCAGTAGTTTTACCTTTTGATTTCCAGTAGGTTCTATAAAGAAATATAAATATAAGCAAATACGACAAAGCCTCGTAAATCTGAGTGGGGTGCCTTGGGTCGATGGCAAGTGCCTGGTCATAATATCTTGTGAATATAAAACCCCATGGCAAGCTGGTTACGTCACCAAAGATCTCTGAGTTCATCAGGTTGCCCGTACGGATAAAAAAGCCTGCCAGGGCAACCACTATAACAATACGGTCCAGCACCCATAAATAGGGCTTTTTGTTTGCCCTGGCGAAGAAAAACAGGCCGAGAAGTATTCCTACAGCCGCTCCGTGGCTTGCCAGCCCACCTTCCCAAACTTTTAGGATCTCGATGGGGTTTGATAAATAATATCCGGGCTCATAAAACAGACAATGACCTAAACGGGCTCCTATTATGGTGAATATCAACATATAAGTTGAAAGCTGATCGAGAACCTTCTCGCTTATGTTTTCGTTGTCGAATATTTTTTTCATTATGATATAACCAAAAACAAACGACATGGCAAATAATAGCCCATACCATCTTACTGATAGCCCGCCAACAAGAAACCAATCGGCAGGAAGCGTGAATATCTCAGGAGTTACGTCCCAGGTAATAAAACTTAATATCATTATCAATAAATTTTAAAAAGCAAAAGTAAGGAAATTGTGTGCATAAATTAAGAATACCGAAAAGCATTTGCAAAGGGGTTTTCTTGAATTTCAAAATGAAATCGAGATAAGGGAAGGCAAACCTCTGACGGCAACCTTAGCTTGAGCCCCTTACGATTAATTCCGTCTTAAGCTTCAACCTGACAGGTTCATAGTCATACGTGCCTTCCTTGATTCTTTTCAGGAGCAGCTCAGCAGACTTTTTACCAAGGTTATAACCAAATTGATCAACGCTCGTAAGTTCCGGCTCACTAATAGTCGAACTTCTGCTGTTCTCGAACCCAACTACTTTTAAGTCTTCAGGAACTCTGATTCCCAAGTGCTTGGCTACTTTCATCACACCTATGGCGGTAAGGTCGTTTACGGCAAAGATGCCATCGGGCCTATCTTGTTTCTTAAGTACGCTTCTTGAGATTTTCATGGCCGAATCAATTGTGTCGCAAGCATAAACAAGATTTTTGTTAAACGTCAAGCCGTTTTTCTCAAGTGCATCCTTATAACCTTCAAATCTATTTTTCCCTATTAGCAAGTGCTGAGGCGACGAATATATCGCAATACGTCGGCAACCCTTTGATATTAAATGATTTACTGCGCTGAACGCTCCCGAATAGTCGTCAACGACAACACCGTCGGCATGGAAATTCTCGATTACCCTATCGAAAAAAACCATCGGGATCTCATAGTCAACCATTTGCTGGAAATGCGAATAATCCTGCGTCTCCTTTGAAAAGGAAACCAATACGCCGTCAACACGGTTTGCTATAAGCGTTTGAGTATTGAGCACTTCGCGCATATACGACTCGTTGGATTGAACGACAAGTACATTATAATTGTTTTCGTAAGCAACTTCTTCTATACCGTTAATGATTTTGGAGAAGAAGTGATGCTCCACTTCGGGCACTATCAAGCCGATGGTATTGGTCTTGCTGTGTTTTAAGTTAAGCGCGATCAGGTTTGGCTTATAGCCTAAAAGCTTCGCAAGCTCCTTAACCGCCTGCCTGGTTTTTAAACTGATGTCCGGATGGTCTTTAAGTGCCCTTGAAACTGTGGAAACACTTATACCAAGTTTCTCGGCTATGTCTTTTATGGTTACCTGACGCTTCATTATAAATCTGAGATAAGGATGATTTTACAGTTTACGAAGGTACGATTTTTTGACATAAGTTTACATATGCAACGTTTTTTAAGATAATTATGTCGATTTAACAATATCACCTTGCGCTGCAAACATTATTTCATCATTTATCAGGAGATATTTTGCCCTCCCCTCAAGGAATTAGTCCACAAGAAGTTTTTTTGAGGCCATATTAGTGTCATATTTGATATTTAAAATGTAAAGTCCTTTTTTATAATACTTTGTATCGAGAGAAAAATTGTTTTCCCTGGTAAAAAACTGTTTCAACAACTTTCCCTGCATATCATACAGCATAATTGCTGCCTCAACATTTTCGTCTTTTGCAATATCGATGTTTAAATTACCGGAAGTGGGGTTTGGATAAACATTAATATTGTTGTCCGAATGGTCTTTGAGGTCGTTGATACCTACAAACTCCGGTATCTGAAGCCGTTTAGTCGTATAAACATGATATTCCCCTGCTTGTAGGCCGATGTTCTCACTTGTATTAGTTATGATTAACGAATCGCCGGAAAAATAATCGTACCACGTTCCTGCACTTTGAAAGCTTGGATTTACAAAGCCCTCCTTCACGTCGAAGTTTCCGATTATAGTAACATCCATATCATCATGGTTAAGATGTATGCTCTTTGCCGCCCCGTTCACTGTCAAGGTGAAATCGTTTGTTGAAAACGCCGGCTGGTTTTCTTTTAAGTCGATAAGTGCCTGATATACATAATATAAGCGTTTCCTGTTAAAGTCGTTATAATAAGTCCATTTTACCGGTTTGGGCGATAAACGGCAGTTGTCGTTAATAGTGCCGTCTTCGCATGTGTTAATTGAATAATCGTATCCCAGCTCACCGAATTGCCATATCATTTTCGGCCCGGGAACAGTGATAAAGAAGGCTGCCGCCATCTCATTTCTTCTTATAGCAGTATTGAGCTGTGTGATGTCGTAATCAACGCCATTTGAGTTCCCATACTGTAAGTTCTTATACATAAGCCTCTCCTCATCGTGGCTTTCCATATAGCCTACAAGATTTGCCTGGCTAAAGCCCCTTGATTTATAGGATATTCCCGAAAAATTGGAATTATTGACATAGCCCATCGTGGCCTCGTTATAATTATAGTTCATATTACCCCAGAGCATAATCCCATGGTTGGCCAACACTTTTTCTTCGGCATTAACCGATAGATGCTCCATAATAACATAGGCATCCTGTTTGGTTTCCCAGATACGATCGCTCATGCGCTCCAGAATACTGATACGTGCTGCATCGTAATTCCATCCATCGCCGGGAGTGTTTGTAAATCCCTTTGTGAAGTCGAAACGGAAACCGTCAATCTTATATTCCTGCATCCAATATTTGTTCACCCTGTCAACAAAATCCTTGGTGTCCTGGCTTTCATGGTTGAAATCGTTGCCCCAGGCAAAAACCGGGTTGGGAGACACGGTATTAAACCAGGGGTTGTTCACCGCCGGACGGTTGTTTTCCGAATCCCAATACATCATTACCATCGGGTTTGTGCCATAGGCATGGTTTAAGACCATGTCCATAATAACTGCTATCCCCCTTGAGTGGGCTTCATCAATAAACTGCTTAAAAGTATTTTTCGGGCCGTAGTATTTATCAACGGCAAAATAATAATTCGGGTTATAGCCCCATGAATTATTTCCCTCGAATTCGCTGACAGGCATCAATTCAATGGCATTAATACCAAGCCTGTCGAGATAGTTGAGCGTATCGATCAAATCCTCGTAAGTCCTGCCGCTCGTGAAGTCGCGCAACAGCAATTCGTAAACCACTAGTTTTTCTTTATCGGGTGCCTGAAAATCGTTTATTTGCCAGTTATAAGGGGTTTGAGCCGTTTGAAATACCGTGGCAATCCCGGTGGTTTTCCCTTCGGGATATGAGATTAAGCCCGGATAATTGGAAGATGGAATATATTTATCGTTCCACGGGTCGCTGACTTTATCGGCATAAGAATCGCCAACTCTTATAGTTCCGTCGATAAAATACTGATAGACATATTCTTTCCCCGCTTCAAGGTTGTTTAGCCGAACCCAATACCGGTCTCCGTCGGTTGAACGTTTCATATAGTTGTCATCGCCGACCTGCCAATCGGAGAAATCGCCTATGGCAAAAACATAATTCTTCCCCGGGGCATAAAGGCTCAGTATTACCGTATTATCGTCGATATAATTTATGCCATCAACAACTCCTTCGGGAACATCCTCTACTATTACGTCAGGGCGGGTATAATACGAAAAAGAATCGGCAACAACAGTATTTGCAGTTTTGGCCACTGCCATGAACCAGTTTGTGCCATTATCGCTGACGCTGAAATCGTATTGGAAAATATTTCCCGTATCGGCATAAACCAGCATATCATTGTTAAACAAGAATGTGGAGTCGGCCTCGCTTGAAGAACCTTCAACATGGATGTTGTCGTTTAATTGAACAATAAGCGGGGAAACTTCGGGGAGGGTGATTTGGATTGCGGGCCCTCCCTCGGACAGATCGTAAAAGATATCGCCTCCCGATTCCGTTTTACCTGTCAGGCTTCCGTCGGAGGAGCGGAATACAAATGCCAGCTGCAGGATAACTTCACCGGAAGGAACTCCATAATAGTCTCTTATCGACGGGCCGATGCTAAGTTCCCAAAGGTCGTTTCCAAGACTTGTCATTTTGCAGGAAGGGATGTTCTCGTTCCAGCCGGCTTTCACGTATTTCCAGTCGGTGCCTGAGATGGAGTTGTTTGTAATTACGCCGGTATGTGCATAAACGCTACCGGAATAGCCTGCAAGACCGGCACTCCCCAAACTTGCGTCAAAAGTTACCACTACCTCGTCCTGATCGGTGGGAAATGGGGGATTAACAGTAATTAGCTGAGCAGTTGATTGCTGTACTGCGAATGATAATATTGCGAACGATAGTAATAGATTCTTAAACATAATTGAATGATATTTTTGGCGAAAATACCACTAATTAGCCCTTTAGCTTCAAAATATTAACAAAATAACACAAATCAAGGCCAATATAAAGTGCTGTTGCAGAGTAGTAACAAACGATTGCGCCATTTGGTAGGCATCGCTGACCCAGAGCCCAAGGTCTTTGCAAGAGACACTTTTTTGTTCAAATCCTGAATTATTAATTAGATATTAGATTTTTTTAGGGCGACGGAAACATTATTCATGTCTTCCCAATTCTTGAAAAGCTTTTTTAGCTCGTGGTACATATCTGCCTGATACATCAAGTTTGCGGATTGCAATACAAATATCATTTGCAAAACCCCATTGCTATAGTTATAAACAGCATCTACCGCAGCAGTATTATCAGACATGATATATCTTTGGTTTTCAGGCATTTCAACAAGTTCGTACCCTTTTGGTACAACAATACTAAACCTGAAAGCCCGTTTAAACGAATAATTAAATTCGACCGGGAAATTCCTGTTTTGGCTTGTTAAAGGGTTTTCTGTGAGCATTTTAAACATAGCGGAGGGTTCTAATATCAGCAAAGAATCTAATTGAACTACCGCATTTAAAGGTTTACAGTTAAACGATGCTATGAAGCTTTTGCCCAGGTCTTCATAATTAAAAGCCTTAAAACCGCTAACTTCAAAATCAGCATTATCAACTTCAAAATAATAATCGATGAATGAGTTGTCGTAATCGGCATAAGCGTTCCTGGCCGTCAAAGAAAAATAGCCGTTAAGTTTTAAGTTTACGGTATTAATAAGCTGACCATCAACAATTTCAGAATTAATAATAATAGTTTGCGAGCTTGGCTTTTTTTCGGGCACATTTATAAGCCGGGGGTTCACCATGTCAACGGGGAATATTTTGGAGCCGATAAGGTTTACCGGGTTACGTTTGTAGTATTGGTTTTTAATGCCGGCATGCAATACGTATTCCGCGCCTTTGTTTTCGACATAGCAAACCGTCGTATTAAATTGGGCGATAAAAGGATAATTAGGGTTTACCCATCCATTGTCGCGCGTACTGGCAAAAGCAGGTTTTGCGTCAACACCATATTCGCGTAAAAGCCGTGTCAGGAAAAGATTTATTTCGGCCGAAGATGCCTCGTTTTCATTAAACAGCTGGTTTAGCTTTCTTTCAGGAATTCTTTTATAAAGCCCATTCCAGTTAAACTTGTTTTTTACATAGTTGAAACAAATCTTTATTTTCTCATCCGTTGTATTTACGTCAGGCAAACTGTTTTTTATTTCCTCTAATTGTGCTGAGCACCTAAAAAGTTGCTTTCCATAGCTGGGGTCTTTTGTATATCTCTTGGCTAGTTCCCAGGTACTGATAATTGTCTTGTATTTTCCTCTGCGCTTATCGGTTTGAATATGGTGCGTGCTGCATTTTGAAACGAATATTTTTCAGGTTGTGACAATCTTTATTTTGTGTATTAACTTTCATATTTACAACTAATTGCGGCATGCACTATATTTTTTGTTAGGCGGTCGTCATTCTGTTCTTTTTTAATTATTTTTATTGTCTAATATCCAGTCGATTGCATTTAGCTGTTTCACTCCGTTATGGTTTCCTGTCTCGTAATCCATTGTAATAAGTAATCTTTCGTTAAAATCCCGGATTTTATTAAACGGAGCGAGTTCTCGTTCAAGTGTTTTTGGATCTTTTACTGTGTATGCCACTTGAATATATTGTGTATAACCATCTTTGTTTCGAATAACGAAATCGACTTCCAGATTATCTGTTTTTCCTATCCAAATTTGATAATTACGACGAAGTAATTCAAGAAATATCACATTTTCAAGTAAATGCCCCGCATCTGCAGTAAGTTCTTTCCCAAGTAATGCATAACGCAAACCCAAATCCACAAGATAATATTTTTCTTGCGTTGCCAAATGTTGTTTTCCTTTTATATCGTATCGATTTATTTTATAAAAAAGATAAGATTCCACAAGCGTATCAATATACCTTGATACTGTTTTATTGTCAATTTTTTTCCCATTGGCAGTAAGAACTTTTGCAATATTTCTGGCAGAAACTCTTGAACCGATACTATCAATCAGAAAATTAACGACTTCGTTATAAGATGTCTCATAATATATTGTATGCCTTTTTTGTATGTCATTTTCATATATGTTTTGAAAAAGGGATTTTAGATATTCGTAAGCATAACTTTCTCCTGACTCAATAAATCCGACAGCTTCCGGAAATCCTCCTATTCGCATATAATTGGCAAAGGCTCGGTCGGGAATTGCTGTTTCGCCTGTAAATTCCAAGTATTCGGCAAACGAGAATGGTAAAATATTAATTTCGTATGCTCTGCCTGTAAGTATAGTTGCTAATTCACTTGATAGAAGATAAGCGTTAGAACCTGTAACATATAAATCTATATTTTGAGTAACATATAATCCTTCAAGCAGTTTTTCAAATTCAGGGATATTTTGAACTTCGTCAATGAAAACATAGTTCATTACACTTTCTTGTAATAGAGCTTCAATATAATCGTAAATTTCTTTCCAATTTTCTTCAGCAAGAAAGCGAAATTCGGGTAAGTCCATATTTATGGAAATAATAGAAGCATTCGGATTTTTTTCCTTTAACAGTTCTTGAAATTGTATTAGTAAAGTCGATTTTCCCGAGCGACGAACACCTGTTACAACTTTTATAAAGTTTTTGTCTTTTAGAACAAGAAGTTTGTCAAGTAATTTTTTTCTTAAAATTTTAGACATATAATCATCTTTTTAATACTGCAAAGATAATATAATTCCTCAAAGTTCCAATATCTATCGTGTTTGAGGAATTAGTGCTCTTTGATTTGACGTTCTGTTTGATGCCGCCTAACGTAATATCTGTTCAATTGCAGCATCAATCCTATTCTGTAATTATCCATTGTTGAAACATAAGGCTGCCATTTCATGGCCGGGATGTATTCCAGCACGAATTTATTCGTTTTAGTTTTATACTTTATGAATTGCGGGCTTGTAATACTAGTTCCGATGGGCTTTAATTTCGTCTTCACCAAGCCTGTGGTTATAATTGCATAAGAATCCGTCTCTTTGAACGCAAACCTGTATTCGCTATGCAGACATGGTAGTGTATGCTGGAAATACAATTTTCTCGCAAGCAACGAAAATTCGCCGACTTCGGTGAGGGTATATTCGATTATACTCCCCGTTTTAACCCCCGGGATGGAGAAAACAAGTTTGTTTTTTTTAACGAGCTCACTGGCATCCAACAGATGGATATCCTCCTTTTGAAGATCTGTTGTTGTAATGCTGCAGTATGATTCCAGGAAATATGAACTGGCTTTGACCCTTAAAATACCGCTTCCTTCACCCGTGACCCAAAAAGAACCATATTTTCCGCTCATGTTTTCCAGCATATCCGACGAATTTGATTTCTTCATGGAGCGGAACCAATACTCCACGTTGGCGTGTGAGAGCCCCTTTTTGTCGAGTATCAGTATTCTTCGGTGAATCACCGTTCTGGTTTGAAGATAATTCCCATAAACACCTGAGAATTCCTGTCCGTAATCACAAAGTATAACCGCCCCGGTATTTTTATCAAACTCAG
Source organism: Bacteroidota bacterium (assembly GCA_024279935.1). Lineage (GTDB taxonomy): Bacteria > Bacteroidota > Bacteroidia > Bacteroidales > F082 > BM524. Next base: position 27,571 of record JAJRQZ010000067.1, read on the forward strand.
GGTGATCATTGATGTCGAAAGCAAAATCGGATGCTGTCAGCTCACCGAACTCCATCGGAGGCGGGTCTTTTTTTTGCTAGCGCATAAGTAGCAGATAATAAGATGATTACGATTGCAATAATTGTTCCTGGATTAATATGATCTTTCATAGCGAGTTTTTTTCAAATATATGTAAATATTCAAAATAATATCAAGACCGTTGCAATACCAAGTTTTTTCAATGAATCAAGACAAGCTTAAATGTTTATCAGGCAGAACTGGGATGCACAGGCAAGAGAACACAAGAGCAACCTGGGCAATTAAGATTGAGTTCCATACCAATAAAAAGGCTCTCCCGGATCAATCCTGGAGAGCCTTGAATAGAGAATTATGCAATTCAAAAATTACTGAACTATGAGTTTTTTAACTGCTCGTTTTCCGTCTTTGCCAATAATGTTGACAAAGTAAATACCAGTTGTTAAATCACCAGTATTTAACTGAATGGTGCTGTTTGCACTAAAGTTTGCATTTGTCCTTGCAATCATTCTTCCGCTGATATCGGCAACATAAACTACCGCTTCAGCATTAAACACGTCACCAATTGAACGAATGCTTACATTACCGGAAGTTGGGTTAGGATAAAGAACAACATTGGCGTTATAAAGAACGTTTTCGTCGATACCGTCAACATAATAAGGTCCGCCGGCAAGCTCCAGGTCGCCAAGAAGTGAGTTGTCGCTCCAGTTATTTCCGTTTCCGTACCATACTGTTTGATACTCACGCCCTACTCCAAAATCGGAATCGTTGTTACCAAGGCTCCATCCGATCGTTCTTCCTTTACCGGGGGCGAAATCGAAATTTGACCATGCAAGGGAAAGTTCAATAGAATAACCGTCACTTGTTAAAGTCCAAACAGATTCCTCATCGGTAATTGCAACACCAGCGGCTTTTGCCCAAAGTGAATCACCATTAAGCGCATCCAGTATTAACTGAGTATCAAAACTCTCTGCGCTATAAGTGCCATCTTTACTGTTGTCGCCATCAATATACATTTCAATGGCATCGTTATCCCAAGGATTGTTAGTTCCTTCAACAACTGCATCAACAACATGAGCAGCAATATAAAGGTTATCGGCATCCCACAAAACGCCCCATGTAACAGTATTGTTGTTAGGTCCGTCGCCGGCAGCAAGTATATCACTTCCGTAAGCCAGGTCGAATTCACTTAGGTCACCATCGATCACAGGAGGTGTTTCTGTATATTGGGCCATTGCTACTGCATCGCCACTAAGGGCCTCGCCAAATGAGTATTCACCTGAAATACAGTCGAAAGCAACACGGTAACGACCGGCTGTTGCAGGAACCATTGGTCCGCCAAGGGTTGCTGTTCCCGATGGGAAGGCATCAGAGCTCCAGGCAACAGTGCTTGAACCGTCTTTACGGAAAACAAGGTCGTAAGCATTATCCAATTGATAAGTACCAACATAATTTGTTGTATTTTCGAATGCCAATTGATTGTGAAGCTTAACATCACCTATGGTTGAGTTATAAACGCTTATGCATCCACAGCTTAGCTGACCGTAGTTAAGGTCGCCGAAAGCAGAGGTTCCATCGTAATTGCCCATATTTCCATTCCATGCGTAACGGTATTCTACACCACTGCCGTTGTCGTCGCCAACAATGACGTCGATCGCGGCTTGTCCTCCTGTTTCGGGAGTAACACCCAAAGCGGCATAAGGAATTCCAACTTCTATTGTATAACCACCATCAACAGTTGCGGCTCCGCCAAGGACCACTATTCCTTCGGCTCCTTTCACAACAGTTACGGTACCATCGCTGTTAACGCTTACATGAACGTCGGCATTGGTATAATCACCACCCGATTTGTCACCATCGAAGAAAACATCGACAATATCGCCGGCCGTTACCGTGGCATCAGTTACATTTACGCCAACATACATATAATCAGCATTCCAGGCAGCGCCAAAGAAGGCGGCTATCGGAGTATCGATAGGAGTTCCTTCGGCAAGGGCGGCAACCGGTTGTTCAATAACCCAATCAGGTTCGGTAGTAGCACCGTCAACATCAATCGCAAACACCTGTGGGGCAACGATAGCATTTCCCAAACGTTCAAAGTTGAAGTCGTGCGACAAGCAGTTATAAGTTATATTATATTTTCCGCCGGGAACATTAATTTGAGCGGCAGGGTCGTTAACGGCCTGGCCGGAAGGGAAAGTACCACCCCAAACATCAGCAAATGTAGGATCGGCATCTATACGGAACAATAATAAAGTGCTGGAAGTAAAGTTATAAGTTAATGAGAACTGGCTTGGGTACATTGGGTCGCGGATTAGATAAACATCGGTTGGCGTTCCTGAACCATCATCTCCCCATGTATTGAAATCACCTACCATCCCAACCTCGCCACATGCATCGGCATTAGGGGCAAAGTTATAGGCAAGAGTTTCGTAATCGAATGTAACATCATAAGCACCAGCCGTTAAGAAAATATTATCGCCACCTAAGACTGCAGTTCCCGAAGGGAATGAAGGGCCGCCCCAGTTAATTGTCCAGTCGGCATTCTCGCGGAATTTAACTTCAGAATCGGCAAACCATGAGCGCGTAAGCTTCCAAAGGTTAGGGTTCATTTCGTCGCGATGCAACGGAACATCACCATTCCATCCGTTGAAAGCACCGATCATGCTTATGTTTCCGGAAGTAACAGTAAACGAATAATCTCCTGTTGAACAGTTGAACGTAACAGCATAGTCAGTAGTACTGCCTTCACCGGTTAAAGGGACCTTAATATTTGGCCCGTCCTGAACTCCAACTCCTGATGGCCATCCGTCGCCACCCCAATTGGTCCCCCAGTCGGCACCTGCTCGGAATTTAAGTTCGATAGTATCGTTGGCATCTCCGTCCATATCGGCGGTAAGTGTTAAAATAACACTCCATGCATCAGGATTGTCCATGCTGCGCTGCATCCAGTAATCAGCTGCCCAGCCATTGAACTCACCTATAATTCCTATATCTGCACATGTGGATGCAAAAGCATATTCACCTGTTGAACAATTGAAAGTAACTGAATAAGTGCCGTAAGGGACAGGTATGTTATCACCATCCTGAACTGCGGTACCGGTTGGGAATTCAGCACTTCCCCAGTTGGTTCCCCAATCTTGATTAGCACGGAATTTCATATCGACGAACCCACTGGCGTCACTGTCCATGGTTGTGTCAACACTTATCATGCCCGTAAACATATCGGGATTCGTAGCATCGCGGGACATCATAATATCATCGACCCACCCGGTCATTTCACCAATAAAACTAATATCGCCACAAGTGGCAAAAAATGCATATTCACCTGTTGAACAATTAAAAGAAACAGTATAAGTTCCATAAGGAACAGGAATGTTATCACCATCCTGAACTGCGGTACCGCTTGGAAAGTCGGCACTGCCCCAATTGGTTCCCCAATCGTGGTTAGCCCTAAATTTCATTTCCACAAAACCACTGGCATCACCATCCATTGTAGTATCCACGGAAACCATACCGGTGAACATATCGGGGTTCGACATGTCGCGGGACATCATAATATCATCGGCCCATCCGGTCATTTCGCCAATAAGACCTACCTGGCCGCATTGACTCATGGCATTGAACGACATCATTGATGCTGCCAATACCATTAAAAGTAGAATTTTTCTCATTTTACTAAAGATTTAATTAAAAAACAATGATCTATTTAAAGTGCTAATATACTTGTTTTTTCGGCAATAGCCTAATTACTAAGCGTATGAAGTGTATTTTAATTTTGAAAAACCATTTTGGATGTTGCATCTGCTTATCGCAATCGTTTGTTAGAAAACAAATTCCATTTAGTATATTTTTTATTTACCATGGTTTGACAGTTTGTAGGTTAATGGCCAGGCAATTGGTCGAAGCCTACGGTATAAAGGATAATTAACTGTTTAGCAGACACTTAAGTTTTATCTAACGAATAAGGGCTTTCATGTAATTTTATACTAACTTTATAAGCTGAATTTTAGTGTTGATCAAGGCGCAATGTTAATAAACCTTAATTAGCTATTTTCGTGCTGTGAAATTAATTTACTTATACTTATATACATTAATTTATGTTTACTAAATTATTAAAAAACAAAGGTTTACTGGTTTTGTTCATCAACATTGTTTTCCTTGGCAACAGTTTTGCCCAGGAAAGGACAATTACCGGTTCGGTAACAGATAATAATTCGGGTGAAACTCTCATCGGGGTAAATGTTACCTATGCTAACGACCCTTCGAAGGGTACCGTAACGGATATGGATGGTAAGTTTCATCTTATCATTGATGAGAGCGTAAAAGCGCTTACCTTTTCTTATGTTGGCTATACTTCTCAAACCATTGAGTTGACGTCCGATATAATCAACGTTAAACTGGTTGCAGGCGAGCAGCTGGAGGAAGTTGTGGTTATCGGTTATGGCTCGCAGTCCTCGAAGGAGGTTACATCGGCTGTTACCAATGTTAAAGCCGAAGACTTTAACAAGGGGAACATCAACGACCCTATTCAGCTTATTCAAGGCAAAGTTGCCGGACTTTCAATTGCAAAGCCCGGGAACGACCCCAACTCAGGTTACAATATCAGGTTGAGAGGGCTTTCTACTTTTGGTTCAAATACTGAGCCTTTAATTATTATCGATGGTGTTCAAGGAGCCGACTTAAACTCTGTTGACCCTGACGATATCGCTTCCTACGATGTATTGAAAGACGCATCGGCAACGGCCATTTATGGAACACAAGGAGCATCGGGAGTTATCATCATCACCACCAAAAAAGGCGAATATTCACCTGGCGGACAGGCCTTCAATGTCAATTTCAACGCCACTTTGACAACTGAGTCCGTTGACAGGAGATTGGACATCTTATCACATGACGATTATTTAAGCATGCCCAATGCCGTTGATTATGAAGGTAATACTGCATGGATGGATCAGCTTGTGCAGAAAAGCATATCACAACAATACAATATTTCTGTTGATGGAGCAACAAAAAATTCAAGCTATCGTGTTGCTTTTAACTATCGCAAAGCCGCCGGGGTAGTCTTGGGCACAGGTTTTGAAAGATTTAACGGAAGATTGAATTTTCAACAAAAAGCACTTAAGGACAAACTTACCCTGGACTTTAATCTTGCTACTACCAACCGCAACGAGACATATAGCCCAAATGAAGCATTTGGGGCGGCCGTAAAATACAATCCAACAGCCACCGTAAGAGCCGATGACGATTTTTCACAAGAATGGGGAGGGTATTTCCAGCGTCAGGCATTTGCCTTTTATAACCCGCGCGCAATGATTGACCAAAGCACCATGGATGGTAAAAAAATAGACATAATGGGAAACGTGAAAGCAACATTGGAAATCATCAGCGGCTTAAAATTAAGCACTTCGTATTCACAGAACTACAATTCGGACGTTTTCGGTTCTTATTGGAGCAAAAAAGCATATTATACTCCTTATGCAGTTGGAACTCACAAAGGATTTGCCGATAAATCGAACAACAATGCTTTCAACCATCTTTTCGAGAGCATCTTATCTTACGAGAAACAAATAGAAGGTTTAAAGTTAAAGGCTATGGCCGGATATTCGTTCCGCGAGGATAATTTCGACAACCTTTGGGTTCATGGTGAAGGTTTTTTGACAGATGAGTTCTCATATAACAATCTGGGTTCTGCATCTGTTGACAAGGCAAACGACGAGTCATTCGGATCGTATAAAGAGAGTTCCCGCCTGATAGGCATCTTTGGCCGTGTCTCGGCCAACTGGCGCGAATTTGCTTTTATGACAGCCAACTTCCGCAGGGATGGATCATCTAAATTCGGTGCCAACAACAGATGGGGGAATTTTGGGGGGATAAGCGCAGGGCTTGATATTGCAAAGCTATTTGATATCAGCGGCATCGATCGTTTGAAGATAAGAGGTGGATATGGAACCACCGGCAACCTTCCCCAAAACTCGTATCTGTCAAAAAACAATTATAGCAAAATAAGTGATGAGTTCTTCTTTAACGGGGATTTTATCCAAGCTTATGCACCTACCCTTAACGACAACCCTGATTTAAAATGGGAAGTTAAAAAGGAACTGGATTTGGGAATCGACTTCTTTTTCCTAAATTACAGGGTTGGAGGTTCCATCGACTATTATCGCTCGGTAAGCAGCGACCTTATCTTAAACGCACAAGTTCGCGTCCCTCCTTTCCCTTCCGACAGGATGTGGCTCAACCTGGGGGAACTTGAAAACTCCGGTTTGGAGATGGCTTTTAACATTAAGGCGATCAAGACCAAGGACTTCACATGGAACACGGATATTAACTTCACAAAGTATTTTGACACTAAGCTCACAAAGATAACCAGCGACCTGACCACCTCCGAAGGCACTATCCGCCTAGGTTATCTTGGGGCACCTTATTTTACGGGCATCCCGACGGTTATAGCTACCGAGGGAGAAGTAATAGGCCAAATCATTGCACCGGTATATATAGGGCTTGACTCTGCTGGCGTCATGCTGTTCGAGTCGAGATGGGATTCGATAGCCAGTACGCCGAACCCTGAGCTTGAGGATTATCAAAACGTCGGCAATGGCCTTCCGAAATTCCAGTTTGGATGGAACAACTCCTTCACGTATAAAAACCTGGATGTCAGCTTCTTTATAAGAGGCGTGTTCGGACATTATCTCATCAACGTCAACAATGCGCGTTTCGGAAACCCAAACGTCATCGGAATTCAAAGCGGGATGAATCAGACCAAAGATTATATGGATGCCACCAGCGGCCCAATATATTCGAATGTTCATGTTGAAAAGGCTGATTATGTCAAACTCGACAATTTCTCAATTGGATATAACTTTAATTTCCGCGAGAGCAAATATGTTAGAAAAGCAAGGGTGTTCGTGTCAGGCCAGAACCTGTTTACGATAACTAACTACAGCGGAGTCAGCCCCGAGGTGAGATATGGCGACGCTTATGACAACAATAATCCTTTAGCGCCCGGAATCGACAGGGAAAACACATATTTTACAACCCGTAGCTTTACGTTTGGCGTAAATGTTAACTTCTAATCTTAAAAGGTAAAGACGATGAAAAAAATACTTATATCAATAAAAGTCCTCATGCTTGCAATCCTTCTATTAGGAACTCAGCAATCATGTACAAAACTCGATGAGACAGTTTATTCAAACCTAAACGGCGATAAACTTTTCGATGACCCTGAAAACCTTATATATGGTTTCGGCACTGCCTATGTAAACCTCTATGCTTTAATAGGCCATAAATATGGAGTTGTCGGATCTGATGCCGGAACCGACCTTTTAGTTGTCCCCCAACGTGGTGGCGACTGGTATGACGGCGGTGAATGGATAAGATACCACCGACACGAGTGGACTCCCTCGGAGGGATATATTGCCAGAGAATGGAACATACTCTATTACGGGATTAACACTTGTAACAGACTGATATTCACATTTGAAGCATTGGAAGGTGTTGATACCGCACCGGCTATTGCCGAATTAAGGGGCCTACGGGCACTTTATTATTGGTGGCTTGTCGATATTTACGGAAATGTACCTATATCAGATAAATTCGATGTTCCGGCCGACTTTAAGCCGACAACGAATTCACGTAAGGAAGTTTATGATTTTATAGAATCGGAGCTATTGGAAATCATGCCCGACTTATCGAAGAATAACAGTTTGGAATATTTTGGACGCATCAATTATTATGTAGCCCAGACCATACTTGCCAATCTTTATATTAACGCAGAGGTTTATACAGGTACACCTCAATACGACAAGGCTGAAATAGTTATCGATACGGTAATAGGCGGAGGATATAGCCTTGCCGGCGATTTCTTCTCCAACTTCGTTGAAGATGCCACAGGCTCGCCGGAATATATTATGGGACTGCATTTCGATGCGATAAAAGCACGTCAGTTCGAAGTTCATTTATTTACGTTGCATTATAATCTTGCAGCAAAATACCAATTTGAGGATAATACTTGGAACGGTATTTCGGCCCAGGAAACTTTCTTTCACCTGTTTGATGCCGATACCAATGATATAAGACGGAACAGCATATTGTTCGGCTTCCAGTATATGGACGACGGAACTGTTGTTGAAGACCCGAGCTACGAAAAATTCGACCCTACGGATCCTTCGTACCGGGATCCTGACGGTGCACCATTGAATTTGACCCCTGAAATAAATATGCTGGAACCGAAGTGCTTGCGCCAGGCAGGTGCAAGGGTGGCTAAATATCCTTTTATTTATGGTAGCGACCGTTATACGGGAAATGACGTGCCCATATTCAGGTTGGGGGAAATTTACCTCATGAAAGCCGAATTGTTATTGCGCAAAGGTGATGTGGGCGGAGCCCTCGAATATGTTAATCAGTTGAGGGCCAGGGCAGGCGCCACACCCTTAGCAGATCTTAACATGGAAAGCCTTTCCGATGAGTATGCACGTGAGATGTTTGCGGAAGGTAAACGCCGGACGCAACTTATACGCTTTGGCACCTATGGGGATGCCCGCTGGGAGAAACCTGAGGTCTCACCTTCTTACACAAGTATTTGGCCCGTTCCACAGGCACAAATAGATGTGAATCCCAATTTGACGCAAAACCCCGGATATTAATTCAATGCTGATTTTATAAAACAATATCCTTAAAACACAAATTTTAGGGGTATTGTTTTTTACAGACAAAATTCGTACTTTTGTCTCCATTATTTTTATGTTTAATAAAAGATCTATTTCATTTTTACTAATTAAAAAAATTAATATGAAAAAATTTACATTTCGTTTTTTTGCAATTGCTGCCATAGTCATGATTGGCTCATTGGCATTTGCTCAAACGCAGTTTAACGCAACATTCAACGTTGACATGACCAATGCCGACTCCTTTGACCCGGCAGTTGATGAAGTATGGATGTCAGGCAATTTTGCCGGCTGGACGGAGCCCGGTAACGACGAAGCGTACAAGATGGCGCCTACCGAGGCAGGCTCTTCCGTTTTTACGTTAACGGTCGCCATAGACTCAGGTGAAGTACAGTACAAGTTTTTCAGGACTATAGACGGCGCCACGGGATGGGCCAACGGTGAATGGGACGGAGACCCCAACCGCAAGGTTTATCTTACAAAAGAAACAGCTTATGACAATGTTTGGGCCAACAAACCCCAGGATATTACTTTTAATGTGGACATGACCAATGCCGATCCTTTCGACCCTGCAACCGACGCAGTATTTATCGGAGGAAGCCTTGCCAACAGCTGGGAAACACCTGGTTCCCTGAGCCCATATATGATGAGCCCGACGGAAGCTGACGAAAACATCTATACGATAACTTTATTGTTGACCCCCGGCGATTACCAGTTTAAATATTTCAGGATTATTAATGGCGAAGCCAGTTGGGATAATGGCGAGTGGGACGGGGATCCTAATCGCGACATAACAGTTGACACTCTTGCCGCTACCGTAGATGATGTATGGGCCGATATCAATGCCGGTATTTTTGACAGGCATGCTACATTTACCTATAGCATGTATCCAAACCCGGTAAACGACAATCTTAACCTAAGTAATATCTCAGGTGTTAACGAGATTGCTATTTATGATGTTGCCGGAAAAATAGTTAAAAGAATTGATGTTCAGCTGGCTAATGATATAACTATTGGTGTTTCCGACTTAAATACCGGTATTTACATCATAAATGTCTCTAGCCAAAAAGGCATTCAAACCAGTAAGTTTATAAAAAACTAAAGAAATAACATTTCAACCTTGGGGCCGGCAGTTTACTGCCGGCTTTTTTTATAAGAATTAAATTTGCATTATGGTAAAATTTAGATTTTCTATATTAATGCTATCGCTGTTCAGCATAAACGCAAGCGCACAGCATATTGCAACTGCCACCCCGCCTGCCTGGGCCTCGGAGGTGGTTTGGTATCAAATATTTGTAGAAAGATTTAATAACGGGGACAGCACAAACGATCCCACGGCTGAAAGCATATTTGCCCGGAGCGATTATTATACTATTCCGGCAAACTGGTCGCTTACCCCCTGGACAGCTAATTGGTATAAAGAGGACAACTGGGCGGCAAACCTTGGTGGCGATTTCTATTCCAAACTTCAATTGCGGAGATATGGCGGTGATTTGCAGGGCGTTATGGACAAATTGGATTATCTCGAAGAGCTTGGGATAACAGCCGTTTATTTCAACCCCTTGAACGATGCGCCTTCGCTACATAAATTTGATGCGAGAAACTGGAGGCATATTGATATAAACTTCGGCCCCGATCCGGAAGCCGACCTTAAAATCATCTCAAAAGAAGATCCTGCTGACCCGTCAACATGGAAATGGACTTCGGCCGACAAGCTTTTTCTCAAGCTTGTTGACCAGATGCATAAAAGAGGCATGAAAGTTATAGTCGATTATTCATGGAATCACACTGGAGTGGAATTTTGGGCCATGAGGGATATAATGGAAAACCAGCAAAATTCAAAGTTTGTTGGTTGGTACGACATAGAATCATTTGATGATCCCGGCACTCCGGAGAACGAATTTAAATATCACGGCTGGTTCGGTTTAAAAAGCCTCCCGGAGATTAAAAAAGTAAATATTACAACAACAAGACGGCCGGGCCATCCCTACGAAGGTGATATTAACATAGCTGCCAAGAAGCACATATTTGCCGTCTCGAAACGCTGGTTGTCGCCTGACGGGGATACTGGCAAAGGAATTGATGGCTATCGCCTGGATGTTGCCGACCATATTGGCCTGGGGTTTTGGCGCGACTACAGAAAATTTGTGAAATCAGTTAAGCCCGAAGCATATCTAATAGGTGAGATTTGGTGGGAATCATGGCCCGACAAACTAATGAACCCGGCTCCTTATGTGCAAGGTGATATTTTTGATGCCGTTATGTTTTATCACCTTTATCGTTCGGCACGTTATTTCTTTGCAAATACCGAACTAAAACTTAACGCACAACAACTAACTGACAGTTTGAGCTTTCAGTGGGACAGATTGCCCGAGCCTATGCGCTATTCCATGATGAACACCGCGGCCACCCATGATTCTCCCCGGCTGCTGACATCTTTTTTCAATAACGGTCTTTATAAATATAGGGCCAAACCAAACGACGACCCTACATACAAAACAGGGAAACCCGACGAAGAAACATATAAAAGGCTTAAATTATATTTGATACATCAGTTTACAATACCGGGTGCGCCACAAATATGGAACGGGGATGAAATGGGCATGTGGGGAGCCGACGATCCCGATTGCCGTAAGCCTTTATGGTGGGGCGATATGGATTTTGACGACGAGTTCAGGAATAATTTTCAACCGGGGGGGGAAACATTTGACAAAGTAGGGTTTAATCAGGAACTTTTCGATTTCTATAAAAAAATTATTTCCATACGGAAGCACAACAGGGTTTTGGGCACAGGGGAAATCGAATTTGTGTTTGCCAGGGATTTCAAGCTCGCATACAAGCGCTTCGACAAAGAAAGCGAGATCCTGATCTTATTTAACATGGATATTGGAAATTTTGAATACCCGCTCGAGAAAGACAAGGTCTATACCGATTTGCTAAGCGGGAAAAAATATAAGGATGTAATTGAGATAAAAGGGCTCGGTTCTGCGGTGTTAAGGCTGGAATAAGCGGTTCTCCGAAAAATAAAAGCCCGGCATGCCTTTAGCATGCCGGGCTTTTATTTTTATATAATTTTAATTCTTGATCAATTCATAGGTAGGGACCTCCTGGCTCATATCTAGCACGAAAGTGTAGTTTCCGGCACCATCGGGCATGGGGATGTCAGGGCCGCCGTAAGACAGCTTTTTACCGTTTTCGGGATCCATGAGGCCAAGGTTAAGGTCCCAGCCGTCGTTGGCCCTGAACTTAAACCTTAAATCGCCACCATCCTGTGACTCAGTAACATCGACAGTTGCAGAAAGAAGCCCGTTTTCGGCATCCCATTCCAGGTTGACATCTTCGCTCCAATCGCCGTTGAGTATTCCTGAGCCTATAACGCCCCAGCTTTGAGCTTCAAACTCCCAGGATAAGTTTAAAGTATCGCATATAAGCATATAGAACCCGAAATCAGGAACGCTGAGGTTTCCTGCACCCGGATCGGTGTCAAGCAGCCCAAGGCTTGTTCCGGCACCAAAATTCGTGTGGTTCCAGTCGGGGGCCGAAGTAAACTTAAACTCATAAGTTCCTCCTTCGGGAAAATAAACAAAGCCTGTATAAACGCCATCGTTATCAACCGACCATGCATTTGGCGCTTCACCCGGGCTCCATCCTTGATAATCGCCAGGAATCCACAAGCGCGGGGTTTCGGCAGGAGGAGGCGGTGCAGCCATGGCATAGGTTGTGAATGTAGTGGTTACCACTTTCGAAGTATCGTTGATATAATCAGCCCCGCTTATTCCGCTGACAACCCTAACGGCAATGTTGGCCGTCGAATCGGGCTCAACACCCAACTGCAGCAATTTAGCGTTCATGTCGTAAACAATTATGCTAAACGATGTCTCATTCGAGCTTTGCAATTCCTTGGCATGAGCAAAATTGCTGTCTGCGATATCTATTTGCAATGAATAGGTTGGCAGAGGCAGCTCGGCGCCATCTGAAATTGAATATGATGCCGCATTCCATGAATAGCTTATCAAGCTGGCCGAATCCTCCTCGCTAAGCACAAAAACACTTCCATCCTCCGGGCCTGTTATCGAAGCCGGAGAGGATTTGCTAATATTGAGAACAGGATCTTTCTTATCTTTCTTACATGAGCTCAGCAGGATGCCTGAGCCAATTAAAAACAAAAGCATTAAAGTTATTTTCTTCATGATATCTTATTTTATAACATTAATAATTAGGATTTTGAGTAAGGTTAGGGTTGCCGTTCACATCAGCAGCCGGAAGAGGGAACAGATTATACTTGGCATCTGTTGACCTTCCTTCTTTGGAATGTCCCTTCCACGACCAGACATAATCACCACCCGTAAATTTATTGAAGCGGATGAGGTCGGTACGGCGATGGCCTTCCCAACAAAGCTCGCGCGCCCTTTCGTCGAGGATGAAATCAAGAGTCAGGTCGGAATCGCTGATCTGCGATGCTCCTGCCCTTGTCCGCAACATATTCACATATTCAGTGGCCGTGTTTATGCTTCCGCCCCCACCTCGAACTACGGCCTCGGCATACATCAAATAAACATCCGCAAGGCGGAACATGGGAAAGTCCGTATCAGGGAAGGTAAGGCTAAAGCCGGGAGTTCCGTTTCCTTGTTCGTCATACGACATATTACGGAATTTCGTTACCGCATAACCATTTTGAAAATCGCTGATATTATCTATTTCTATTGATTGCCCGTCAGTAAAAAACATTTTACGGTTGTCGTTATCGGTAAATTTCTCCACAAGCTGCCTGGTAGTCCGGGTTCCGCCCCAGCCACCATCTATTCCGTAGTCGCCGGGAACCATATCGCCACCAACCGAAGCATGGATTATAAACGTCGTGCCTCCCCATGTCTGGGTTTTCTCCCCATCGTACCTGATCGCGAAAATAATCTCCTGCATAGTTTGTGGGTCGGCATCATTGTTGGCCCAAAACAATTGCTGGAAAGTAGGTGCCAATGAATAGCCGGCATTAATTATCTTATCGCAATAATTGACACATTCCGAATATTTGTTGGCTCCGACATAGACCTCCGAATTCAAATATAGCTTGGCCAGCAACATCCATGCTGCTGCCTTGTCGGCACGGCCATAGTCATTTTGCCGCGGCTCCATCAACAAGTTCTCGATATGGAGAAGTTCCGATTCTATAAAAGCGTAAATCTCTTCCTTGCTTTTTTGCGGAGGGAAAAAATCCCCTATGGGATCATCTTCGGTAACAAAAGGAACACTTCCGAACATATCAAGCGCATGCCAATAGCTCAGCGCGCGCAACCATCTGGCTTCGGCCCGATAATAAGCCACTTTGCTCTTCCATTCATCACTTACGCCGCGTTCGCTTAGTTTAGTATCGGTTGTTTGACGAAGGAATTCGTTCACAAGCGATATCTGATAATAAATGCGATAATACATTGCGGCAATAAAAGTATCCCCGTCTCCCCATTCCTGGTAGTGGAAATCTTTTATGGTAGCATCGTCCCAGCCGATAACGGCCTCGTCAGTAGTTAGTTCCTGATGATACCAATATTGGCGCAGATATTGGCTAAAACCACCATCGATACCACTTATGTCGGGCATTCCGTCTTGCCCTTGTTGTCCGCCAACTGCGAGGCCGGCATAGCATTTGGCCATGAACTGGGTATATGATTCCGGGTTGTCGAAAACCGTAGCCGAAGTAATCTCGTCAGGGTCGATAGGTTTAGTGTCCAGAATTTTGCTACATGAGCTTAGCACCATAAAGAGCCCTAAAGCAATCGTTGTTATATATAAAAACTTTTTCATGATTTCTTGTTTTTTAAATTAGAACATTAAGTTTACGCCGAACATCCAAACCCTCGACCTGGGATATACGCTGTTGTCGATTCCAAGGTTTACCTCAGGATCCAGGCCTTCGTAATTCGTTATTACAAACGCATTGTTCACAGATACCGACAACACCATCTTCAGACGGTTATGCACCAGATTGTTAAAAGTATAGTTTAAGGATATCTCGTCCATTCGGAAGAAAGAAGCATTCTGGACATAGTAGTCGGAGTGGTATTGGGCTGTCTGGAAACCAGTATTTGATATTGCAGAGACAACATTGCTGATGTATGGGCCCTCTGGTCGGTACATCCTGCTATACCAGCCGTTTTCCGATTCTACGTTATTGTACATATAATTTCCGAAGTTTGCCCTTCCCGAGAAATAAAACGTCCAGCTCTTATAGCTGAGATTTGATGAAATGCCAAAATAAAGGTCGGCATTGGGGTCGTGATAATAATATTTGTCAGCGGTGGTTATTTCACCATCTCCGTTGCGGTCAACATAAAGGCCTTCGATGGGCTTGCCGTTCTCGTCATAAACCTGTTCGTAAACATAAAAAGAGTTTCTTGCCTGGCCAACGGCTTGTTCCTGAATCAGGTTGCCCACTCCTCCTGCAATACCTCCGGTTGGAATACTGGCGCCATCATAAAGCTCGGTGATTTCGTTTTGGTTATATGTTGCGTTGAAGCCGAGTTCCCAAAACATGTCCTTTGTCGATAATATCTTGCCGTTAACAGCAAACTCCACACCTTGGTTTTGGAGTTTGCCGATATTGCGGTTCACATAGTTGCTCAGGTTGGAGCCTGCAACTGCCGGCACCCAGCTTAGCAGGTCTTTAGTGTTTCTTTGGTAAATGTCGATAGTACCATAAACCCTGTCTTTGAGGAATCCATAATCCAGGCCGATATTCCATGTCGTGGTTTCTTCCCACTTTAAATTCTGATTATATCCTTCAGGGCGAAGAGTATAATTGTAGCTGTTCCCGAACGGGTACATGGCATACTGGTTTCCATAAGTATATCTGCCCATATAATCATAATATCCACCGATGTCCTGCTGTCCGGTAATTCCCCAGCCTATCCTTAGCTTCAACAATGAAATAGCTTTGGAATCTTTCAAGAATGATTCCTCGTTTATTTTCCAGCCCAGTGCAATAGCGGGGAAAATTCCCCAGCGGTTGTCGGAGCCGAACCTTGAAGTGCCATCGGCACGAACAGTGGCAGTCAACAAAAACCGATTATCAAAAGTATAGTTCAGCCTTCCGAAATACGACTGCAAATAATACTCGCCTTTGTCGATAACGGTATCCCTGATATACTCCTGACCCGAACCTTCTTCCAGCTTGGGTATATTACTGTTGTTGCTTGTTGAGCTATTATAGAAATGCTGCAAGGAAGAACCGGCCATTAAGCTGAAATTGCTTTTGATGCCATCAATATCTTTTATGTAGTTCAAGTAAAAGTCAACAAGCTCATTATCGTTACGGTTGCTATATGAGTTATCGGTGCCGCCGCCTTGGGCAGCATTATACGACCATGAAGCGTAAGGAGGGATATAAACCGTGCCATTTCCCCTTGTCTTATCAAGGCTTAAATTTAAGTTGGCATGTAGATCAGGAAGAAAATGCACTTGATAGTCCAGTTGAAGGTTACCATAAACCCTGTTGACATTTGACTTGTCATTGGTCAAGCCAATATATGCCATCGGGTTGGTAGTCCCCTGGGTAACAGGATCGCCATTGTTCTGCCTCCATGCCCAGTATCCTCCATAAGAACCGTCGTTGCTATAAACGGGCTTTGTAGGATCCATTTGTGTGGATGCGTTAATGGCTCCCCTGTTCGCAAATTGATTGTTTATGAACGAGGCACTGACATTAAAATTGATTTTTAAATGATCCATGAACAAGGAAGGGTTTAATGAGGCAGCCAAGGAAGTCCTTTGGAAATTTGAGGTTTCCATTATTCCGTCCTGGCCTGTATAACCCAGCGAGAAACGATAAGGAACCTTATTGAAGGCCCCTGTTGCGCTAAGTGAATGATCCATGGCAAAAGCATTGCGATATATCTCATCCTGCCAGTTTGTGTTATAAATCGTTTGATTATAACCAGTCCTGTCATCAGGAAGGGATGAATAAGGAACCTCATTGCCTTGCGGGTCGGTCCATATTCCCAACATGTCAACCCGCTTGGGGAAACGGGTAGTTATTTTATCAGCAAACTCCGAGGAAGACAAGATGCCTACTGTCTTGGGAACTTCGTAATACGAGAACTTGCCTGAGTAGCTAATCTTCAACGGCTGGTTTCGCTTGCCTCTTTTGGTCGTGATCAAAATAACACCGTTTGATGCCCTGGAACCATAAATAGCCGTTGCCGAAGCATCTTTTAAAATCGTGAAGGTTTCTATATCGTTCGGGTTTATGCTGTTTAACGGATTACGGCTGCCACCGGGAACATCGTTGCTCAGCGGAACCCCATCAACAACAATAAGAGGACTGTTGGAAGCACTCAAGGAAGACCCGCCCCTAATTAAAATATTTGATGAACTTCCGGGGGCGCCGCTCGAACTGGTAATCTGACCCCCGGCAACTTTGCCTGCGATCAGGCTCATCGGCGTTAAAACGGTACCTTTGTTAAAACTGCCTTTGTCGATAGCGGTAACAGCACCAGTAACATCCTTTTTCTTTGCCACGCCATAACCTATTACCACCACTCCTTCGAGCGATAGCGCAGACGATTGCAAGGAAACCTCAAGTTTTGTATTTGGCTGAACGATACGCTCTTGTGTCGTGTAGCCAACATAAGAGAAAACTAATACCTGATCCTTTTCAACATTAATGCTGAACTTGCCGTCCAAGTCGGTAGAAGTTCCTTGTGCGGTCCCTTTAACAACAATTGTTGCCCCGGGCAAGGGCAGGCCGTCGGCAGCATCTGTTACGATACCGGTAACAGCACCTCCTTGCGCATAAGTGCTTAGAGTACCGCTTAATAATAATACAAGGAAAATCAGTGGTTTAAAAAATAATTTTTTTCCCATAAGACTAATTATTTGTTGTGTGTTTACACCATGAAATTTTAAATATAAAGTGTTAATTATCAGGTCAAAAATAATATTAAAATTTAGTTTTTTTAACATTAACGTAATATTATTGAACCCGGTTGATGTCGAGGTCGTAGAATTTTTGCGGCAACGGGGCGCCTATTTATCAAATTTCTTGGCAGAGATATGTTAATTTAAACATCAAAGAAAATAATCACAAGCATATTATTCTAATTCACAGTAATTTATATGTATCTTGGTTAAGGCTTATGTTTTATCGGCACTTAGGTTATCGATGTTGAAACCTGAAATTTCAAACGATTGCATGTCTTTTGCGTTTTAATAATAATTTCATAAAAATCACGCAAGCAGAAAGAAATATCAAAAGATTCCATAGGGCTTTATGTTTGTTATGAGGTCTGCTGAATTAAAAAACTGGAAATAAACCTCCCCGGAGAGGATTAACAATTAATAAATCTTAAAAAAACAAGTCTGGAGCAACAATATACATACATTTACGTCCGAGTTAATATATTTGGTTAATAATCCTTCTCCTCAAAAGGAGAAAACAAAGTTTGTTTTATGAAAGCAATATTCGTGTTTCTTGCTCTTTTTGTTTCTTTAATTACAAATGCACAAATAAAAACCGGTATAACTCCCAAAGTGGATAATTATATTCACGGATATGTTCTCGACAACACGAGCAAGTCGGCATTGCCTTACGCAAACGTTTATATTATAAATTCGAGTGTTGGCACAATAAGCAATGAAACAGGTTATTACGCGATTGACATAACGAATTTCGATGATGATGACTCCATCCGCTTTCAATATATCGGGTATGAAACCATAGTGCTTGGTATCAACGAATTAAAATCATCCCCAACAGTTTATTTGAATGAGGATATAACAAACCTTCACGAAATGCTCATTTTCGGCAACACGCCCGATGCCGAGTATATTGTAAAGCAAATTATCAGAAACAAAGGCTCGAACTACAGTAACACCTGCAGCAAAAAGAAATCGTTCATAAGGGAGAGATATACAAACGATATTGATGAATTGAAGTTCGATATTAAAAAGAACTCCATAGCGGAGCTTAATGAAGATATGGCAGTGATTGCCGAAAACTCGATACCCAGGCATTCAACTTCATATACCGACTTCTTAGGTTATTATTATGCGTCGGACAAGCAGGATGATTCCGTCAAATTCAAAACCGAGCCCATAAGGGTGGTGTCGTTAAAGGAAAAAGACATTGCCGCACTGGATGAGATGGAGAAAATATTCAACGACTTGTTTGTCGGCTCCGGCGAAAAGGAATATTGGAAAGTAAAAACCGGTATCCTTAGCCAAAAACTTGACATAGACAACGAAAACGATTCGACGGCAAGAGACTCGGTTCCCGACGGTCAAAGAAAGATGTCGTATTACAACAGGAACATATCAAACAAGCTAAAATACAGCTTGATGGACGACAAGGATGACTGGGAATTCTTATATAAAACCTCCAGATATAAATATACCATCATGGGCGGCACCACCGTAAACGGCGACGAGGTTTACATGATTGATTTCGTGCCTGACAATAGCGGCCTCTATCAGGGCAGGATATATGTCTCAACAAGCTCGTTTGCATTGGTCAGGGCCGATTACGGGTATGCACCGAACAAGAAGGGAAAAGATTTTAATATGTTTGGCGTTGGTTATTCGGAAAACCGTTTTTACAGATCTATTTATTTTGAAAACACAGATAACGGATATGCCTTGAGATATCTTTCCAAAAGGGATGGCGCGTCTGTCAGCTTCAGGCGGAAGGTCTCGCTTCTTAAAAAAAGAAAACGGTTTCTGTTCGACAAAACGCTGAAAGAAATCAAAGTAGGGCTGAATATCTCCCTTGAATCCGAATCCTCCTTCGAGATACTGATCATGGAAGACAAGGTGATCACCCATGAGCAATTCGCCAACATAAAACAGGCCGAAAACATGGATGTCATTTTCGTCGATCAGTTCGACGACAGTTTATGGAAGGGGTATTCAATAATAGAGCCCACGGAGCAAATGAGGAGGTATAAGAAGCATGATGTTGCCAATGATGGCAAGGAATGAAGCTTGTCTGTACGGCAAAGCCACAGAAACCAGTTTGCATCAATGGCCAATAGAATATAAGACCGTTGCAATATCAGGTTTTTTTAATGAATTAAGCCAATCTTTTATTCACCTTCTTCGTTGTTGTATTTTTAAAGTCCTCACAGACAACAGTCTGCTGTGTTTTAAAAATATTGCCGCCTCGAATTTGAACAAAATATTGTCTTTTGCAACGGTCTTAATATTTCATCAAAGCATTTTACGCAAGTTGCATTCACAAACAACGAATCCCTTTATCGTCTCATCATCAACAAGAAGGCATACTCAAGGGCGGTATCCTTGTGAATCTCAAAACGGCCTGATGCGCCACCATGGCCAAAATCCATATTTGTTTTCAGCAAAAGCGGGTTTTTATCGGTTTTTAAATAGCGAAGCTTGGCAACCCACTTGGCGGGCTCCCAATACTGCACCTGGCTGTCGTGCAGCCCGGTTGTTACAAGCATGGCCGGATAATCTCTTGCTTCAACATTATCGTATGGCGAATAACTAAGCATATAGTTATAATACTTTTCCTCGTTCGGGTTTCCCCACTCGTCGTATTCGCCGGTCGTCAGCGGAATGCTTTCATCAAGCATAGTGGTCATAACATCAACGAAAGGAACGGCGGCAATTACGGCCTTGAACAAATCGGGACGAAAATTTATCACTGCTCCCATCAACAGCCCGCCTGCGCTTCCGCCATAGGCGAAGATGTTTTCTTTTGAGGTGTATTTTTTTTCTATCAAAAATTCAGCAACATCAATAAAATCAAAGAAACTGTTCTTTTTATGCAACAGTTTGCCGTTTTCATACCATTCGCGGCCTAGTTCCTCGCCACCCCTGACATGCGCAATGGCAAAGGAAAACCCCCTGTCGAGCAAACTTAGCCGCGACGAACGGAAAGACGATTCGATACTGTAGCCATAGGATCCGTAACCATAGAGCAACAGTGGTTGATGTCCGTCTTTTTTAAAGCCTTTCTTATACACTACGGACACCGGAACCTCAAGCCCGTCGCGTGATTCGGCATATAGTCGTTCCGTAACATACTCATCCGCATTATACCCGCCCACAACCTCTTCTTCCTTAAGCAATTGCCTTTTACCGTTTTCCATGTCAAAGTCGAATATCGAGCGGGGGGTTTTTAAGGAGGTATATCCAAAACGAAACTTATTGCTTTTATATTCCGCATTTGTTGAACCAAAAGCATAATAATCCGACTCGTTGAAGCTTATATAGTTTTCCTTATTGTTTTTTAGATCAACTATCCGAAAGAAGATCAAGCCGTTTTTTCGCTCGCTTACAACATAAAAATCCTCGAAAACATCAATATCCTCAATAAGGACATCCTTGTCGTGTGCGCTCGGCCCCGTCCATTTATCAATGTTTGTGGCAGTCTCGGAACATTCCATTATGCGGAAATTCCTTGCTTTATAATTTGTTTTAACAAGAAAACGGTTTCCCTGATGGTAAATACTATACTCGACACCTTTTTTCCTGGGGCTGAAAATCTCGAATTCACCCTTAGGGTCATTGGCGTCGAGTATCCTGTATTCATCTGTTGTAGTGCTCTCGCAGCCTAATACAATGAATTTTTCTGATTTCGTTTTATAAACGTAGGTTGTGAATGTAGGGTCGGCTTCGTGATAAATTAATTCATCGTCTCCGACATTGTCGCCCAAAACATGTTTATATATTTTGTAAGGCCTGAGCGACTCGTCCTTAATGGTATAATAAATCGTTTTATTGTCGTTGGCCCAACAAATATTGCCCGAGGTATTCTTGATGTTATCTTTTAATATTTCCCCTGTTTCCAGGTTTTTGAAATGTATGGTATATTTTCGGCGGCTAACGCTGTCGATACTATAGGCCAGGATATTATTGTTTTCGCTTATTTCCCACCCGCCGATATCGAAAAACGCCAGGCCCTCGGCCATTTTATTGCCGTCAAGCATAATCTGCTCGGTAGGGTTTTCATGGTTCTTCATCCGGCAATAAACCGGGTGCTCGCCACCTTTTATATAGCGATTATAATATTTGTATCCTTTCAACAAAAACGGCACCGATTCATCGTCTTGTTTTATCCGTCCCACAATTTCATCGAAAATGGTTTTTTGCAGATTTTCGGTATCCTTCATAAACTCCTTGGCATAAGAGTTTTCCGTCTTGAGGTATTCTATTACTTCAGGGTTCTCCCTCTCGTTCAGCCAATAATAATCATCAATGCGCTGATTGCCGAATTCATTGAATATTTTAGCTTGTTTCTTTGCGATAGGTGCGCTCATGGTATTTTTATTTGTTGTTTGACAAAGCATAATGTTTCCTCCAAGCAGGGCGAGGATAAGGAATGATTTAGAGATAGTTATATGCATATTATGTTCTATTAGAAATAAAGGCTTATTCCCAAGCTTGGCATAAATGGCAGCTGATAAACTATTTCGCTGGTAACAAGATCAACATAAAAGATATTCTTTCTGTCGTAAACATTTGTTATACTGATATTTGTAACAAGCTTGGTATGTGCGGCGAGGAAGAAGTTCCTTTTTATATCAATATCTAGGCGGTGGTATGTCGGCAAACGTCCCTTGAAGATATCATCGTAAATTACCCCCAGCTGGCCGTTTTCGTTTATGTAATCGGCGTTTATGCCTCCCGGAAAAGTAAGGTGCTCATAAAAACCCTGAACTTGAGTAAAAGGAAAGCCGGTGCCGAAATTCCAACGGGCGCTGAACTCCCATTGTTTTTTTTCGCCTGCTATATAAGACAAGATCATATTTATGTTATGACGGCGGTCGAAGTGGGGGTTATAGGTATGGAGCCGGCCATTCTTATCTTCGTATTGGCGTTCAACGTAGCCCAAGGAGTAAACAAACCAAAAATAAAGTCTTTTATAATCATATTTAACAACCATATCCACTCCATAAGCCTGGCCCTTTTCTATAATAAAATCCTTGGTTTCAACATCGGAGGCTCCGTCCGGCGGCTTATTGCTCTCGTCATAGATCTTAAATCTATTGATATTGGTAAGCTGGGGGAAGTATTTATAATAACCCTCAAGGTTTAAGCTCAAGGTGCGTGTAAGGTCAATTTCGGTCCCTAAAATCAAATGCGAAGCTTTTTGAAGCTTGCTGCTAACTTCTTTTCCGTTAAATGTGGAAGGTAAGTTCGTGGGGCCAGAAAGGAAACCGGAGAACAAATTAACGACATCCCTGTCGGAAGAGGCAGAAATGAGGTTTTGTGAATACATTCCTGCGGCCAGCTTGAACCTTAGGTTTTGAGTAGCGTTATATTTTACCGCCAAACGTGGTTCCGGTGAAATTTCTGCCAAGGAGGCATACCATTGCAATCGCAGGCCCGGCTCGATAATAAATTTTCCGAGTATTGATTTATACTTAAAATAGATACCCAGCTGTGTAGTGTTCTCAATTTGCTCGATTTTGCTGCCGACAAAGTTAGTCAACTGATATTCTGTTTTATAACCCTCTACTTCGATACCATATTTAAATACGTCCTTACCAATAAAATAAGTAAAGTCGAGACCCCCGTTGAATCCTCCTATCGAGCTCGACCGATCGGAGAGCGTCGTAGAGTTTATTTTGCTGTCATAAACGGAATAAGCAAACCTACCTTCAAGCAACACCGGCGATTTTCCCGGGATAACAACAAAATTCGCACCACCGCCATACGACTTCCAACCAAAGTCCGAAATGGATTTGTAATTATTCACATTATCGGTGAAGTTAAAGCCGAACAG
This sequence comes from Bacteroidota bacterium, assembly GCA_024279935.1. Lineage (GTDB taxonomy): Bacteria > Bacteroidota > Bacteroidia > Bacteroidales > F082 > BM524. The sequence goes on from JAJRQZ010000067.1 coordinate 50,992, forward strand.
GCTAACTTTGGATCCGTTTGCCGCGTTTATCGAAACTTTTCCGTAAACATCCATAAAGTTGAACGGAAGGCCGTCATCATCGATATAATCATAAAATATTTTTGAGCTTTGCTCGAGATAGGAGTTTTTTACCGAGAGAATCAAGGTTGAGCTTCCCTTGTCGGGCGCTGTTTGTTTAACTATGGGGACTTCGAGGACGGCTTTGGCGCCAAAAGTGGATGCGCTCACCGAGCCTGCAAACCGCTTTTTGTTGCCATCTTTGGTCGTTATGTCCATTACCGAGGAAATCCTGCCGCCATGTTCGGCATTAAAGCCACCGGTATAAATATCGGCAGTTCTTATAAGTTCGGTTTCAAAAACCGAGAACAGCCCAATTGAATGAAAGGGGTTGTAAATCATCATACCGTCCAGCATAACCTTGTTTTGTATTGGTGAGCCACCACGGATATAAAACTGCCCGCCCTGATCGCCCGTAAAAACAACCCCAGGTATAACTTGCAGATACTGAGCAATATCTGCCTGCCCTCCTATTGAGGGTATTGATTTTATCTCTTTAGGGGTGATCTTGACAACAGAGGTCCTGGTTTCCGTCCTGGCAGCAATGCGCTCGCCGCTAATGGTAACGGTCTCCAGTTGTACGCTTGATTTCTCAAGGAAAATCTTCTTGTCCATGATCTTACCTTCCTCCAGCAGAACCGGGACATTTATGGTGTCGAAACCGAGGTAGGTAACCTGAAGTATATATTTGCCGGCATTCACCTTGCTTATCAAGAAATAACCGTTAACATCGGTAGAAGCGCCAAAAGCAGTACCTTTGAGAACAACATTCGAGAACATTGCGGGCTCGCCGGATTCCTCTTCATATACAAAACCGCGAACTGTCGCATCTTGGGAAAAACCCGAAAAAGGCATGGCAACTGTTCCCAACAGTATTACTAACAATAACTTATATATATTTCTCATCTTCACAAAGAGTTTTAGAAAGAATCGTCGAAATTAAAAAAAACCGTAACGCAAAAACTAGTATATAGATAAAAAAAAGAGGGCTGACGTTGCAGTCCTCTTCGTAAAGAATTCGGAATTTATTTAAGCAGATACCTAGTACCTGAGAATAGTAAAGCTGGACACAGCCGCTTCGGCATCGATATACACTTTGTTAACGGCTTCGTCGAAGTTGGGGGTTTCATATTCGCCCCTGTCGGTCTTGTCGAATCCCTGAAGGGTCTTTCCTGACAAAACTGACTCTAGCGAAAGCTTGCAGCCCGAAGCCTCAGGAACCTTGATCACTATGGAAGATGCCCCGGCATCCAGATTAACAGTTGTATATTGATATACATCACCAAGCTTGATATTAATGGATGCCGCGCCACCTTCCACATTCAACAATTTGATTTTATATCTTGAAAGATCAAAATCGATGGCCGCGGCGCCGGCGTCCAACGAAACCGTCCAAACAGGAAAGGTGTTCAGGCTGATGTCCACATTGTTTTTGTGCTTTCTCCCAATGTTAACGGAAGTGTTCTCCATTTCAATGTTGATTGTTGATGTGCTATCGGCAGTTTTAAGGATATAGCTATATTCCGAACTGTTGCCTCTCCTGTCGAAGGTAAGCAAGTCCATAGTCTCGTCCTCTATGGTGAACTTTCCGGCCGCGGCTTCGAGATTCAGGTCAACATATCTGGAACTATCATCGTAAGGTATGGCAAATGACTGGGTCGAAAACCTGCGCGAATGACTGCCCGAGCTATCGTTGTCGTCCCAGTTATCCCAATCCCTATCGCTAAAGAGCTCAAAACTATGCGACCTTCCGCTGAATTCTGTCCTGTTGAGCATAAACGTCAGCGAAGCCCCAAGTATTACAAGAACCAATATCACTTTTATCCATTCGTTTACAGGAATTATTGATACGCCCCAAAGAACGAGGAAAACAGGCCACAGCCTCCATAGCGACACCCAGTCGAAACTTGCAAGCCCAAGATTTTGAAGTATGAAAAGCACACCTGCGAATATTAACATAACTCCCCAAAAAATATTTCTGAATTTCATTTTAGTAGTATTTTATGATTATTGATTTTGTTTAATTACCTGGACTTTTCGTCAGTTTCCGTTTCGCTCACGATAAAACCATCGCCGGCTTTATTATCCGGGGCTGTTGATTTGAACAGCTCGGGTTTAATCAGCATGGCACCTAGCACGATTAACACTAATGGCCAAAAGTCGATTATGTCGTAAAAGGGGAAAAGCCTGTCGAATAGAATTATCAATCCGATAAATATAAGGACTATCCCGGCAATAAGGCTGGTGTTGTTCTTTTTCCTGTTGTCAGCACCGGCTTCGATATTAGAGTTTTTGTCCTTTGAATCAAAACCTTTCCCCGTATTGCCGGTTATCGTAAAATCCAATGGCTCTGAAGGTATTACTATCCATAAGATCACATAGGCCAGAAATCCGCCGCCGCCAAAAACGAGCAGCAAAACAAAGGCAATCCTTATTAAGGCTATGTCAACATCAAAATAGTTTGCCAGACCTCCGCAAACGCCGCCGATCATTTTATCGCGCACTGATCGGTAAAGTCGTGATGAATTTTCCATTTTATTATTTTTTCGTTAAAACTTTCGGCAAATATATGTCTGCCCCGGTGGCGGTGGAACAAAAAATCGGTGAACGGTGGAATAGGGTCGGTAAAAAGCGATATAAAATATACGATTAACAAATTTCGATATTCCGGGGAATTTAGCGCTTTTTCGCTAAAACCGCTATTTTATCCAAAATAGCATTTTTATGTCCAAATATATGAATGTTAGTTTGTTTATGTCGAAAACGGCAACAGAAAACAATTATTTGTGATTTAATTAACAGTCAGCTAAGCAAATAAACTATTTATAAGGGATTTAAATTGAGAAAAATCAATTAAAAACATTAAACATATTGCATAAAATTTACTACTTTTACACCCCTTTAAAAAGGGGCATTTCAAGAACTGGTAAAAGGGCAAAACGACCTCCGTGCCGGTATCTGAAAGTGGGGAGTCCTGTTAAAGAGGATATATTTAATGAAATGCGGCAGCCATTGAGGCTCAAGTTCGGAATATTAATTAAATGTTTAAATTTTTCTATCAGTTTCGGGTGGCCGGAAAAAGAGGAATTAATATAAACCAAAATATACGATGAGTAAATTAAAAGATAAATTAAACAATAAGATAGAAGCACACCGTCCCCGGATAAAGAAATTGCTTAGCGATCATGGGGAGACAGTTGTTACCGACGTAACCGTTCAACAGATTATTGGCGGGATGAGGGGCATCAAAAGCCTGGTAACCGACATATCATATCTGGATCCTTATGAGGGAATCAGGTACAGGGGTTTTACGCTTGAGGAGGTTTTCGACCAGCTCCCGAAACCACCCAATGCGAAAATGCCCTATGTTGAAGGTTTGTTTTATTTATTGCTTACAGGGGATATTCCTACTCAAGACGAAGTCAACGAACTTATTTACGATTGCGTAAACAGAAGGCAGCTCCCGAAATATGTTTATGAGGTTATCGATGCTTTTCCCAACAACAGCCATCCCATGGTTATACTTTCGGCTGCGGTTATGTCCATGCAGAGGGAGTCAATCTTCAACCTAAAGTACCAAAGAGGCCTTAACAAGCTGGATTATTGGGAATCGACCTATGAAGATGCCCTGAACTTAATCTCGAAAATGCCTGTGATCAGCGCATATATCTATAATAAGCTATATTCCAAAAGAACTGGCATATATCAGGATCCGACCTTGGATTTCGGGGGCAACTTCGCTTATATGATGGGGATGGATTCTCCTTACGATGAAGTTTCAAGGATGTATTTTATCCTTCATGCCGATCATGAGGGAGGAAACGTGAGCGCACATACGGGACATCTTATCGCCAGCTCCCTTTCGGATGTTTATTATGCCACCTCAGGCATGATCAACGGTTTGGCAGGGCCGCTTCACGGGCTTGCCAACCAGGAAGTCCTTAGATGGATTCAAGACCTGAGGTCGAAAATGGGGGATAAAGTCCCAAGTGAGGAAATAATGAGAAAATTTGTTTGGGACACCCTGGAAGGAGGACAAGTGGTCCCGGGATTTGGTCATGCCGTACTTCGCAAGACCGACCCGCGCTACCAAATCCAAAGGGAATTTTGTCTGGAAAACTTTCCTGACGATGATTTGTTCAAATATGTTGACATGCTGTACCGAATTGTCCCCCCGATTTTGCAGGAACAAGGAAAAGCAAAAAACCCATGGCCTAATGTCGATGCTCAATCAGGCGTGGTCCAATGGTATTACGGCGTAACTCAATACGACTTCTACACCGTGTTGTTTTCAATCGGAAGGGCTTTGGGAGTGTTGTCGAACATTATCTGGGACAGGGCTCTGGGATTCCCTCTGGAAAGGCCCAAGTCGATTACTACTGATATGCTTGAGCAGATAGTTGGAATAAAATAAATTGCTTTTTATATATTTGAGGCCCTGCCATTCAAGCGGCAGGGCTTTTCTAATTGCATTATGATAATTCAGAAGGAAATAGTCTTAAAGCCGATGCGCAAAGGTTTTCACAATATCGACAACCTGATTATCAATGAATTGGGCAAATTACCGGAAATGGCTGTATTGAACATCTTCGTAAAACACACTTCTGCCGCGCTCATGATCAACGAAAACGCCGACCCAGATGTCAGATACGATATTAATTCGTTATTGGAGATAATGGCTCCCGAGTCGGCTGGCTTTTACCACCACACCATGGAGGGCGCCGACGATATGCCCGCTCATTTCAAGACCGCCGTTTTCGGAAATTCCATTAACATCCCCATCAGCAATCACAAGCTTAATATGGGAACATGGCAGAGTCTGTTTTTTTGCGAGTTCAGGAATTATGGAGGAAGCCGCAAAATAGTCTTAAGCCTTTATTATTAAACTGTTCCCTCCTTATTGCCCTTGTGCGGCATCAAATACATTCCCCTGCTAAATTCAATTTCCCAAGTATCAGGACAAACCTAAATACTGCTATACTCAATCCCCCCTGCTATGAAAATCTCGTTTAATTTTATATATCATCGTTTGCGAAGGTGAAAAGTAAATAAAAATGGGAATTTGCCGGAAACATAAACGACTGATGTTCAATAGAAATTCTTGACGTTAGTCGGAAGCTAAAAGAACGACAGAGCAATAACGAGACAAAACAGCAAATATACCTGAAAACCTACCACATATTAAAACATGCTTGTTTTTTTCCAACGCTAAAAAATCCAATCAAAAAAAACAAAAGAGGCTCCATTTTTCCATCACACACAAACTGAATGATTATATTTATACTCACTAAATGAGATAATAAAACATTCATGTTTAATTTTAAACACACAGGAAAATGATTATTATGCAAAAATACATTCATCGGATTAAGCGGATTTAACGGATGTTTTTCGCTTGCGAAAAACTAAAATCCGCTTAATCCGCTTAATCCGATGATAAATATAATATACTAGATGACAATTAATTACATAATTATAAACACATGAAAATTATTGCTACTTTAGCAAGCAATTAAGTTAAAATTAAGATGAACCGAATAAAAGAGGTTTTAGAACAGAAAGGAATAAAGCAAATTTGGTTGGCTAACCAATTAGGTAAGAGTTATAATATGGTAAACTCTTATGCTAAAAACAGACGACAACCAAGTTTAGAAGATTTGTACAAAATTGCAGAATTACTTGATGTTGATGTGAAAGAACTAATTATTTCAAGTAAAGAAAATAAGTATGGCAAAAAATAACTCACAACTCACAACTCACGATTAATAGAAAATCTTGTAATTTTCCAAACCGATAATGGCAAAGTAAATATTGATGTTTATTTTCAAGACGAAACACTTTGGCTTACTCAAAAGCGTATTGCAGAGCTGTTTGAGAAAGGACGTTCTACTATTACCGAACATCTGAAAAAGGTTTTTACCGATGGCGAATTAGATAAAAAACTGGTATGTCGGGATTTCCGACACACCACTCAACACGGTGCTATTGAAGGTAAAACACAAGAAAAAATAACAAAATACTATAATTTAAGAGCCATTACCGCAGTTGGTTACCGTGTAAACTCGCACAGAGCCATTGAGTTCCGTAAATGGGCAACCGAAATTTTGAACGAATATTTTATCAAAGGCTTTGCTATGGACGATGAACGTCTAAAACAAGCAAGACACCTTGGAATAGATTATTTTGAAGAAATGCTCGAACGAATTCGTGAAATTCGTTTAAGCGAAAGAAGGTTGTATCAAAAGGTTACAGATATATATGCTTTGTCTGCCGATTACGACAGCAAATCGGATATTACAAAACAATTCTTTGCTAGGTCCAAAATAAATTGCATTAGGCAATAACAGGTAAAACAGCTGCCGAAATAATTTACGCCGAAGCTGACGCGAAGAAAATTTATATGGGCTTAAAAACGTGGAAACACGCACCCGATGGAAAGATTTTAAAAAGTGATATTACAGTTGCTAAGAATTATTTGAATCAAGAGCATCTAAAAGCCTTAGAACGAATAGTTACCGCATATTTGGATTTAGCAGAAAGTAGGGCCACGAATAGAACTGTAATGAACATGAAAGATTGGGATAAGTTATTAGTTCAGTTCTTTGAATTAGCAGATTACCCTCTGCTTACCAATAAAGGGAGAATATCTATGCTCGAAGCTAAATTAAAAGCCGAAAGCGAGTTCGAAAAATACAGAGTTATTCAAGACAAGAATTACATCTCTGATTTTGACCGGGAAATCAACAAAATGACTGACGAAAAAAAGGGCCAATAACATGCACGGTTTAGTATATGTAGAACATCAGTAAACAGGAAAAAGTAAAACGACAAATACTTTGGGAATGGCAAAAGAAGGCTTTGTTTGGCCTTATCGTAAACACGCTTTAACAATATAGGTTTGAGAGCTTCGTTAACTGAAATCATCCAAATTATTGGGCGAGCAACAAGTGTTGGCAAGAATAAAGCTATCGCTCAATTCACTAACTTAATATAGCATGTCAGGATGCAGAAGATAAGGATGTAAAAGTGGCCGTAAATAATATGTTAAAAGCAATTATTTTGTGGCCGAAAAAAAGATTGGGTAGCAAAAATAAAATCTATAAAAGAAAAATGATTTAAAAATATTATTTATTGGATGGAATACTACTTTATCTTGAAACAGCAAATTTGAAACAGTTTGGATTTTTGTTTTAAAATCGAAGCCTGATAAACCTGAAATTTCAAGTATATCAGTAGATAAAAGAATGAGGAATGCGAAAGATGAAGCTACTTATTTATACACATATTTATTCGCAAACACTTGTTTTAATGTAGATTTGGCAGATAAAAAAGGACAAAGAATAGCATCAAGGGAGTGGTTTGTAGTTCCTTTAGAAGTAACTGAAGAAGCAATTAATCTAATTTTAAATGAGAGTAATGTGAATTATGAACATGGTGTAATGAACAAAAAGATAAAACAACATAGCAAATCGAAAGTCAGGCGTTTCAAAACGCCCAATACCTCATATACTCGCCTGTAAGCCTGCTTGTTCAACGGAACTCCTGCCTCAGCTTAGCCCTTGTTCAAGATTCGGACCTCACTTTCGGCATATTCCCGTAACTGAGGATAAAACTCAGTAAAATGGCTTTTAAGCTCGTCATAGTTCTCAATAAGCTGGTCAACTGCGTTTCTCATTCCCGAGATATTTGACGTCCTCCTGTCCATTCCGTGAAAAACCTTCTTTAAATCATCGGTGCTCGCATAAGCGCCCAGCCAGTCTTGTGCAATCATAAATGGCAAAATCCTCTTGCTTCGGGCAGGTAGCATTAAAAAATTCCGCTTTAAAAGCGAATAAACACCATGAACGTAACCATCATAACTCTCAGAGCTGTAATCACTCCAGTTTGCCGCCAAAAAATGATCGTAATAAATATCGACGATAATCCCCGAGAACTTAGCATAGTCCGGGCGGATCAAATTCATGCTTTTCCCGACAATTATATGCTTATCAGTAAAATAGTCTATCTTACGGTGCAGAATGATCCCCTTGCTTATGCCCTCCGGGAAGTTTTTATATTTTTTGCCCTTTACCGCATCAGCAATGAAATTTCCTATCATCAGGTTTTTATTGTTGCCCGAAAGGTGGGAATGTGCCAAAAAGTTCATGATGCAAATTAATAAACAATGATCGACAAAGCGAAGCACATATACGATTATTATGTGAATTAATTCATAAAAATACAGAAATAAACAAAAAAGATAATTCAATTTATAATGATTATATATTGGTTTTGCAGGGGTTCTACAAATGGTTAATTTAATAATTTTGCAAACGATTTCGTATATTTATTAAAAAGGTAAATAACATGCAAAATTTATTATTATTAGGTGACGAAGCCATTGCCCAGGGCGCAATCGATGCCGGAATTTCCGGTGTTTATGCATATCCGGGCACTCCTTCCACCGAAATTACAGAATATATACCAGCATCGAAGGATGCTCAGCAAAGAGGGATTAAATCGATGTGGTCGGCAAATGAGAAAACCGCAATGGAAACCGCCATCGGTATGTCGTATGCCGGGAAAAAATCCTTGGTATGCATGAAACACGTAGGATTGAACGTTGCAGCAGATGCTTTTATAAACTCGGCTATCACAGGAGCCAACGGTGGCCTGGTAGTGCTTTCCGCCGACGACCCGTCCATGCACTCCTCGCAAAACGAACAGGATTCCCGCTTTTACGGCAAGTTTTCGTTGATCCCGGTAATGGAACCATCCAATCAGCAAGAAGCCTATGATATGACAAGATATGCTTTTGAGCTCGCCGAAAAATTCGAGATACCGGTATTGTTGAGGGTTACTACACGTCTGGCCCACTCAAGGGCGGGTGTTAAAAGGCTTGGTATGGCAAGCGAAAACAAATTGCACCTGCCGTCCAACCTGCGTCAGTTCGTGTTGCTTCCGGCCATTGCCAGAGTACAATACAATCAACTTCTCGACAAACAAAATGCAATCGAAGAGGATGGGATTACTTCAGGATACAATAGATATATCGACGCTGACAACAAATCTCTGGGCATAATCGCCTGTGGCTTAGGCTATAACTATTTAATCGAGAATTTCGAGGGAGGAAAAGTCCCTTATCCGGTGCTGAAAATAAGTCAGTATCCTGCTCCCAGGGCAATGATTCAGAAACTTTATGATTCGGTGGACGAAATACTGATATTGGAAGAAGGGTATCCGATACTTGAAGAGCTGTTGAGAGGTTATTTAAACCTTGACAAAAAAGTTTTGGGCAGGATGAGCGGTGATATCCCCAGAGCAGGGGAACTTAACCCGAATTTAGTGGCAAAAGCCTTGGGAATGGAAATAGCCCGGGGATTCGATACAGCTGCCTCGGTCAAGCCGCGCCCGCCACAACTTTGCGACGGTTGTGGCCACTGGGATTCCTTTGGCGCTTTGAACGAAGCCTTGAAAACATATTCGGGAGGAAGGGTTTTAAGCGATATCGGATGCTATACATTAAGTGCCCTTCCGCCATTGCAGTCGATAAACAGCTGTGTTGACATGGGTGCTTCGATAACTATGGCAATTGGGGCTTCGGAAGCCGGTCTGGTGCCTGCCGTTGCTGCAATCGGCGATTCCACTTTTACGCATTCGGGCATGACAGGCCTTCTCGATGCGGTAAACCGCAAAGCAAAAATCACGGTTATCATCAACGACAACTCAACTACCGGCATGACAGGCGGCCAGGAATCCTCCGCCCTCGGAAAAGTGGAAGATATCTGTCGCGGCCTTGGCGTCGAGGAAGAACACCTTAAAATAATGAAGCCCTTGCGCCGCAATTTTGAGGAAAACGTAAAAATAATCAGTAAGGAACTTGAGTATGACGGGGTCTCCGTTATAGTCTCGCGCCGCGAATGCGTCCAGACATTGGCCAGGAGGATGAAGATTAAGCATCTTAAAAAAACCGGGGCCTAATATTATTATTTAAAAAAGAAATAAGAACATGAAAAAAGATATTATGCTGGCCGGTGTCGGTGGCCAGGGAATTTTAACCATAGCAACTATTATCGGTACGGCTGCTTTATCCGAGGGTATTCAACTGAAACAAGCAGAGGTTCACGGAATGAGCCAAAGAGGTGGCGATGTGCAGTCGCATTTAAGACTTTCCTCGTCAATGATAGCCTCCGACTTAATTCCTGAAGGAAAGGCAGATATGATCATTTCCGTGGAGCCAATGGAGTCGTTGCGATATGTAAACATGCTGAACCGCGAGAGTGGGTGGCTGGTAACAAGTATAAATCCGTTCAACAATATGGCAGACTACCCTGACCTTGAAGATATTTTAAGCGATATCTGGAAACTGCCAAACTATGTTACCCTCGACGCAAACAGGATTGCCAAGGATTTGGGATCGGTGCGCGCGGCTAATATCGTTGTCCTCGGGGCTGCATCGCCTTATCTGGATATTAAATATAAATCGTTTGAAGAAGCTATTGGCAATGTTTTCGGCCGCAAAGGAGAAGATATAGTGAAACTTAACCTAAAAGCATTGAAAGCCGGACGTGATTATGCCAAAAAACACAGCAGGAATTAAGGGGGGCTTCTTTAAATCTTTAACATAATCTTTTACCGACCAAAAGTTGTTTTATCTATTTTTGGCAAAATTTTTCGCTATGATCAAACAGCTTGTTTTTCCATTGGTTATTGTTGTCTCTTTTTGGAATTGCACCAGATCTTCGCACAAAGAAAACAATAACAAAGGCGAAAATGATATATATACTCCTAAAACGGAATATGGCATAATTATAGATAGCCTGTATGTTGTAAAAGATAAGGTTAAGAAAAACGAGTTTTTGGCCGATATACTCCTGAAATACGGCGTTAGTTATTCAGATATAGATTACATCGCCCGCTTTACCCGCGACACTTTTGATGTAAGGAAAATCAGGAGCGGGAATAATTACACCCTTATTTGCGATAACGACAGCTCTTTGAAGGCCTTGTATTTTGCCTATGAGATAAACCCCTACCGCTACGTGCTGTATGATTTTCATGACAGTTTAAGCGTTAATAGGGGAGCCAAGGAAATAGTTGTCAGGGCTGACACTTTGCGTGGTGAGATAACTTCCTCGCTTTGGAATTCTATCGCTGCTGCCGGGGGCGACCCGAATCTGGCAAACAAGCTCTCGGAGGTTTACGCCTGGACAATCGATTTCTTCGGACTTCAAGAAGGCGATAAATACATAGTTTATTACGAAAGGCAATATGTTGACAATAAGTATATTGAGCTAGGCAAGATTATTGCGGCCAATTTCTATCACGGCGGAACGGATAACTATGCTTTTTATTTCCTGCAAAACGACAAGGGGGATTATTTCGACGAAAAAGGAAACAGCCTTCAACGGACTTTTTTAAAAGCACCTTTGCGATACTCGAGAATCAGTTCGGGTTTCTCGAACTCGCGCCTGCACCCCGTACTTAAAATCCGCCGGCCTCACCATGGCGTTGACTATGCCGCCCCTTCCGGAACCCCGGTGCATTCAGTCGGCGATGGCGTCGTTGTTAAGAAAGGATACCAAAAAAGAGGAGGCGGCAATTATGTGAAGATAAAACATAACGGGACCTATTCGACAACATATATGCACCTTAGAGGTTTTGCCAAAGGCATCAAAGTGGGCAAACATGTTAATCAGGGCGACCTTATAGGTTATGTGGGCAAAACAGGACTCGCCACAGGCCCTCATCTTGATTTCCGCTTTTACAGGAACGGCAAAGCAATAAACCCCCTAAAGGTTGAATCGCCCCCGGCAAAACCTATCGACAGTTCTTATGTCGCACTGTTCGATTCCGTTGTAAAGCGGTTTCAGCCTTTGGTAAAGTACAATACTCTTAAGCCTTTATAAATCAAGTGCTGTTAAATAATTGTTATTTAGTAATATTTATTGTTTTGAACCGTCTATGTTAAAAAACGATATAATATGAGGCTTTTAATTCTAACAATATTTGCAATAGTCCTGTTTTCTTCATGTACCAAAAATGAGTTGCTCAATACGAACAACAACAGCAAGGATTTCTGGCTTGTTGACATAAATGACATAATTCATTTCAATTCGAGCTATAATAAAATTAAATCGCTTGACACCCCATATTTTTTACCTATTACGGATTTCAACATCGATGAAGACATCGAGGTAATAGCTTATAGTTATAAAAATGTTGTTCACGCTTACCCACTGAGCACTCTCTCGATTCACGAAATTATAAACGACAGCATCGGGGACAACTATTTTGCGGTTTCCCATTGTCCCCTGACTTCAAGCACCCTGGTATGGAACCGGTTTTTGGATGGAAAAGTAAATAGTTTCGGGGTTTCCGGCAAACTATATAAAGAAAACCTCATACCTTATGACCGCAACACGGAAAGTCATTGGTCGCAGATGCTGTCGTTGTGCATAAACGGTGATTTTGTTGGGGAGACTTCGCAAACAAGCCAATTGGTACGCACTAAATTCTCCACTTTGAAAGCGGCGTCCCCGGATGCGTTGTTTTTATTTCATACCGAATGTGATTCAACATCATGCACGGCCGGCTTTAAAAGTGTTGAGGACAATCCTGTTGATGACGGTAATAGCGGGATTGTTGCCTCTGAAAGATATTTTGGCATTGTTGACAGAAACAGTGCCGTTTTAATTCCGTTGTCGGGAACATCCGACAGCCTTTACCTGAACACTTTTACTGCTTACAGCAAGAACCTCATTTACATATCCGGCACCGATTACGATTTACATCTGGTTTTTGAGACTGGTGGTCGTTCGTTTATTGTGGCCCAGAACAGCTTGCCAGTAATAATGAAAGACAACTCAGGGAACGAATATGACATTTTCGGCAACGTTATTGCCGGTCCCGATAAAGGGAAACGCCTAAGCTCACCTACCGCATACTCCGCCCATACTTTTGCCTGGGAAGATTTGTTCAATAAAAAAGAGGTGGTTAAGTTCTGATACGGTAGGGGCCGTAGAACACCACAACAACCGGATAATTTAATCCCTGCTTGCCAAGTTCAAGTCAATCATTAACCTCAAGCTTGAAGCCGATACCATGTATATTGGTAATTTTTACTTTCGGGTCTGCTTTTAGGTATTTCCTGAGTTTTGCTATAAAAACATCCATGCTTCTACCAATGAAGTAGTCATTTTCGCCCCATACGGTTTCCAAGGCCACTTCGCGCGCGAGCAACTCGTTTTTGTTTTCACACAAAAGCTTCAGCAAGGCCGACTCCTTCCTCGTGAGCCTGCGTTCTCCCTCATCTGATTTCAAGGTGAGGTTGGTTGAGTCGAATTCGAAAACACCTATGTCAAACTTCTCTATGACAGGAGCATTCGACATGCTTTGATTATAGCACCTTTTAAGAATGGCCTTTATCCTAAGGTTAAGTTCTTCAGTGCTAAAAGGTTTTGTAATATAGTCATCGCAACCATAATTGAAGCCTTCAAGCTTATCTTCTTTTTGATTTTTTGCAGTCAAGAAGATAAGAGGGATATCCGGCTGCATCTCCTTGATTTCCGTTGCCAGTGTAAATCCGTCTTTTTTCGGCATCATAATATCCAGGATGGCAATATCATACTTGTTCGATTTAAATAATCGAGCGCCTTCCTCACCATCGCGTCCATGATCTACATCATAACCTATCATTTCGAGATAGTCCTGTAAAACCATGCTCAAGTTCGAGTCATCCTCAACAAATAATATTTGCACTTTGTTCTTTCCTTCCTCTATTTCCATCATAACGTGTGTCCTTTTCTATTTTGTCGCTCATATTAAAAAAAACTTACAGTTTCTTTAACCTTTTGATTGGCAAAAATACCATAAAAGCAGAACCCTTTCCACTTTCACTCTCAAGTGAAATATTTCCGCCCAAGCTTTCAACAACATATTTTGAGTAATACAAGCCTAGTCCAAAACCTCTAACTTCCTGAATATTCCCTGTTGGGATGCGAAAAAGGTTCTTAAAGACATCTTTGTGATATTGCCGGGATATACCAACTCCCTTATCCTTGACAGAAACAAGTATTCCTTTCTTGATATTTCTTGTCTCGATGGTAATCTCCGGGATTTTTAAGGAATATTTTATGGCATTGTCCATTAAATTGTATATAACGTTGGTTATGTGGGCTAAATCAGTATTAACAATAAAATCAGATGCGTTGAGCCTCATATTTATCAATGCTTTGCTTTTCTCTATCCTCAGCTCGAAACTGACAATTACGTTATTGATCAACTGGTGCATATCAACTTTCTCGAGCTTAAAGTTGAAGTTGCCTTTTTCAAATGAGGCTATTTGCAATATTTGCTCTACTTGTGATTGCAGGCGCATATTCTCGTAAAGGATCACATTGGCGTATTTTTCCACCTTTCCAGGAACCGTATTGATATTTTCCTTTACAAGCATTTCAGCGGCGAGCGATGTTGTCGCGATAGGAGTCTTAAACTCGTGGGTCAGGTTATTAATGAAGTCGTTTTTTATCTCCGAGACTTTTTTCTGCCTTAAGATAACATAAACGACAAAGATATGGAGGCTGATCAATACAATGAGGAACAAAGCCGAGACAACTATCATGCTCATCATTTTCTTGGCAATTATGCCCATGCTGTTCGGGAAATAGACACCCAAATAATAATCAGCAGGTTTGTAAATGCTGTAAAGCGAGAACTGAAATATGGAGTTGCGTATCTCTTTCTTGTGGGAGTCGTAGTTGCCGCCCACGAATTTGCCGCTCAAGTCGTTATAAATGCCATAAAAATAGGGGCTGTTTATGTTCATGCAGGCAAATTCGGCTTCCAATAGCGAATCAAGTAAATCTATCTGAACATAATCGGTTACTTCCAGATGAACCTTCCTGCACGAAAGCAAATACAAATAATGCTCATAAGCAGTATCGTTCTTCTGGTCGTAAAACTGGTTTACAATGCCTTTTGCGGCTAACCTCACACTGTTGTCGAATTGCTCCGTTTTCAGATCAACAGCCTGTTTGACCCAATATACCTGGGAGAACACTATTCCCGCCAAGGCAATTGTGCTTAACATGATTATTATCCTTAAAGTTCTTTTTTTCACTTTGAAGATCAAAAGTAGTACTTTGAATGCTCTATTTCGGGAATTAACCTTTTGTTAACAGTAATTAACAGCAGATTAACAGCCATAATTTTATAAACAACTTAGTTTTGTATAATTATAAAAATAAACGCAATTCGTTGAATATATTATAATTAGTAAAAGTATGAAAAGAAATTAATTTCTCAAATAAAATCTAAATAAAGAATATGAAAAAAAGAATTATTGCTCTTAGTTTGAGCCTTTTGTTTTTAGGCGGTATTAGCATGAACACTTATGCGCAGGTAACGAACACCGTAAGTATAACCAAAGTGAAAGACAACGATGATAAGAACAAGAAGAAATCGAAGTCGAAGAAAGAGTGTGATACCAAAAAATCATGCGATACAAAGAAAGCATGTTGCAGTCAGGATTTTGATAGCAAGTCATGTTCCGACAAGAAAGCTAAGGACGACAAAAAAGATGGAAGCAAATAAAAATAGCTTTTTCATTAATTAATTTGGTTTGAACCCTTCCTCTCCAAGGAAGGGTTTTTTTATGTTAAAAAAGCCCTACCCGACATGCCGGATGGGGCTTTCCTCTCTGATTTGCCCAGTAATCAATTAGTAAAGACCAAATAATCCCAAGCTGCCAGGTCAATCTTTTTGCCCGGCCCGAGATTGTTTTTCTGATTGGTAAAATAATTGGCATATTCACCGTTTACCAAATCACCTTCTATGGTAAATTCCTGTGGTTCAGGGCTTAAATTCAAGATGACAACAATCTGATCCCCATCTTTTTCACGGCTAAAGGCTACAACATCTTCATTTTGCCCTTCAGAGATTTGTTGCATCATCCCCCCTTCTTTTCCTGCGAGCAGGGCTGCATTGCTTTCTTTAAGCCTGTTTAGCTTTTTATAAAAATCAGCATAAACATAATTGCCCCAGTTAATCGTGTCCTTGTCGAAAAACTTCAGCCGTTTGTCCAGGCCGGCTTCCTGTCCGGAATAAATCAAGGGCATCCCGGGAATAGCCCAGCACAGAACGGCAAATGCTTTACTGCCATCACCAAGGCGCTCTTCAACAGTTCCGTTCCAGGAATTTTCATCGTGATTGGTGATAAAGTTCATTCTGTATGAATCCTCGGGGAAGGTGGTTCCGCTCCACAACACATAATCCCAAATCTTAACGGCTTTTTTGTCGCCTTTTGCAATCTCGTCCATCAGGTGGAGGAGCTTCCAGCTATAGTTCATGTCGAAGGCCTTTTGAACCAATGCCACCTGGTCTTCATCCTCGGCCAACATAAACACCGGTTTTATTTCTTCCATGGAAGTTCTGGCCTTTTCCCAGAAATCCACAGGGACCATTCCGGCAACATCGCAACGATAGCCATCAATGTCCGTTTCCGTCAACCAATATCTCAGCGCATCGATCATGGCTGCCCTCATTTCGGGATTGTCGTAGTTGAAGGAGATCACATCTGTCCAGTCGAAAGGGGAGACAAAGTTGCCCTTGTCATCTTTTTCATAAAAATCCTCGTGTTCGTCAAGCCAAACATTATCCCAGGAGGAGTGGTTAGCAACCCAGTCGATAATGACTTTCATGCCCAAGTTATGGGCCTCGTTTACCAACTCCTTGAAATCCTGTAAGTTGCCGAACTCAGGATTTACTGATTTATAATCTCTTACAGCATAGTAGCTGCCAAGTGTGCCCTTGCGGTTTAATTCGCCAACCGGGTGTATGGGCATTATCCACAATATGTCAACCCCCATCTCTTTCAATCTCGGAAGCTGAGCCTTGAAGGCATCAAAGGTGCCCTCGGGAGTGTATTGTCGTATGTTTACCTCGTAGATATTGGCATTTCTGCTCCAATCGTAATGTGATGTTACCGTCATTTCTTCTTTAGTGTTTTTTTCTTTTTTATCGCTGTGCTGTTTGCAGGAAACAAATAATACCGCCAGACTTAAAACGATCAGCGAAAATAATTTTTTATTCATAGTATTTATATTTTAATATTAATCTTTTCAAAGTTCGGATAATTTTCTTTGTGCAGCTTAGTGTCCCGGTCTTTGCCGGGATGGTGGCCTTGTGGCATTCTTTTTTGGCCTCAAGCCTAGCCCCCGGGCAACTATTCTTCTTTTTTCGCCGCGAAGGCTATATGGCTCCAATTTGCACGAAGTGTTTTCTGCTTATTTAAAACCTCACTTCTCAACAATGATTTTAATGTTCTTATTTTCGAATTTGAAAGTGGCCGTAGGCAATGAAGCTTCAATTTTAAATTTAATCTTCTTTTCCGTTAAATCTTTATTTACCAGAATTGCCGCAACACTTTTCTTTTGAGGCTGAAACCCGATTAGCTCCAGCATGATTTCCCTGTTTGCGGGCAATCCATCAAAGGAATAACCACCTTTGTTAACCCTTAAAGTTATGCTCTCCGGATAAATAGCCGATGTAAATTCCAGTTCCGAATATTTTTCGTTCTCAACATTCCCGAAAGTCTTTCCGTCATCCTCAAAATAAACCTGGGACGAAACGCTTCCGGTTTCACCGAGATAATATTTTACTCTAAGTTTATCGGTTTTATAATAATCGGTGTTGTTGAAAGGCGCTACTGTTACAATAAACGATCCCGACTTTACGAACAAAGGTATTGTTTCCAAAACAGTTTTCATACTAATCCACTGTCCGCCCTCAAAACGTTCATTGGTCCAAAAGTTATACCAATAATTACCCTTGGGCAAATAAACATCAACTTTCCCCTGATGCTCTTCAAATATCGGCCTTACCAAAATACTCTCCCCGAACATATATTCCCAATCGGCGTCAAAGGCATTCTCATCATCCGGGAATTCAAAAAACAAAGGCCTGATTATGGGATAGCCATTAATATGTGCCTGGGCTGCTGCTGTATAAATATAAGGCAAGAGCGAATAACGCAATTTCATAAAATTACGCACGATTTTTTGAGTAGTATCGTTAAAATAAACGGCTTCGCTGGGAATCCCTGATCCATGCGGGCGAAGAATGGGGGAAAAACAAGCCATCTGCAGCCATCGCGTATAAAGTTCATCATTTTTTGTCCCTTGGGCAAAACCACCGGCATCGGAATGGATAAACGGCAATCCGCTCAAGCTCATGTTGAGCATCAAGGGGATTTGCGCTTTCAGCCCTCCCCAGCTCCTGGAGACATCGCCCGTCCAGGGATAAACGGAATAACGCTGCGAACCGGCATAACCCGCCCTGTTTAAATTAAACAGTCTCCTTTCGGGATAATATTCCCTATAATAGTCAAACAACATCTTATGCCAATAATGGGCATAAATATTATGGACCTCGTCAGCCGTTCCGTTAATATGTATTTGATCGAAAGGATGGTTCTCGGGCTCGCCCAAATCGCCCCACCAACCGGCAACACCTATATCAATCTGTTTTTTATATTGTTGCCAAAACCACTTTCTCGCAGTAGGCTTAAAAATGTCGATAAGCCCGCCATCACCAAAATAAAATTCCTTGTTGACGTACGAATTACCGAGGCTGTCGAGGGCAAGTATATTAAGGCTGTCTGCTATCCTGAAGTTAGCGAGCGTATCTAGTATATAAGGTTCGGTAATCAAAACGGTTTTAACGCCTTTTTTCCTGAAATCGGAAATCATCTTTTCAGGATCGGGCCAGTTAGGTTTATACCAGTCCAAACGCCCCATCGTTCCTATAATGCTGTCGCCGAACCAGTAAAAATCGAGTATTACAGCATCGAGCGGAAAATCATTTTGCTGCATTAAACTGACAATGGAATCAGTTTCGGATTGAGTCCGGTAGGCCATGCGGCTTTGCAGGTTGCCAAGAGCCCAGATAGGCGGAAGTGGCTGATTGCCTGTTAGTTTAGAATAAGAACCCATAACTTCTTTATAGGAGTTCCCAGCCACTAGGAAATATTTCATAATTCCGCCTATGGCACCCCATTCAAGTATTCCCGGCTCTGATCCGCCAATATCCACATAGCCTTTTTGAGGATTGTCGAAAAGCAAGATATATTTCCTTGAAGAGAAAAGCAGCGGAATGCTATAGTTTATGTTTCTGGCACCAAACTCATATCCATATTTGGGCCGGTTGTAAAGATTGTATCTTGCCCCTGTCAGATCAAAGGAATTTGCCCTCTCCCCCAGCCCGAACAATTTCTCGTCGCGTTGATATTTAAATCGCAAACCGTTATTTTGCTCCCTTTTATAAAAACCTCTTTCCTCGCTCAGAATTTCACTGCCATTATAATTGAAGCTTAAATAAAACGGCTCTTTGTTTATCCTGACTGACAAATTATTGGTTTTGAATATCAAGCTCCCGTCGAAATCCTCAACTTCCGTAAAAACGAATTCGGGCTTAAGGACTACGGCATCCGATTTAGTCCTGCCCCCAATACTATTGGCATAATGAACAACTTCGACAATATCATCGGAATAGGGAATTATTTCTACCAAACCCCTATCGGTAAGCACCTTTAAGTTTTGCCCGTCCTTAAAATGGGAAATATATTTTCGGCTGTCGAAGATAAAATCGGAGGCTTGTTTTTTTGGGGCCACATAGTCGTTAACAGCCAGGAAAATATCATCGTTCGACTTTGTCTTTCCGACCAATCCGCCGTTTTTGCTCCTGAACACATACGCCAGCATCTTGGGTATCTCATCATCGCGAAGGCCATAAAAATCCTTCATCACAAAAGTAAAGCCCCAATTCCCATCACCGACGGCATGCATCTCAACTCTTCTGTCTGCCTCGCCCCAGTTCCCGACAACATGTTTCCAGTCGCCACCATCAAGGCTACGATTTGTGATCACCCCGGTATGAAGATAAACAGTGCCTTTATAATCCATTAGTGCAGCATTGCCTTCGGCAGGATTATAATAGAGAGTTACCTCATCGCCGGGCTTCGGATTTGAGGGCTCAAGCCACGCTATTTGCGCCCTAAGACCACTTGTGAACAAGACTGATACCAGAAATATGGTTGCAAAATATTTCATTCCTATATTTTTCTTTTTTTTAATTATCAGGCCAGGAAACCAGATTGTTAACAATAAAACCTTTTGCCGTCATAATAACCAGCACATCATTCCAATTCAAAAATCATCGGCGACTTTGCTTTCACTACAACTTTATCCAGCTTATCAAGAAAAGTCCTGTCGAGAACGCTTTTAGCGGTATGATACCCGTTTAAGTTCTCGCTAAAACGACCCAGATCAACTTCCATGTCCTTGCCGGAATTATTCAATAACACCATAACGCATTCATCTTCAGTCTGCCTGAAGAAAACATAGACTCCATTCTCAGGAATGTAATGTACCAGTTTACCTTCTTGAACGGCTTTGTTGTTTTTTCTCCAGTTCATCAGGTGCTTAACGAAGTTGAAAGCTGTATTTTGATCGGCACTTCTTCCCCTGGAGGAAAAAGCATCAATAGAATCACCAGGCCAGCCCCCGGGAAAGTCTTTGCGTATAAAGCCGTGCCCTTGGTGCTCAAAACCTGTCATTAAAATCTCAGTACCGTAATATATTTGAGGTATCCCCCTGGTGGTGAACAAAAACGCCATGGCAAGCTTAAATTTATCAATATCTTCCCCAAGCTTGGAAAAAAGCCTGTCGCCATCGTGGTTGTCGGCAAACAAAACCAATTTCTGCGGGTCGCTGTAAACATAATCCTGGCTTAAAACTTCGTAAAGCTGCGATGTTCCGGTTGACCAGCCCTCATCTTCATTAAAAGCCTTGCTGATGGCGTACATTAACGGGAAATCGAAAACATTGGTTAGATTTGAATGAAAGCCATCAGCATTGTTGTCATTTTCGAGCCAATAAGCCACTGCCTGCGGATATGAGAGCCAAACTTCGCCGACAACGTTAAAATCAGGGTATTCTTCCAAGACACGTTTCATCCACTCTGCCATAAATTCCTTGAAAGGATAAGGATAGGTATCCTGACGTATGCCGTCCAAACCCAGATACTCTATCCACCAGATAGAGTTTTGTATCAAATAATTAGCAAGCAAGGGATTGTTTTGGTTCAGGTCGGCCATGGACGTATCGAACCAGCCTTTCACCATTTTGTTATAATCGGTTACGGAGGCATGCGGATCATTTACAACTCCCCCTCTATAGTTGGAGCGGGTAAATTCGGGCCATTGGTTGTACCAGTCGCGGCTCGGCAAATCATCTTTCCAAAAATAATTGGTCCCCAGATGGTTGAATATCATGTCCTGAATTATCTTCAAGCCCGTTCCATGTGCTGCGGCAAGCAGGTTTTTATAATCCTCATTGCTTCCGAAACGCGGATCCACTCTATATAAATCGGTTACGGCATAACCATGATATGAATAGGCAGGCATATTGTTCTCAAGCAAAGGGTTAATCCAGATTGTAGTGGCACCGAGGTCCTTGATATAATCCAGTTTGTTTATAATACCCTTTATATCACCACCATGACGGCCGTTGGGATTAGTGCGGTCGGCTTTTTCCAACATGCCGGGCATATCGTCGTTATCGGGATTTCCGTTTGAAAACCTATCGGGCATCAACAAATAAATGGCATCGGAATTATCAAAACCCTGATGAAGGTCCTTGTCATCCATCCTCTCAAGAAGTTGATATGAATAAATACTTACGATTTTGCTTCCATTTTTAAAGACAATATCGAAACTACCTGCTTTTGCATCAGGGCTAATCACTAAATCCAGAAAAACATAATTGGGACTTTCCACTAATATGGATTTGCTGATTTCGATCCCAGGATAATCGATACTTGCTTTAGAAAGCGAGATATTATCTCCATAAACCAATAGCTGCAAATTAGCATTAGTCATCCCGACCCACCAAGAAGGAGGGTCAACACGCTGGATGTTAATGTTTTGAGCAGATAAAGAAATACTAAAAACCATCAACAGGAATCCTAAAAAAGAAAATTTCATACTTTTCATAAACCATGATTTGACATTCTCCAAAAGTAGTGATTTATAAGCATAAATAATGCATTTCGCACAATGGGCCATTAATAATTCAAGCCAAGGTATATTTTGCTCATAAAAACCTCAATGCAAACGATTGATTAAGCGATTTTAGAAAATATACCTCAAAGTTGTTTTAAAATTGATAAGGCCGGCTTCAGAAAACCCATATCAAAGCCATTATTGAGATATATTTGTAAGCAGAAATATTATGAAATGAAGGACACCTTATATAAACTTTGGAATGAACTTTACCCCGGGGAAGGTAGTTTGCGGCTGGATGGGTTTTTAAGCGATTTAAAAGTTAGCACTGAAGAACATGAGAATCCAAATTGGTATCGCGACGCCATTGTTTATGCCCTTTATGTTGATTTGTTCAATGGCGGCTTCAATGGTTTAATTGAAAAGTTGGATTATTTGAAAGACCTGGGTGTTAATGTATTATGGCTGCTCCCAATACTTGATTCACCCATGCGGGATGCCGGGTTCGACATTAAGAAGTACGACCGCATAAGACCGCAGCTTTTGGGGTTGAATGAAGAAGCGAGCCAGGATGAGCAGGAAAAAGTATTTACCAACTTTTTAGGAGAAGCTCACAGCAGGGGAATAAGGGTAATTTTCGATATAGCCATCAACCACTGTTCCGACCAGCATCCTTGGTTTCTGGAAGCAAAAAAAACAATAGACAATCCTTATCGGGATTATTTTATATGGTCGAAAGATGATTCGCTTTATGGCGATAGCCGGTTACTCTTCAAAGGCATTGAGGACAGCAACTGGGAAAAAACAGATGACGGATGGTATTATTTTCATAGGTTTTTCAGCTTCCAGCCCGACCTGAACTACCGAAACCCCGAAGTCCTTCTTTCCATGTCGAAAAATTTATTATACTGGCAGAGCCTCGGCGTTGACGGCTTTCGCGCCGATGCGATACCGTATTTGTGGAAAGAAGAAGGCACAAGCTGCGAGAACCTGCCTCTGACACATACCGTAGTCAAGTTTTTCAGGGCAATCCTGGATTATGCGAAACCGGGTATTTTAATGCTTGCCGAAGCCTGTCAGAAACCAAAGGAAGTTGTTAAATATATGGGCGATGGCGACGAATGCCATGCTGCTTACCATTTCCCGCTGATGCCGATGATGTTCAAGTCGATAGCAATGGAGAACAGGCAGCCCGTTGTTCATACCTTAAGCCCTGAGGTTACTCCCGAAATCCCTGAAATAGGACAATGGCTAAGCTTCTTGCGGGTTCATGACGAGCTGAGCCTGGAACTTGTGTATGTTTCGGAAGAAGACAGGAAATATATATACGAGAACTATTGCCATAAGCCCGAATGGGACTTTCGCGTTGGCGAAGGCATTTCGGCGCGCCTTGCGGAATTGATGCAAAAAGACCTTAACAAGATAGCACTGGCATATTCACTTATGCTAACGCTTACCGGCACACCGGTTGTTTATTACGGCGATGAGTTCGGCAAGCTTAATGATGAGGAATTTTATAAGGAACAAATAAAACTTACCGGAAAGGACGATACGCGGTTTCTCGTACGCGGCAGAATTGACTGGGACAAGCTAGAGGCTGAGATGAAAAATGACAACAGTTTTCATTTTAAGGTGAAAACCATTATCAGCCAAATGCTCAACGAGCGGAAAGAACTGCTTGCAATGGGCAGGGGGACAACGGAATTTATTGATTTGCAGGATGATAGAATAATTGCTTATAAAAGAATCTACAAAGAAGAAACCTTGGTGGCTATCAGCAACCTTTCTTCCAAAGGAGTGGCCATCAACAATCCATTTCCCGACAAAAACCTGGCAGTTATAATGCCCAATAGTTTCACGTTCGATGAGCCAAGCGACCGCTTGCTGTTCGAGCCATATGGTTTTGTTTGGTTAAGGGTTTTGTGATTATGGGGGGCTTCTATTAATTCTCAAAAAAACGTATCCTCTTTTATTAATCATATTCTGACCTTAAATCCGCAAAAGAATATTTTCATCCACAAATTACACGAAATCGGATGAATTGAAAATATTTTTTACTAAAAACTCATAAAAAGTTCTATTTCACGACTATAGGGGCACAAATCCCCCTTACCCACTTTTGCTAAGG
>JAJRQZ010000068.1 GCA_024279935.1 Bacteroidota bacterium
CTCTGTACTTTACAATAACGGCACTGGGGCAAGCAGCTCGGAGGCCGTGCATAACACTGCGATCGGATCAAAATCGCAATACGCTAATACTACGGGTTACGATAATTCCTCCCTTGGGTATGTTTCGCTAAAAAACAACACTACAGGATACTGGAACACAACAATTGGCTCTAATGCAATGAATGGCAATACAACAGGTTTTAAAAATACAGCTTCGGGCGTATCGGCACTTTATACAAACACAACAGGAGGTTATAACTGTGGATATGGTGTTCATGCGTTATTCTCAAACACAACAGCTGATAAAAACACAGCAGTAGGTTATTATAGTTTAGAGTCTAATACAACAGGAGCAAGAAATACAGCCTTGGGTTATTATGCCTTTCAATCAGGTACAACTTACTCAAATTCTACTGCTATCGGATACAATGCACAAATAACTGCCGATAATATGATGCGCTTGGGCGATGCTTATGTTACTTGGATTGGGGGTGCCACCGCCTGGTCGTCAACCTCTGATGGCCGTTTCAAGAAAAATATAAAAGAGAACGTCTCCGGCCTCAATTTCATATTGGAGTTGCGCCCCGTAACCTATAATTGGGACCTGGACGCCATAAATATGATCAACGTTTCTGAAAATACCGAAGAAATGCACAGCGCATCCGAGAAGGCAAAGGTGGAATCTGTTGTTCATACCGGTTTCATCGCACAGGAGGTGGATCAGGCTGCCAAAGAACTGGGTTTTGATTTCGATGGGGTTCATCAACCGGAAAATGACAATGACTATTATAGTCTGGCTTATGCCGAATTTGTTGTGCCCCTTGTAAAAGCCGTGCAGGAACTCGCCGGACAAAAACAAGAAATGGAGCAAAAACTCCAGTCTCAGCAACAACTTATCGAAAACCAGAATAAAAAAATCGAAGAACTATTGCTTCGCTTGAACAAAATTGAATCATTAATCCTTAAATAATTTTATTATGCGTTTACTATTCACCTTAATATTAGTGATGGGCTTGTTGAGCGGTTTAGGCGCTCAGGACCGTAAAATAGCCAAACCTACGTTTATTGCTAAATCACAAGTAAAAAAAACAATAAAAGTTAGCGAAATGAAAGCAGTTACTCACGACGAATGGCTCAAAATGATCGAGGATGGAAAGCGAAAAAATCGTGAGGACAAAGAATACAGGAAGGATAATCATGTTTATCCTTCCGGAAGAGACCCTGTTATACAAAACTTTATGCCCGAGGACAGGGGTGCGAATGCACCTATTCTTACTTTTGAAGGTGCTGAAAGCGCATCTTATCCAAGCGATGCCAATGGCTCGGTGGACTCGAATTATTATCTTCAAACGGTAAATGCAACTTTTTCGGTATATACGAAAACAGGAACTTTAAAAGCCGGGCCCATAGCAATAAATACAATATTTACAGGCCTTCCCGGCGGAACTTATAATGATGGCGATCCAATAGTGCTTTACGACGACCAGGCAAACCGTTGGTTAATTACCGAAATGTCGAAAAGCGGCGACAACGATTATCTTATGATGGCTGTTTCCCAATCCTCTAACCCGCTTGGGTCGTGGTATGCCTATTCGTTCGATGTTGACGACTGGCCCGATTATCCAAAGTATGGTATCTGGCGGGATGCATATTATATGGGTATTGATAAGTTAGGGAACAATACCCAGGATCAAGAGGATGTGTTTGCAGTGCAAAGGTCGAGAATGCTTCTGGGCCATGAAGCACAAATGATAGGTTTTATCAACCCCGACAGGCCGGATGCAACTTACTCAGTTACTGCCCCGGTGGATAACGACGGAACTTTTGCCCCGGTCAACAGCCCGGGTATATTTATTAATATAAATGATGCACAATGGACCGGCCCAAAGGATCAACTGTGGATTTACGAAATGGATGTTGATTGGAACACGCCTTCTAATTCTACTTTTTCACGTACCCAAACAATTGATGTTGCGGCGTTTAGCCCTGCTCCTGATCCAATTCAGCCTAGTGGTTCCTTTCTCGATGCTCTTGGTTCGTATATAATGAACAAGCCTGTTTACCGGAATTTCAGCAACTCCGACGTAAGCGACGAAGTTATGGTATGTTGCCATTCCGTTCAGGGAAGCACTTCAAATTCCTCAGGTATTCGTTGGTATGAACTGGTAAAAACTGACAGCCTTTGGGATATCCGTCAGCAAGGCACTTATGCTCCAGATGTCAATTACCGGTGGAATCCAAGCATGACGATAAACCCCAATAGGAGAATAGCCGTTGGGTACTCTGTCACAGGGAGCTCCATAAACCCGGCAATACGATATGCTGCCCAAAGCCCGTCGGCACATGCCGCTGCCAACGGATTGCTCGATATTGCCGAGGAAACTGTAACAGGGGTTACCTATCTCCAAAGCGGATCCACCCGTTGGGGCGATTACTCGAATATTTCAGTGGATCCCGCCAACGACAGCGTTTTCTGGTACACTAACCAATATCAGGGATCGTCGGCAAGTACAAGAAAAACCAAGATCACCAAGTTTAAGTTCGGGCCATTTAATATCACCCCCGATTTTTATGCTGACAACACAGAGGTAGGGACCGGACAGATAGTTAAATTCGCCAATGCCAGTTATGGGAATATTACTTCATATCAGTGGTCAATCAGCCCGGGCACTTATTCGTTTGCAGGCGGCACCAACGCCAACTCGAAAAACCCATGGATACAGTTTTCCGCTACAGGAAGTTATGACATCCAACTAACAGTCAGCGATGGCAGCAGCTCGCCTTTTTTGAACAAAACCAACTATATCACGGTAACATCATGTGCCGTCAGTAGTTTTCCATGGACGGAGGATTTTGAAAACGCAGGAAGCATTCCTGATTGCTGGACCCTGGAATATATTAATCATTATAACGAAGACTGGAAATTTCAAAATGGCGACAGCCTTTATACAACTGCCCACGGAGGAACATATAATGCGTTTTTCAATACACAAGAGGCATTTACCCGGTTGATATCACCTCAGCTTGATTTATCGACCATTAGCATACCTCAACTGGATTTCTGGTACGCCCAGGATGGGAACACAACTTCATATTACGAATTCAAAGTGCTGTATAAAGGGGCGGACAATGCTCCCTGGACTGTGCTTAAAACTTACAAAAGCCAAACTGCAAGCTGGACTCACGACACCATCGTATTGCCCAATAACACGAATAATTCTTATATCGCCTTCGAGAGCGGAGCTGAAAGTAGTGGATATGGTGCATGCATCGATGATGTAAAAGTTGAGGCATCGGGCGTGAATTGTGCCCCGCCCATTGGCCCTGGCACTAGTCCGGGATCTACAACAGCCGTGGCTTCGTGGCTCGATCAGTATTACAATCCCACATGGGAACTGGAATACGGACTTCAGTATTATGCACAGGGAAGTGGCACAACGGTTACGGGAATTACAGATACCTCATACACTATAACCGGGTTAAGTCCTTCAACATCATACGATTGGTATGCCCGGAAAGTTTGTGCGCCAGGGACAGATACCAGTGATTGGACAGGGCCCGTATCGTTTACAACCACCAAAGTTCCTTATTCATTGCCTGTTTCGGAGGACTTTGAGGGTGGCTTCGTGAAATTTGTAAATGCATCGGGAAATGGTACCGATTTCGCTCTTGACAACAGTATTTATCACGGGGGCAGCAAAAGCGCCTATAATAATTATTCCTATCCCAATTTAAACTATCTTGTAATGGATTCCTATGTCGATTTATCCTCGGCATCCTATCCGGTATTGAGTTTTTGGCATATAGCTAAAACTGCCACAAATGTAAATTGCAAGGTACAAATATCGACCGATAACGGAACATCATGGGTTACCCTGCCAACAAAGGTCTATGAAGGCAGCGCGAACAATTATTCGTCCCACCAGCTTTTCGATGAAAACTCATATAGCAGCTGGGCAGGCAGCCCGGTTGATAACACTTGGTGGAAGAAGGAAACTTTCCCGCTGGATAATTATAAAGAAAGCAAGGTTAAAATCCGGTTTTTCCTTGGAGCAAATAGCTCTGTAATCAAAGAAGGATGGTATATCGATGATATTTTAATAGAAGACAGGGCTTGTCCGGGCATTTATCCCGATTCTTTGTTTACGAACAACATACAGGCCACATCGGCAAAACTGTCCTGGACGGAAAAAGGAACAGCCACCTCATGGGATATAGAGTATGGCGCAAGTGGTTTTGCCCAGGGAACGGGAACGACGATTGCGGGGGCCACTACTAATCCCTATACACTATCATCGCTAACAGCCTCAACCGATTATGATTGGTATGTAAGGTCGGGTTGTGGCGGCGGTAATTATGGCGATTGGAGGGGTCCCGGATCGTTTACCACAACCTGTGCGGCAACTACCTTGCCTTATTTTGAGGATTTCGAGGGCGTTACAACGCCGGCATTGCCTCAATGCTTTACTAAAACAGATGCAAATAACGATGCTAATTCATGGGGAAGTGTTTCTTATACTGCTTTCTCAGGAACTAAGTCGGTCGCAATTGGAACAACTGCGACACGTGCCGCCAACGATTGGATGTTTACTCCCGGAATTACCTTGCAATCAGGTGTGTCTTATCAAATCGACTTTGTTTATGCTTCTCTTGGCGGCCATGAATCCATGGAGCTGAAATATGGCAATTATCCCGATCAGGCTTCTATGGGCACGACTGCTATATGGGCCGAAAACGATATTACATCCTGGTCGTGGACACTTGCCACGGCAAATGTAACACCAACGGCAACCGATATATATTATTTCGGCTTCCATGCAACCAGCCCCTTGGGCTCAAGTGGCTTTAGCATTGATGATATTTATATTAACGTTAATTCAAATGTTGCAACATGGACAGGTAGCAGCAGCAACGACTGGTATGTGGAGGCAAACTGGGCCGCCGACACTCTGCCCACCGTGAATACGGTTGTCAACATTTCGGCCACAGCCACTAATTTCCCGACATTCAATAAATTATCCCTTGCCGGGACTTTAAACCTTAAATCCTCCGCCTCCGGAAACGCATCTATAATGGGGGAGTCATATTTCAGGACCCCGAACAAGATAAACGTAGAGCAGTATTTAACTGCGGGAAAATGGCATTTATTGTCCAATCCTGTCGATACTTCCACCTTGAGCGACCTGTATTTCAGCCATAACCCGGAGGTGTGGATAAAAAAATATAACGAACCAACTGATGATTGGACATATTTGAGCTCGTTAGCCACCGGTATGCCTGTTGGCAAAGGCTATGCGGTTTGGGTGGAGGCCGGAACCGATGTTACAGCCACTTTTAACGGAAACATTAACGGCAGCGATGTTTACCTTAGCGAATTTTCGGATCCCCCTCTTGTTTTCACAAGTGCCGCACATGGATATAATCTTGTCGGCAATCCTTTCCCCTCGGCTCTTGACTGGGATAATAGCGGCTGGGACACAACAAACATTGACGGAAGCATTTGGGTTTGGAGCCAAACGGCGGGCAATTATCTTTATCGCAACTCACAGGGGCAGGGTAGCCTTGCCAACGGAATTATCCCGCGCGGTCAAGGTTTCTTTATAAGAACGAACAATACTAATATGTTTTTTACCATCCCGACTTCTGCCAGGGTTCACTCAAACCAGAATTTTTATAAAGCTTCTTTGAGCGATTACCCTTATGCTGTCGTGCAATGCTTAAACGGCGAATCGAAAGACGAGGCTTGGATTAGTTTTACCAATGAAGCAACTGATGATTATGATAATGGCTATGATGTTGGGAAAATGTTCTCCAATGGAGATTCCCCGGAATTATATTTTAAAGATAATAATCGGGAACTGAGTATTTTAAGCTGGCCCGAGCTATATGATGACAGCCGTATTGCCCAACTGTTTTTCAAGGCCGGGAAAAACGGGCCTCAAGAGCTCGTTCTTGCCAAAACCGAATTAATGGACGATTTCGACATTCTGCTCGAAGATTTAAAGCTAGGCAAGATCATTAATTTCAAGAAAGAGCCTGTTTATTATTTTGATGCCACTACATATCAAAACCCTGACAGGTTCAGGCTGCATTTTATGCAAAGCCCCAATTCAGTTGATGATAATATTAGCGGTAGCGGGTGCAATATATATTATTACAACAAAAGTATTTATGTAAAACGTGATGTTCAAGATATCAGAAGCAAAGCCGATATTAGTGTCTTCGATTTATACGGCAGGAAGCTTGTTTCGACAAGCAGTTATGACCAGTTGATAAGAGTAAACATCCCAAAAGGCAGCAAATATTATATTGTGAGAGTTATTGAAAAAGGCAATCAAACTCTTAAGAAAGTTTTTGCGCCATAGTTGTATATTGAGGTTTGTTTATCGCGAGGAGTATTTGGTTTTATTCAAACCTTTTACTCCTCCTTGTTGCCACTATAAATCAAGACGTCGCTAAAGCCTGCCGAGTTTCTATATGCGCGATACATGCCGGCAGTGTTAAATGTCATAACGAAGTTTCCTGCCCGGTCAACGGCAATAATGCCACCATCACCGCCCTGGTCTTTCAACTTTTTCATTATCACATAATTAGCGGCTTCCTTGAGCGATATGCCCGAATATTTCATGAGTGCGTTAATATCGTAGGCAACAACATTCCGCATGAAATACTCGCCATGGCCCGTGGCTGAGACGGCACATCCTTTATTGTCGGCATAGGTCCCGGCCCCTATGATCGGGGAATCGCCGATGCGCCCTTTCATTTTGTTCGTCATCCCGCCTGTTGAGGTTGCCGCTGCCAGGTTCCCGTCCTTGTCGAGGGCTACGGCGCCCACTGTGCCATATTTGTTTTTGTTGGCGCGCTTATAGCTTTCCCATCTCCTTTGGGTGAAAAAATAAGAGCTGTCAACGATCTCGATACCGTGGTTTTTGGCAAATTCGTCTGCTCCTTCACCTGCAAGCATCAGATGCGGCGACTTTTCCATCACGGCCCTTGCCGCAAGTACGGGGTTCTTAACGGTGCTTACCCCCGCCACTGCTCCGGCCATAAGGTTTGAGCCGTCCATTATTGAGGCGTCCATCTCGTTTTTGCCCTCGGCAGTAAAAACGGCACCCTTGCCGGCATTAAAAAGAGGCGAGTCTTCCATGACGTTAACGGCAGCGGTAACGGCATCGAGGCTTGTTCCGCCGTCTTCGAGGATCTTGGATCCCGCACCTAAGGCCTCGCTTAACTTTTCCTTATAAGCTTCCTCGGCCTCGGCACTCATGTTTTTTTTCAAGATTGTCCCGGCGCCGCCATGGATTACTATTGCCCATTTTGGATTGTTGTTAACGATATTGTTTTCGCAGCAAGAAAAAATTAATACCACTAAAAACAAGCTTACCAATTTGAAGATCTTTGTCATGACTAATCTGATTTATACCGTAAAGATAGTTTTTAAATTCCCTGTCTAATATTTTCGGATGGTAAATATACTGAAAATATAACTCTTCGTTTCGCTGCAGCATAGCTTGTTATATATGCTTTGCAATTCGACACCCCAAGGACGTTGCGCTATAGCGATCTATAATGATATTTGCAAAGCACATACTAAATAATCAGTATCCTGATAATAAGCGATTAGCGGTTTTGCCAGAAACTTCATCCACACGATCTATTAAAATGACAATCAGCATAATAGATTATGGTATTTCGCTCATGCCAAAGATTAGACTGTTTCTAAACAAGCATGAAAATGACTTATATCATATAGTTAATTTTTAACTGTGTTATAAATGATTTTAATTTTATCGGCGAATAAACATCATAAAGGTTTATTCGATGACCTCCATAAGGCCACCGATATCACTCTTCGATTAGAGCCGGTAATTTGATTGTTTCCCGCCTAGGCGGAACTAGTATAGATTAAATAGAATATTTATTATAATTTTTCGTGATGAGATATTTATTAAAAGGCAATGCTTTTTTAATAGTTGCGCTAACTATTCTAATGTTAGGTGCAACTTCCTGCCGACTCCACGGCGACGATGAACATTATTTATACAATACAGACGATATTGTTTCAACGCCCAACGACTTTACCGAGGATGATGCATTGTCGCCACCGCCCTTTAGCGAGGATATTTTTCCTTGTTCCGATTGTCATGAGGGAGAGCCTACAAATCACGAGCCGCGGATATTAGTTGACATGCACGAGGAGATAAGTGAGATGTTTGACCACGACAAGGAAAACCGCTGGTGCCTGGATTGCCACAATGCCGACGACAGGGACTACTTGAAGTCAGCCAGCGGGAAGCTTATCAGCTTTGAGGATTCGTATAAGTTGTGCGGGCAATGCCATGGCGATAAGTTACGCGACTGGAAAGTTGGTGTTCATGGCAAAAGAACCGGTATGTGGAACGGAAAGAAACAATATTATCTGTGCGTTAACTGCCATAACCCGCATTCGCCGCATTTTAAAAGCCTGAAGCCTATGCCGCCCCCGGAAAGACAGGAAGACATCTATTATAGGGATAAAGACTAGTCAAAAAAAAAACAAAGGATATGCAAAGGAATGATAATAACTCGCGTGCAAGCTTTTTACGCAAGGCCTCACTTGGAATAGTTTCGGTTTTTGGTTTAGGCTGGGCTGTAATTAATTCAAGATCACCGCAAGACGATAGTTCCGGTTATAATTTAATTAGTGCGCAGGAAGCCGACGACTTGATAAAAAGCTTGCCAACACCGAAGTCCGGTAGTGTTAGGCCACTGCCCCCCCCAAATAACTCTAATGTAGATGGGGAATATATTCAATAAAAACCGAATAAGATGCAACAAGAAAATAAAACCTCCAGAAGAGATTTTTTAAAGGCGGCGCCTATTGCTGCCGCCGGTGGGGCAATGGTTCTGTCGTCATGCAATAGCGATGGCATGAAGGAATATTTGCAAAATAATTTCCGTACATTGTCGAAAGATGATATAAAGGAAATAATAACAAATCTTGAAGTAAAATACAGCAAGAAATACGGGAAGAAGTTTAGCGTATCGGCAAAACCGGCAATGGACAAAACCCTTTTTGGCTATGCCCTTGATTTGTCCAGGTGCATTGGGTGCAGGAGGTGTGAATATGCTTGTGTTGACGAAAACAATCAATCGCGCGACCCCCAGATCCATTGGATAAAGGTCTTGGAGATGGAAAAGGACAAGGGCATCGACTTTGCCCATGCCAATATTCACTATAATCCCGACTTAGTGCCAGAAGAGGGGTATTTTTATGTGCCAATTGCTTGTCAGCAGTGCAAAAACCCCCCTTGTGTAAAAGTTTGCCCGGCCCAGGCAACCTGGCAGGAGCGCGATGGCATTGTGGTTATTGACTACGACTGGTGCATAGGTTGTCGTTATTGCATGGCTGCCTGCCCTTACGGCGCCCGTCATTTTAACTGGGGCGAGCCCGGGATCCCTGACGAGGAGCTAAACCCTATTACTCACTATCTAGGTAACAGGCCGCGTACCAAAGGAGTCGTCGAAAAATGCACTTTCTGCGTACAAAGGGTCAGGGAGGGCCGATATCCTGCATGCGTGGAAGTATGCCCCGTTGGCTCCCGCAAGTTTGGCAATCTTTTGGATCCAAACAGCGAAATAAGATATATACTTGAAAATAAAAGAGTTTTGGTGTTAAAGGCAGAGCAGAACACCCAGCCGAAGTTCTATTATTATTTCGGAGTGTAAAAACAAATGTTGGTAAAGTGGTTATTTGAATGTTCAATTTCAAAAATATGAAGTTTTATAATTTTTTTCTGGGAAGCTTAAAAGCAATAAGCAGGGGTGGTAAATATTATTACTCATGGTTGATTTTTTTGTTAGTTGCAATTTTGTGGGGCGGCTGGGGATATCTCCAGCAATTGAATCACGGATTAATATTGACCCACATGCGCGACTCGGTCTCGTGGGCGTTTTACATCGGCAACTTCACTTTTATGGTCGGTGTGGCGGCAGCTGCTGTAATGTTGGTGATTCCCGCCTATGTATATAACTGGAAGCCCATAAAGGAAATAGTGATTTTCGGCGAGCTGCTCGCGGTAACGGCCGTGTTGATGTGCATAGGGTTCATAATGGTTGATATTGGCAACCCCGCGCAGTTTTGGCACATGCTCCCAGTTGTTGGGACAATTAATTTCCCATCTTCGATATTGGGATGGGACTTTATAGTGCTGAGCCTCTATTTTATTATAAACCTGAGCGTTGTAACTTATTTGCTCTATTGCGGATATAATAATAAAGAGTATAATAAATCAATAGTTTATCCTTTGGTGCTGCTCAGTATCCCCGCGGCCATAGGTATTCATACGGTAACGGCATTTTTGTTTAACGCACTTCCGGCACGCCCGTTCTGGAACTCCGCGCTTTTAGCTCCCCGTTTTTTGGCTTCCGCCTTCTGCTCGGGACCGGCGATATTGCTGATCCTTTTTCAGATACTTCGCAAGACCACAAGCTTTAGGATCAAGGATGAGGCCATATACACTATTGCCGAACTAATGGTTTACTCTATGTTTGTTTACCTTTTCTTTTCAGTTGCCGAGCTTTTCAAAGAGTTTTATTCTGATACCGAACACCTCATTTACTGGGAATACCTTCTGTTCGGGATAGGTGATAATAAAGAAATAGTTTTCTATAGCTGGTCTTCCATAATCTTCGGGACCATTGCGTTCTTTTTGTTCCTTTTCCCGAAAACTAGGAAGAATTTCCTGACCTTGAACATAGGCGCGGTATTAATATACGTAAGCGTTTATATAGAAAAAGGGATGGCTTTGATAATCCCTGGTTTTACTCCGGACGTGGTTGGCCAGATTTACGTTTATACCCCGTCATTGACTGAGATAAAAACAACGGTTATGATATTTTCGCTGGGCTCCTTATTGTTCACTTTCATGCTAAAAATCGCAATTGCGATAATTTTTGAGAATCACAATGTCGTAACCGACGAAATAATCGTAAAGGAGGAAATGCCGGAAACTGTAACTTAGTTGGGCCATGCCATGACAAACCGGGGTCTGCCGTGGCTGATATAATATAATTTTCTTGAGCAGCATTTTTATTTACGAACATTTATATATGATAATATGGATGATAAACATGTTTATGATGACAACAAGAGATTAAAGAAGCGGGTTGACGCGCTGGAAGAAAGGGTAAACCAATTGGAGGTCAATCTTGGAATCAGCAGCCTTGATGTTCAACGAAGTCCTGAGGAAGAGCTGGCCGAACAATTGCAAGAGATAAAACAAAAAGTTCATCTCGAATCACAGGTCGGCGAATCGGGGCTTGCCTGGTTGGGCAATCTTGTTTTATTCTTCGGCATCGCGTTCCTGATCCAATATTTTCAGAAGTTGGGATTGGATATATTTTCGATAGTGTTCGGGTATTTATCTGCTGCGGCTGTTTATACATTAACTGTTTTTATGAGGAAAGCATACCCTAAAATGGCTTCTATCTTCATGATAAACACATTTTTGCTACTCTTTTTCACAAGTGTCAAATTACATTTTTTTTCTGAGGACCCGTTGATGGGTGGCAAAAGCATTGTTATAGGCCTGGCCTTTATGGTAATAGTTCTGGAAGCGGTTTTTTCTATCAGGCAAAAATCGAAGATCCATTCTTCCATAGCCATACTGCTTATCGTATCGCTTGGTGCGATAAGCGACATCCCGTACTTATTGATGATCTCGACTGTTTCTGCAGCGGCCTATTCTGTTTTCTTGCTTTTTAAATTCAACTGGGTAAAAATACTGTGGCTTGGGATTTTTGCCGCTTATTTCGGAAGTTTCTTGTTCGTTTTCAATAATCCCTTCATGGGGAACCAGTTCCATATTGTAGAAAACCATAATTTCGGATACTATTTCGTATTATTGACGGCCGCCCTTTTCTCGCTTGTGGCGATGGTAAAGAAATCTGATGATATCTCCAACAGCAGCATTATAGTTTCTGTTGTCCTGAACGGTTTGGGGTTTTCCCTGCTGTTGCTTATATACGTTCTCGGATTTTTTAAGCACGACTATGTTATGCTCGTGGGTTCAGTATCTGTATTT
The DNA here is from genome assembly GCA_024279935.1 of Bacteroidota bacterium. Classification (GTDB taxonomy): domain Bacteria; phylum Bacteroidota; class Bacteroidia; order Bacteroidales; family F082; genus BM524. The sequence goes on from JAJRQZ010000068.1 coordinate 12,066, forward strand.
TGCATCTTATATTCTATTTTGTTCAAAGAAAAATCGGATTGGAAGACATCGGCATCCTTGTTTGCCCTTTATGGATATGTAACCCTTAGCATAGCAATGTACGGATACTATGATTTCCCTAAAGTTTATTTCCTGTTGTCGTTGCAAAGCCTGCTCGTTGTCAGCATGGCTATTTGGTTTAGGAGCAAGTTTATCGTGGTGATGAACACATTGCTATATCTTTCGTTGCTGATTTTTTATATTTCAACCTCCGATATGCTTAATGGGGTTAATGTCTCGTTTACCCTTGTGGCTATTTTCACGGCCCGGATCTTAAATTGGAAAAAGGATATGTTGACGATAAAAACGGAATTTTTAAGAAATATTTATCTCATCGTGGCATTTGTTATGGTAATGCTGAGCCTATACAACATGCTGCCATCGCGGTTTATCTCTATATCGTGGGCAGTTGCCGCAGTAGCCTATTTCGTAATAAGCCTGCTCTTGAAAAATGTGAAATACCGTTATATGGCACTGGGCACCTTAATAACGGCCATTGTATATTTATTCTTAATCGATTTGGCACGAATAGAGCTGGTGTTCAGGATATTAGCTTTAATGCTGGTTGCTGCTGTTTCCATCGGCCTTTCTATTTTTTATAGTAAGCGGAAAAAATCCGGGCTTGATAAGGAGCAGCATTAAAACTGGGTTTGAAGATAAATCCCGGAAATTCGTGCTAGGCCCGTAATCCAGGTTTATGGGCACAAAAAAACCTCTAATAATGCTATTAGAGGTTTTTTTGTGCTCAGTTATATAAGCTTCAAGTGTTTTTTAATCGTCTGCCGGAATAGGATGAGCGATTTTCTTGAAGTACTCATCGAAATTAAAGCCTTTAAAATGCGGGCTTTCGTCGTTATGGCATTTTTTGCAGACTTTCTCAGTTGGGATGACAAGCCCTTTTGCAATGGATTTGTCCTTGTCCTTCATTACGGTATTGGATTTGTAACCGCTACCGGCACCGTGGCACGATTCGCAAGATACACCTTCGCTAGGTTTGATGGATGCCATCAAATCTTCGTCGTCGCCGTAATATGTCGAGTGGCATTTCAAGCATTTCGGGTTGTCGGCATCCTCGCCTTCAAGCGCATCCATTGCACTGGCATGTTTCGAGGCAGCCCAAACTTTATATTGAGCCCCTGTTGCGGTTTTGTTGTGGCACATTTTACATTTTGCAGCGCCGACATACTCGTTCTGAGCATTAGCGCCTGCTGTCAAGAACATTAACAAACAAGCGATTAATAAACTTTTTCCTACCATTATTCAATTTTTTTTGTTAAAAATAAATTTCGATATCCAGTGTTCAAAAATAACTAATTACTTCGGGTAATCAAAAGATATGGCCGGGTTTTTAGTGCCTTATGACATATTTAATAAATTCCTTCTATTAGTGAGTAAATTATTAATAAAATCATGCATATTCCCATCGCAAGAAACAGGAAACCGAAGAATTTTATTGTTTTTATCCGTGATGCCGGGATTTCTTTTTCCTCGACCACACCTTCCAATTTACCTGACCCGACAAGTTCTTCGTATTCCCTCGGCCGGTCTTTTTTGTAAACCTCCAGCGGCACATAGCCGGTGAAGATTACAGTGTCGAGCGGAAACGATTCGGGGCGGAGGTGTGTGTTGAAAAAGTGGATGGTAAAAATGAAACCAACGGCAAGCAATGCCTCGTCGCTATGAATTATTTGTGCCACGTTTATTGCCCACCCGGGGATGAATGCTGTAAAGAATTCAGGAAACCAAAGTATCAATCCGGACAAGCCTATTACTGCAACGCCCCAAAAAACTGCCATATAATCGAATTTCTCCCAATATGTCCACCTGCCATATCCCGGACGTTCCCCTTTTCCTGCAAACCACTTCAGCGAAGCCCACAAGTCCTTGAGATCTTGTTTGTTGAACATCAATGATCCGCTCCCGAAAATAAATTTCAGCCAGGGAATATTTTGTTTGTGCCGCATTTGATATAAGCTGAAAAGATGAAATGCAAAATAAAAGAATGTTACTATGGCTGCAAACCGGTGCAATGTCCCGGCGTTTTTTACGCCTCCCAGATAAAAGGCGGTCCACGAGGCCCATTCCATGTGGGCAAATTTTAATGTCATTCCGGTCAAGGACAGAACTAAAAAGCTCAGAATGACCAGGATGTGAGTTAACCGCTGTGCCGAGTTAAACCGCCTGAGATATTTGATTTTGCCTGCTGGCATTATATGTCTGTTTGTTTTGCGCTGCATCAGCGACCGGGGAAGCCAAGCCAAGGTGTGGATCCCGAAAAACCCGAAAACCAATACCAACAAGCTTGTCATCAACCAAAACGACCAAAACAATATTGGGTTGTCGTTATGCGTGGCATGAGTTAAATATCCCGTGAACTCCAAAGTTGCGTTCGAGTGGCATTTCTTGCAGGTATTTACAATATTTTTGTATCCGACCATGGAGTTGGGGTCCTCAACCTTTAGGATCTTGTGCGCACCATGACAATCGGAGCAGCGGGCCGCATTCAGGTCCCCCAATAGGTAAGCCTTTCCGTGAAAAGTATCTTTATATGTACTGGCAAGTTTTTCGTGGCAGGACCCACATTGCAAAGTAACCTCAGTCATAAACTTGTCCTGGTCTATTTCGCTGATAGTGTGTGCCGAATGGCATGACGTGCAACTTGGGTACTTTTTGTCAGCTGTGCTGTTTAATATCGAATGATCGCTGGCGATATAATCTTCGTAGATACTTTTATGGCATTTGGCACAGGTTGCGGGAATGTTTGATGGAAAAACCGAGGAAAGGGAATCCTTGTCTTTAAGCTCGTGATGTGTTGTGTGGCAATCGGTACAAACGGCGCTCACAAGCAAGCCTTTTTCCGAAAGACCCTTGCCGTGGATGCTTTTTGAGTAGTCATTATAGGCGTTTACCTCTTTAAGTACCGCTATTTTGTTTGCGTTTCCCTCCGGTTTGTGGCAACCGCCACATAGTCGTGGGATGTTTCCCCTGTAAATCGGGCCTGTGTCGTTGAAGCGGGATTTGATGTTGTGCGTCCCGTGGCAATTGGTGCAGTATGGCGCATCGACGCTTTTTCTCAGATATGCCTTGCCATGGCCGCTTGAGAAGTAAGTGTTTGATATTTCAATATGGCAATTTGAGCAATCCACCTTGTCAACATCCTTGCAAAGCCTGTTTGCCTCTCGGTTTACTGATGTGTGGCATTTAACACAAAGAATATTCCGGTGTACCGAGCCAGAGAACACGAGTATGCTAAAATTGCTGTTGCTGCCGTCCGCATTGGCGATATTTTTTTTCTGGCCATGGCACAACAAACATTCTTTGTTCGGGATAAGATTTTCAATTTGTTGATATTCAACATTATGTGGCGGGTGGCATGATGAGCATGAAGGCACAAGGCCGGGCCTGCTCTCCCAAAGTTCGCTTTTAATGACTTTTTTGTGAGTCTTTTCGATTTTAATATGACATCTCATGCAAGTTTTGGCAATTTGTTTTGGGTTAACCGAAGAGTTTGGGCTTTCGTGCGGAAGTATCAAATGGCTGTTGTGGCAGTTGTTGCATGTTGCCGTAACAAGCAAGCCGCTTTTATACAACCCTCTTCCATGTATCCCCTGGCTGTAGTTTTCAATAATGTTGTGCTCGTCGATTTTATAAATCCTTGCAACCGGCGAGCCTTCCTTATGGCAACTTCCGCACAAATACGGAATGTTCATTTTATATGTTTTCGATGCCGCATCCCATTGCGACCTTATGTCGTGGGCCCCATGACATTCGACACAGTCGGGGGCGTATGCCTCGTTTAATTTCAGGGCCTGTCCATGAACTCCTTTCTCAAAATCAAGGCTGGTGGATCCATGGCAAACAGAGCACTTTGCCTTTTCTAATTTTCTCTCGCCGTAAGAGTGAAAAAACTCCTCGGTGTCAACATCCTTGTGGCATTCAATACAATTTAGGTTTTTATGAACCGAGTTTAAGAGTGCGTCGGGTTTGACCGAAACGTTTTTGTTGCCTGTTTCGCTTACTAATCCGGGATCCTCATGGCAGCCGAGGCAGTCGTCGTTTCCCTGTGAGCAAAGCGGGTTCGTTACTGCTGAAACAATGCATAAAACGGCAATCACACAAAAATATTTTTTCATGCTGATCAATTTGGTTTTTGACCCTTGCCCTGCGGGCTAAAGCCGGTGTTAAAAGTATAACAATAATTTTGATTTACCAAATTTCGCAAAAAAAAACGGGGCAGCTGATTCAGGGCCCCGTTTTTGTGTGTAAATAAAAATCAATACAATTCCTGATGGCATTCATAACATGCCATCTCTTTCCAGTCATCCATCTCCATGGGGTGCAAGAACATGAGCGAGCTATCGCTGTTGCTGAACTCGATCCCGCCTTTTGGCCCCTGGGCTTTTATTGAATGGCACAAATCGCAATCCTTGCTAATCGTATGTCCATCTTCGCTTTTAAACGTATCGTTGTGGCAGCGGAAACAACCAGGTGATTCGCTATGGCCGATATGATTCGGGTATTTTGTCCAGTCGGCTTTCATCAAAGGGAAGAAGTTATTTTCATAACCTTTTCCAATTGAGGCTATTGCGTTCTTTAAAACATCGGCATTGCCATTTAGGAATTCCTTGTAATACTTTGTGTAGAATTTATTGATTTTATAATCGATATAATTCTTAGCGCTGTCAACCGTGGGGAATTCCTTAATCAATATACCCATGGCAACACTCTTTATCTCGGAGATATCGGTAGATATTTCACCTGCGCCCATAGCATAATCAACGAATTTCTGAGGGGAAAGATAATCGTGCGAAGGACGGTTGTGGCAGTCGATACAATCCATTGTCCTGACCTCGCTTCTTTGCGAACCTGCTTTAGCATCAATGTTTTCGTCTTTAAAAACCCTTATCTCGCCGGTTTTTGTATTGGTGTATTTTACCTCCAGGATAGTATCCCTTTTCTTCGAGGCGGCGGTATAATCTATTTTTACATCGGGATTGATATGCCAGTGGATACCTTCGGCCAGGCCTTTTGCCTTATGCTCGGCGGAAATCTTCATCAAAAGCTGAACGTTCCACTCCGTGTTCTCCTCATCTGCAAGGAAGGTTTTCCTGTTAATGATTTTCGGGTCGTAGAACTTTTGCGGCCAATGGCATTCTTCACAGGTCTCGCGTGCCGGACGGAGGCTGTGGACTGGGGTTTCAATTGGTGTGGGATAGGAGTTCGTCAATACTGAATATACCTGATATAAACCCGACATCTTTGATTTAACATACCATGTGGCACCGGAACCGACGTGGCATTCAACACACTTGACCTTTGCGTGCGCAGATCCGTGGTAGGTTACATATTCCGGTTCCATTACAGTGTGGCATAGTGTTCCGCAAAACTCATTCGACTCGGTATAATGGAAAACATGATAACTCCCGACTGAAGTGAACAACAAGAAAATAGCAGTCCCGACAACAAAAATTATCACGACTAACCTTTGCCCCGGATCGTTCAAGTTGACAATTGGGAACTTTACCTCCCGCTCAACTTTGCGCCTTTTGTCCTTTTTCATTTTCACAAAAGTCCCGACAGGTATCATTATAAGGCCGATAACCAGAAATACGGGCAGAACGATAAATGTGAACAAACCTATATAATCACCAAGCCCGTCAGGAAATATAAGCGAGACTATAAGTGCGAAAACAATTAACAAAAAACTAACTGAAGCCAGTACGACACCTGAGATGGTCGTCCAGCTATAAAATGATTTTGGTAGTCTTCTCATGGTTGATTTTTAAATATTCGATAATAGGAAGAGACATGGTTGCGGCTTCCCCTAAATTTATGATGTCAATAGTTAGAAGCCCCAAACCCTGGTAATGTTAAATCCGATCAGGAACTCGCCCTTTGTCCAGTCGTTGGTGTTCCACATATAGTTTTGCTGTGGCAGCAATCCCGTTGAGGTTGTAAAGAACACCTCAAAAGCGTGTGATGCCGTTGCTACCTGATAACCTATTCCGAAATTTGCTTTCGGGCTGTTTGTAACAATGGCATGCTCGTCGAGCGATTTAATGTTTAAGGGCATTGAATAATGCAGGATTACCGACGACTGCGGCGAGAATTTTATCCTGGCAAACAACCCGACGCCGATTTTGTCGTGATTTTGCCCACTATAACCTACCGAATCGGCGGCAACAGTGTTGTAATGCGTGAAACTGGCATTTATGCCCAATGAAAACATATCGTTGAACTTACGATCCAATATCAGTTGCGTAAAATAGGACATGCGATTAGTGAACTTATATGCCGAATCGGCGGTTACGGTGCTGAAGGTGCTTTTGTTCCTGCCGTCGATGCCCATTACAGCAAACACTCCCACGCTGAGCGGAATTGTGTTTTTTCGCGTCTGACGAAGGAAGGTGTATTTTACCCTTAAGTCGCTCATCATGTTTATCCTTGTTATGCCATAACCAAGCTCAAGGTTGTCGAGAAAGGAATATGTTAAGCCTATGCGGGTGTTGGCCGATGGAGCATAGATTCCGTACAGGTCAGAAATGCCATTTTTGTTGATAAGTCCAAACCTATGTTGTATTTGAGTCTCAAGTGATTTTTTCTCATGTGTAAAAGTGGTTTGCTCGTCGATTATGTATCCGCTTCCCCAGGCCTCCCTTACCGGGCGGTCTTTTTTCTTTTTTGGTTTATCCTCGGTTTCTTGCGAAAAAACCATCCCCAAAGACAAACTCAGTACGAGTATAAATGATATTATTTTTTTCATCGTCTTAAAATCTTAAATTATTAATTGTTTTTTGCGCCTTGTTCTATCCAAAGCAAAACGGAGGCAGCCTGTGCGCTAGTGTACTTTTTCCACGAGTGGCTGTCAGTGTCAGGATGCGGATGGTCGTAAATAAGGCTTTGCTGAGGGTTTCCCGTGTCTATCAAGCCCATGCTGTTTAATTCGCCATAGGCTGCGTCAGGTCTCAGATCAGGATGCTGAATGCTGCCATCATGGCATGAAACGCAATTATCGCCATTGTTCCAAATAGGGATGATGTCGAGCGAGAACGAAATTGTGTCATCCGGGTTAGGGGGAACAACCTCCGGCTCAACGATAAATTTATACTGGCACGAACTTATTATGAGCAAGGACGTTACCATTACAAGCATTAGTAAAACTATTTTCTTCATTTTTTATTATTTTTATTTGTGTCAATGTGCAAATCTAGTTATTTTGGAGAGAGTGGGGGGCTTGATTTTTTGATATATCCATAATAATAAAATGACTAATATATGTTTATAAATTGAGCAATATCAATTTAATTCATGTTTTTGAGCTAGTGGCTTTTATCGAACGCACAGTAACAATCGCGATTTAATGCTGTTTTATACGGGATTTATTTTTCTCGAATTAGAATAGTACTTTTGCAGGCACTAAATCAATGATTATTATGGCCAATACTAATTTTGTCGATCATGTTCGGATTTTTTGTTCTTCAGGCAACGGAGGGCGTGGCTCTACACATTTCCGCCGCGAAAAATATATTCAAAAAGGAGGCCCTGACGGCGGCGACGGCGGAAAGGGCGGCGACATTGTTTTTGTTGGCAACAGCCAGATGTGGACCTTGCTGCATTTGAGATATACCCGCCACTTAAAAGCAGGGCACGGCGAGTCGGGCGGAAAGCAAAGAAGCACGGGAGCAAACGGAAGGGACGTTTTTATTGAGGTCCCCCTGGGAACCATAGCGCGGAATGCGGAAACCGGTGATTTTATGGGCGAAATTACCGGGCACGGCCAATCGGTAACACTTCTTAAAGGCGGTAGGGGAGGGCTAGGGAACGACCATTTTAAAACATCGGTGAACCAGGCGCCAAAGTATGCCCAGCCGGGCGATCCCGGTTTGGAGGCAGCCATTGTCTTCGAGCTTAAGATACTCGCCGACGTCGGCTTGGTAGGTTTTCCCAATGCAGGCAAGTCAACATTGCTTTCAGTAGTCTCGGCCGCCAAGCCCGAAATAGCCGATTACCCTTTTACTACCCTCACACCCAACCTGGGCATAGTTTCCTACAGGGATAGGCGATCATTCGTTATGGCCGACATACCCGGCATCATCGAAGGGGCAAGCGAAGGAAAAGGGCTGGGAATTAGGTTCTTGCGCCATATTGAAAGAAACTCGATGCTTTTGTTTATGATTCCGGCCGATGCCGACGACATTAGCGGGCAATATGATGTTTTGTTGAACGAGCTCAAACAATACAATCCCGAGTTGCTGGATAAAAACCGTATCCTGGCAATTACGAAATCGGATATGCTGGATGCCGAGCTTATGGATGAAATCAGGCCCTCGCTTCCCGGCCTGCCTTATGTTTTTATCTCTTCGGTAGCCAATATTAACATTGATAAGCTCAAGGATATGATCTGGCTGGGATTAAATGCGCAATAGCAGCTTGTCAGCCGCCTTTAATCAAGTTTAATTATATTATTCTTGATTGCAAACTTGACTAAGTCAACCGTGGTCTTTATGTTGATTTTTTTCATGATGTTTGTTTTGTGGGTTTCAACGGTTCTGATGCTGATATACAAGATATCGGCAATTTGCTTATTCGTTTTGCCGTCAGCGAAAAGTTTTAATACCTCTGTTTCCCTGGGCGAAAGCTTGCCGCTGTGGTTGTAGTTGCTCTTTGATTCCTTATCGTTTAAATACGAATTCAACAAAAGGTTGGTGATGGTCTTGGCGTAAAACTCAAAACCGTTTCGCAGCGAATAAACCGCTTCAAGAATCTCAAAACGGCCACTGTCGCTGCTAATGTGTCCTTTGGCCCCAACTTTAATAAGCTGCAATATGAATTTCTCGTCAATACCGATAGTCAAAACAAGTATTTTAAGTTTCGGAAACCTATAGTTCAAAGCTTTTATGTCTTGAAGAACTTTTTTGTCAGGCTTGCGGACGGTGATGATTGCAACATGGACCAGGTTTTCGTACATCGACAAAATCAACTCGTCGGGAAAAGTATGGCATGAAACCAAATTAATGTCTTCGGCGCCCGAGACTAATGCCCCCAATGCCTCGCTAAAAACCAGATGCTCGTCAACAACCGATACGTTAATCATTTAAAGAATTTTTAAAGCATATCTTAAAAGGCTGCGAAGTTAAGAACAAAAATGTAATTTTGTTGGGAATAAATGTTGAAATAATGTCGGAAGAATCAAGTTTTCTCAATTATCTTGAAATTACAAATAAAGTAAATAATATCATACTCGAGAAACGCAATGTTGACGACACCCTGAACAGATTGGTGGACATCATCAATGAGAAACAAGAAGAGTATGAGATTAGCTTTATCAGAATATTTTATCGGGGGACTGAATACAAGAGCGTCGAAAGTGTTTCCATGGGCGTTTGTTTCGAGAACCACTTTAAGGGTGAGGGAAACGAAATAGGGTTGTTGCAGGTTTGCTTCTCGAAATATATTGACGAGGATTTTGAAAACGATTCAACGAAAAACTTGTTCCTTCAAAACTTCTCGGAATTGATCGGCAGGTATTTTTCAAGCATCAACGATTCGGAAGTGGACAAATATGCCAAGGCCGACGAGGCCGAATATATTGAAAGCTCGACCATAAGCCTGAAGTTTTTACAGAGGTTCCTCAACAAAAACACTCACAGCCGCGATGTATATCATGACCTTATGCCCTTTAAAGTTAAGGAAATACTCTTGATATCAAGTCTTTACGACGCTTATGCAATTGACCGGGAAGGCAGGTTCTCTGAGCACATGCTCGGGCAGTACGGGCAGCTCAACCTAACCACTTTCCCTCGTATCACGGGAGCCTCATCATCCAGCCAGGCCTTCGAGATACTCGAAAACAAGCATTTCGACCTGATTATCTATATGGTTGGCGTCAACAAGAAAATGCCCTTGGTTACATGCAGGCAAATCAAGAAGAGATATCCTTATCTGCCTATTTATATGCTCGCGAACAACAGTAGCGACATAACTTATTTCCAGGATATTACAGCGGACTTTAACTTTGCCGACAAGATATTCAGCTGGAACGGAAACACCAATATCTTCTTCTCGATGATCAAGTTGCTGGAGGACAAGATAAATGTTGTGAACGATACCGAGATTGGCAATGTCAGGGTGATTTTATTGGTTGAGGACAACCCCACTTACTATTCCAGGTATCTTTCGTTTTTGTACAAAGTCCTTATGGAGCAAACAAAGCGCATTATCGACGATGTTAGCACCGATGAGCTTTATAAGGTATTGCGCATGCGCGCCAGGCCCAAGATATTGCTGGCAACGGATTATGAAGAAGCCGTAAGCATCATAAAGAAACACAAAAAATATCTGCTTTGCCTTATCACCGATGTTAAGTTCAATATGAAGGGCGGGCTTCACGAATCGGCAGGTATCGAACTGATAAAATACACCCGTAAAAAAACCAAGAACCTCCCAACCGTCATTCAGTCATCTGATGCTTCTTACGAAGAGATTGCCAAAGAAAACAATTCGCTGTTTATTTATAAGAACTCTGAAACATTATATCTCGACTTTCAAAGGTTCATCACCAAATATCTGGGTTTCGGCGATTTTGTCTTCAAGGACAAGGACGAGAACGAAATTGCCCGCGCCTCCAACATCAATGAATTCGAAAGGCTTATAAAGCAAATCCCCGATGAATCATTGCTTTTCCACGGTAGCCGCGACCATCTTTCGATGTGGCTGATGGCCAGGGGCGAGATTAAGGCCGCCAATAAATTAATACCCAAAAAGGTTAGCGATTATAGCGATATAGACGAACTGCGCAAAAGTATCCTGAGCCTTATCAGCGTATATCGTTCGGAACGTGCGAGCGGGAACATTATTCCCTATGAGCACGGGAAAAACATTACGGAGGCCAATGTTTATTCGTTGTCGGAGGGGTCTTTGGGAGGCAAGGGCAGGGGCCTGGCATTTATTAACGCCTTGATCAACAACTATAATTTCAACAAGATACTTCCCGATATCAAAATAAGGACCCCCAAGACTTTTATTATCGGGACCAAGGAGTTTGAGGGGTTTATTGACGCAAATAATCTCCAGGAGATTATTGTCAAGGAACAGGACTATAAAAATATTCAGTGCGCCTTTATTAAATCGCATCTCTCGAAAGAGCTGAAGGGAAAGCTTAAGAACCTATTGGCGGTAATAACAAACCCCATTGCCGTAAGAAGCTCAGGGATGTTCGAGGATTCTATCTCGCAGCCCTTTGCCGGGATTTTTGAAACCTACCTGCTCCCTAACAGCAATACTGATTTTGAGATCAGGATCCAGCAAACCTACGATGCGATTAAACTTGTTTTCGCTTCGGTATATTCAAATATCGCAAAAGGCTATGTGGAAGCCATAAGCTATAAGCTTGAGGACGAAAAAATGGCCGTGGTCTTGCAGGAGGCAGTCGGCAATCAATTCGACAACCTGTATTATCCGCATATAAGCGGGGTTGCCCATTCATACAATTATTACCCTTTTGCCCACATGAAACCGGAAGAAGGTTTTGCCGTTGCCGCAGTAGGCTTGGGGAAATATGTCGTCGAAGGGCAAAAGGCGTTTCGGTTTTCGCCAAAGTATCCGGGCATTGAGATAAACTCGCCCAAAGATCAATTCAAAAACTCACAGGTTAAGTTTTACGCCATCGACCTGGCTCGCGAAAACATAAACCTACTTGACGGGGAAATGGCCGGCTTGTCCTATAACGACATTTCCATAGCCGAAAAGCAAGGAACCCTAAACCATTGCTCATCGGTTTATAATGCCGATAGCAATAGTATTTATCCAGGGCTTAAAAAGAGCGGCCCAAGAATAATCAATTTTGCTAACATACTGAAATACAACTATATACCTTTGCACAAAACTCTCGACCTGGTGCTCAACCTCGGCAGGGACGCCATGGGCTCGGAAATTGAGATTGAGTATGCGGTGGACTTGAACAAGGACGGGGACGGCCGTGCATCATTTTATATCCTCCAAATAAAACCACTTATCAATACCGTTAAAGAGTGCAATATTAAAATGTCGGAAACCAAGAGCGAGAGCAATATCCTGCTTACCAACAAAGGTATGGGAAACGGATTGATAGGCGATATCGACAATGTGGTTTTCGTTGATCCCGACAAGTTCGACAAATCCAGGACCGAGGAAATGGCTTTGGAGATAGAGGAGCTTAACGCATACATGAAATCATTGAATAAAAAATACGTATTAATCGGCCCCGGACGCTGGGGGACAAGGGATAAATGGATAGGGATACCCGTTAAATGGCATCAAATATCAAATGCAAGGGTCATCGTTGAAACCAGTCTGGTCAACTTCCCGCTCGATTCGTCCTCCGGCTCCCACTTCTTCCACAACGTAACAAGTATGGACGTGGGTTATTTTACGGTTCAAAACGAACTAAACAAAAGCTTTGTAAAATACGATGTGCTGAAAGCACAAAACATCATACGAGAAGGCAATTATTTCAAAATAGCCGAGTTTCAGAAACCGCTTACCATCAAAATGGACGGAAAGAAGAGGATATATTTAATTCGAGACTAAGAAATCGATCCTGCGACCCTTAACGATACGGCAGCAAAGAACTCAAGTATTCAACTTCTTTCCCCATAATAATTATCCGGTTAGAACCAATATAAATTATGTCTTCAAACAACTGATTTAGTGATGTTAGTGCTTTTTATCCGAAATCAGATAGTTTTAGAAACCTAATTTTATAATTTTGCTTTTTTTAAAAGAAGAAGTTCAAATATTAAACGAATCAATAATATGAGCAAAATACTGGAAAAGGAGTTTTTTTCGGAGAATGTCGCAAAGATAGTCCTCTTGGCTCCCGAGATAGCAAGATCCCGAAAACCCGGGCATTTCGTCATTATAAAAATAGGTGACAAAGGCGAAAGGGTGCCATTGACGATAGCATCATCCGATGATGAAAAAGGAAGCATAACCCTGGTAGTTCAAAAAGTTGGCGTTACTTCGGCCAAGCTGCTTAAGCTGGAAGTCGGCGACGAAGTTACCGATGTTGTCGGCCCTCTTGGAAAAGCTACCCATATCGAAAAAGTCGGGACTGTCTTATGTGCCGGCGGTGGCGTTGGAGTTGCCCCTCTAATGCCAATAGTCGAAGGCTTTAAAAAAGCTGGGAACAGGGTAATTACCGTGCTTGCGGCAAGAACAAAGGATTTAGTTATTCTTGAAGAACAAATGCGCAAGTATTCCGATGAAGTAATTATTATGACCGATGACGGCACCTATGGCAGGCAGGGCCTGGTTACCCAAGGAATGGAAGAGGTTATTAAGCGCGAAAAAGTTGATATGTCCGTTATTATCGGCCCGGCCATCATGATGAAGTTTGGGGCCCTGACAACAAAAAAGTATAATATTAAGACTTATGTCAGCCTAAACACCATAATGGTTGACGGAACAGGCATGTGCGGCGCCTGCCGGGTAAGTGTTGGCGGCAAAACAAGATTTGTTTGTGTTGACGGCCCCGAATTCGATGCACATCAAGTTGACTTCGGGCAAATGATGATGCGCATGGGCGCATATAAGGATCAGGAATATGCCGCTTATCAAAAGTATTTAGGAACCCTTGAAACTGTTGCTTAATGGAAAATATAATAGATTACTTAAAAGCAGAAAGAAGCCAGGAATGGCGCAACGAGATCAGGAAGTCGATGAAGACCAAGGAACGCACTTCCAAAGTGCGTGCCTCTATGCCCGAGGCCGACCCGGAGGTCAGGAACAAAAGCAATGTGGAAGTAAACACCGGACTCGACAAGGATATAGCCATTTTAGAAGCACAAAGGTGTATCGACTGTCCTACCCCAACATGTATAGATGGTTGCCCTGTTGGGATTTACATTCCTAAATTCATCAAGAAAATAGAAGTTGGCGATTTTCTCGCTGCGGCTTCGGTCTTAAAAGAAACCAACGGACTGCCTGCCGTCTGTGGTCGTGTCTGCCCACAGGAAAAACAATGCGAGGCCAGTTGTTTCTATACCCTAAAACTCAACAAGCCACCGGTAGCTATTGGTTACCTTGAGCGTTTTGCCGCTGATTATGAGCGTAATAGCGGAAAAGCGACAGTTCCTGAAGTTGCTGGGTCAAGTAAGGTAAAAGTTGCTGTAGTCGGCTCGGGACCCGCGGGCTTGGCAGCCTCGGGCGATTTGGCAAAACTAGGTTACGACGTAACGGTTTTTGAGGCCCTCCATGAGATAGGCGGTGTGCTCAAATATGGAATCCCCGAATTCAGGCTTCCGAACGACATCGTTGATTTCGAGATCGAAAACCTCAGGAAAATGGGCGTTAAGTTCCGAAATAATTTCCTGGTTGGCAAAACGGCAAGTTTCGAGGATTTAAAAGCCGACGGCTTTGAAGCATTCTTCGTGGGCTCGGGAGCCGGTTTGCCTCGCTTTATGAACATCCCGGGCGAAAACTATAACGGCATCTTCTCGTCGAACGAATACCTCACAAGGGTTAACCTCATGAATGCCGCTAACCCGGAGTTCGACACTCCTGTAATTAGTGGCAAAAACGTTGCTGTTATCGGCGGTGGCAACACTGCCATGGATTCGGTGAGAACGGCCAAAAGATTGGGCGCAAAGAGGGCAATGATAATTTATCGTCGCTCGGAGGAAGAAATGCCTGCCCGTGTCGAAGAGGTCAAGCATGCCAAGGAAGAAGGAATCGAGTTTATGAACCTGCACAATCCCCTTGAATACTATGCAGATGAAACAGGAAGGGTGAAGAGCGCGAAAATCCAGAAGATGAAACTTGGCGAGCCTGATGCCTCCGGACGCCGGCGACCTATTCCCATTGAGGGTTCCGAATTTGTTGTCGATGTTGACACAGTAGTCGTCAGTGTTGGCGTTTCCCCCAACCCCATAGTCCCCGCAAGCCTTTCGAAACTGGAGATTACCGACTGGGGAACCATAGTCGTCGATAAGGACACGATGCAATCGTCAACAATGCCCGAGATATTTGCGGGAGGCGACATCGTGAGAGGCGGTGCCACTGTTATACTTGCAATGGGCGACGGACGCAAAGCCGCTGCCGGAATGCATAAGTATATCCAGGAGAAAACTAAAGCTAATTAAAATTATTTCGAACATTAAAAAATAGAACCATGGCGGATCTTACAACAAAATATCTCGGTCTTACCCTTAGAAACCCACTAGTTGTGGCAAGTTCGGGGCTTACCGATTCGGTTGATAAAATTGTTGATTTAGAAAAAAACGGCGCAGGTGCCGTAGTTTTAAAATCATTGTTCGAGGAGCAAATAGCCCTTGAAGCCGATCATAACATTAAACAAGCCGAAAAAAACGACCTTATTTATTCGGATTATTCCGAAACCCTCGACTATATCGACTCCCATATCAAGGAAAAAGAGCTGTCGAATTATATCGGCCTGATCAAACAAGCCAAAAGCAAAGTTGACATTCCGGTTATTGCCAGTATCAACGCAATAACAAATAGCGAATGGACAGGTTTTGCCAAACAGTTGCAAGATGCCGGCGCCGATGCGCTCGAGCTCAATATCTTTGTAATGCCGTTTAGCTTCGACAGGGAAAGCGATGAAAACGAGAGCGTTTATTATTCGGTCCTGCGCAAGGTGAAAGAGGTTGTTGCAATACCGGTCGCAGTTAAGATAAGCCCATATTTCTCCAATCTGGGCAAAGTTATTTATAGTTTGGAAAACAACGGCGCCGACGCCATTGTGATGTTCAATAAATTTTCCAGCCCCGACATCGACATCGATAAGCAGCAACTTGTACATGCAGACGTTTTTAGCAAACCCAACGATATGTATAATTCATTAAGATGGATATCGTTGTCGGCCAAAAGAATTAAAATCGACCTGGCTGCCTCCACAGGCATTCATGACGGCGAAGCAGTTATCAAACAATTGCTTGCCGGAGCAACGGTAGCTCAAATGGCGTCAACTTTATATAAAAACGGCATAAGCAAATTAAATGAAATTTTGAGTTTCATGCACAACTGGATGGATGACAACGGTTATAATTATATAGACCAGTTTCGAGGAAATCTCAGCCAATCGTCATCATCGAAGCCCGATGCTTTCGAAAGGATTCAGTTCATGAAGTATTTTAGTGAGATAAGATAAAAGCAAATTGGCACAACCAGCGCGTTGATAGCCGGCTCCGGATTTAACGATATCGTGAATGCTATAGGCGTTGAAGGATGGGCTACAGCTTATGCCAAGGATTTAGGCAGGCCCAATGTATATAAAACCGCTAAGCTTAGAGCTGTTTTTAGGCCGGTTAAACATAAATTAAATGCACATACCTGATTGGCGCTTTTCCTGATTGATGAAATCAATCTTTTAATAAATTAATAACAATTTTGATGAAATGCCGGGGTTATTTTAGCGTTTAAAACTATATGCTATTAACAATATTGTTAAATATCTTGTTTCCAGTGGTGCAGTTCCCGGCTTTTACGGAGAAAAAATCGACGGTGCTCCCGGCAGGGGCAAACATTGTTTTTCATTGGGAGGACGATTTCAGCAACGATGAGAAAAAGAAGCTTATAACATGGTTGAACACAACAAGCAATGCCGCATTTAAATTGCTGGGGAACTATCCTTTCGAATTGCACTTTCATTTGTACCGTGCATCCAGCGCAAACGAACCGGTACCGTGGGCCAACACCATACGTGCAGGTAAACAAGGAGTTGACTTCTATGTTAACCCTGATTTTGCATTGGGTGATTTTCTTAAAGACTGGACTGCGCCACACGAGATTAGTCATTTGGCAATACCGGCCGTGGGGAGCGACAACGCATGGTTTTCAGAAGGCTTCGCCAGTTTCTTGCAAGGCGAAATCCTTGTTGGGATGAGTGAGTTCCCCCAAGAGGAAATCGATGCAAGATATCAAGCGAAGAGAGATATGGCGGAACCGTTTTTCGACAGTAAAAAACCTTTCGCGAAAATCGCCTCCCGCTTAAAGCGCGATCATGATTATGCGGCGCTTTATTGGGGAGGGGCGGGCTTTTTTGCAAAACTTGATGAACACCTGATTAAGACCAAGGGCATCAAGTTTGCGGAAATGCTAAAGTCTTATCAAAATTGTTGTCGCCTCAGCGATCAGGATTTGGATGATGTTGTTTCTTCTTTCGATAAAATATCAGGTGATGCATTCTCAACGGAATTGCTTTATAAGTATCGCAATGAGAAAGCAAAAGATGTTTTCTGAGCACAATGTGCTTAACGGATGAATTATTCTGCCCAATCAACGATGCTGCACTTAATGTTAAGATAGTTTTCTTCATCCTTGATCTTCTTTTGTGTAGGGTCTGCTGAAAAACGCCTAACAACGTGAGATATGTATTGTTACACGATTTTTATTAATTACGAATACGAGCTTTTTTCAAGGACTTATTAAAAAAGCCGGCATTTTTTCTAAAAATCTTGTTTGCTAGCCCGTAGTACATCATCTACTTCATTGCGGCGGCTCGCAGTATTATTATACATCTTCACCTTGCGGCTTCGTATATGATGCAAACAGACTTTTTCAGCAGACCCTACTTAAGAAATTATTGAAAGTCCCCTTAAAAGTCATCCTGCCTGTGCTGGTGGGTTGTCCGCAATGTCCACAATAGTGTTCGTGAATTGAGGAGCCGCAATTCAAACAATACTCCTTCTTATCCAATAATTGCTCTGACATTATGTTTTCTAGAAATTCAAAAAACTTACTGCGGGCAAGAACCTTGTGGCAATTTGAAGAGGTTTACGGCTTCTTTTCCCGTAATTCGTCAACGACCTTTAGAGTGGCCCTTCCCCAACCAAAGCCCAGCCTCATCTCTTGTCTTAAAAAAAATACTGCATTCCGGCTTTGACATCCAGTTCGATAACTTCTGACAAAACACGCCGATACCGTTATTGGCATTGACCGAAAAGTCCCGATAGTTTTTCGTGGACTTCTTTGGTGTCAGGGTCAAGGTCGAAAACCAGATCCGGTTTAAGGTAAAAAACCTTGTTCGCAGCCTTGAACCTTTCTTCGCCCCCGCCAGTGATGTTCACCATTATTATTGCATTTTTCTCCACCAGGCCTACGTTTGCTGCTTTTATCAAACTCGCCGTGGCAACGCCTGCGGCGGGGTGGATATCGATTCCTTCAGTTTCCTCGAATAGTTTGGCAGCATCAGCAGCCTCTTTGTTGTTTGCCAGAAGGACGTCGCCCTTGGAATCTGTTAAGGCATCGTATAATCCTCCTGCCGGGGGATAAGGAGGCTTTCGGTTCGAAAGCACCTTGGCATCCATTTCCTCAACTTGTGTGCGGGCTGTGTCGTCATGGAATATCAGCATTTGTCGGGAGCCTTCTTTCCAGGCATCATAAATAGGGTGGAAAGGTTGGTTTTGCGATACCATAAGTTTCATTTTGCGCTTCCCGAACCTTCCGTCTTCAATTAAGCGCAGGTTTGCTTCCCAGGCGGCAACTGCCCCTGTCCCACTACCTACCGCCTGAAAATAATACTCGGGAATTTCGCCGATAAATGTTGTTGCAGAAAGCATTGTCGTGGCCATCCCGTCGCGGCGGGCTACGTTTTTCGCCCCGCCTTCGGGCACGTACATATCCATCTCAACAGCAAGGTTGCTCAGGTGTATGGCATCGAAATAATCGCCGCCGCTCCTGCTTACGATAAGTTTTACATAGTCGTTTATTGGTTTGTCGAACCAAAGCGCGTTTAGGTTATCTTCCGGGACACAGAGCAAAAGCGGAATATTGTTGTCGGAACAAACCCTTGCAAAAGCCCTTGCCGTATTTCCCGCCGAGGCTACAACCAAGACTTTTCCGTCGTGGTCGTCCTTTCTGCCGCAAACCGAATATGCCTCTGTTTCCTTAAAAGAACAGGTTGGCATCTCTATTCCCCTTTCCGGCCAATATCCACTAAAAGTGATATATAAATTACTCAAGCCCAGTTTGTTGGCAAGCCCTTCGCTTTTGTATGTAATAGGTGCGAACGAACCTTTCAATGACTTCTGGACAGGAAGCCAGTCTGAATAACGATAAAGCCCATGATCGGAGGTCTTAACATTTATTTGCTTGTTCTCGTAAACTGCCCTTATCAACCCCGGCTTGTCATCGTAGGGCGAGTCGAGCAGCCAGCCCGTATCATCAAATATATTGCCGGTGGCCACCGACATAAGTTTGTATTTTGTAGGATTTATCGTCATACCGATAATTTAATATTTTAATTTGTATTGACCTTGCAAAAGTAAAAAAAGCGTTAAGACTTTTGGTTTCGGGCAGGATTAATAAAAATAATACCGATTATTTTGCGACCACCATGATGTGCGGCCCTTATTATTTTCAGGATAAAATACAGGGAATGGAATTATATTCCCCCATGGGCTGTTTTTCCCGTTGTCCATATTAGACTATTCCGTTTTTTTGTGTTTAACAGAAATTTCATATCGAAATCCCCATCTCCCATTTTTGCAATAGCCGAACTGCTAACACATCTCTAACATCTCCAGCTTGACCCTTGCTGTCTGCCACAATTTCTAGTTGCAAAACATCTTCAACATTTAAACAGTTTGTCAGTCGCGGCTCGATATCTATAAGAAAGTTGATTGCCGCATTCGAGGCTGAACGATACAACCCTTGTTCTTCCTCAGAAAAACTATTGTAAAAAGATTTAGCAGTTTTATAGGGGTCGCTTTCAATTATAACGACATTGTTTCGAGATGTGTTTAATTGTTACTGCTCAGCAGGTTTATCAAGTTGATTATCAATAGCCCCATGCTTCAGCGTGGGGCTATATATTTGATATCTCAGTAGTTTTGGCGGAAATTTTGTGTTTTTCAAACAAAAATTGTGACAAAACGGATAGGTAACCAATGAGTTAACATTTTTCTCTACTGCTGAGTAGTAACGTTTAATTTCTTATAAAATTCTGCAAGCAAAGCATATTCAAATGCTTTTCCGGTTTTTATCTGGCTTGGCATATTTTTGGAGTTATTTTTAAAAAACCACCTCGACATCTTTTTTGCTCAATAAATTTCATTTTTGGAGCCTGAGCATGAAGCGGTGCGTGTCTTGCCCCGGCTTGTATTGTGTTAGGTGCCTCATCACAGCTTCTTATTCTGTTTCGAGACATAAACATGCTGGAAAACCCACCGTCCATATATTCGTGATTTGGGATATTGCATAAAGCATTATTTGCTCCTTTGCCGTTGCTTGCAACTAAAACGTTGTCGGTCAGGTCGCTTATTGCTTCACTTAATGGAATTACCTTTTTAAAGCCTTCAGGAAATTTAAAACTAACTTTTAGATCGTTACGAAAACCAATAAAAAACACTCTTTTCCTGTCCTGCGGAACTTTAAAGTTTTTTGCGTTTAACATTTTAAAATGCAAGTCATAGCCAATTCCAGCATTTTTGAAGTGACTTTTAATGTTGTTAAGGGTTTCTTTATGCCTTACTAAAAGCATGCCTGAAACGTTTTCTGCCAGAAAAAAATATGGTTGTTTGGCTTCAAGTAAACGAATAAATTCAAAGAATAATTGCCCGCGATTATCTTCAATGCCTCGAAGTGAGCCAGCTACGCTCCAGCTCTGACAAGAAGGGCCGCCAATTATTCCATCACACTCAGGAACTTTTTCATTTTTAACTTGTGAGGTGCTTCTCTTATCTAAAAATGTATTTGGATGATTTATCTCAAATGTTTTCCAAATATCCTTGTCGTACTCATTTGCCCAAGTTATATTGAAGCCAGCCTTGGAAAAACCTAGGTCTAAGCCGCCTGCACCTGAAAATAGTGATACAATTTGCATAAATTTTTTAGCAAACTTCTCACTGAACAATTCATCTTTAAGAATTTTTAAGTCAAGCTGAAAAATATATGCGAGTTTCTGCTAGCGTTTTTCATCAAATTCACGTTTTCTGTTTTCAATTTTACTTAGATTCGCATATTTATTTATCTGAAACTTAGACTGTTTATAAATTAACAAATAATATGATTATTATCTGGATAAACATGATATTTGTTATAATTTTGCGATATAAAAATTTAAAGAAATGGATAAGCTATTCAGAAAGGACGCACTAAATTATCATGCCCTCGGTCGTCCGGGCAAAATTGAAGTAATCCCGACAAAACCATATTCAACACAGAGGGATTTGTCGCTGGCATATTCGCCCGGCGTTGCCGACCCATGCTTGGAGATAAAGAAAAACCCGGAGGATGTGTATAAATATACCGCAAAAGGAAACCTGGTCGCTGTAATATCCAACGGAACGGCCGTCTTGGGTCTTGGCGACATAGGGACCGAGGCCGGAAAACCCGTGATGGAAGGCAAGGGGCTGCTTTTCAAGATTTTCGCCGATGTAGATGTTTTCGATATCGAGGTTGACGAGAAGGATCCCGAGAAGTTCATTCAAACGGTAAAGGCAATCGCTCCTACTTTCGGCGGGATTAACCTGGAGGATATTAAAGCCCCGGAATGTTTCGAGATTGAAAAGCGCCTTAAAGAAGAGCTGAATATTCCTTTAATGCACGACGATCAGCACGGAACGGCGATTATTACTTTGGCAGGCATGCTCAACGCATTGGAATTCAATAAAAAGAAAATAGAGGATTTAAAGATAGTAGTAAACGGCGCCGGCGCGGCGGCTATATCTTGTACGCGATTATATATCGCTCTCGGGGCCAATCCCGAAAACATAATCATGCTCGACAGCCGAGGCGTTATTCATGACGGGCGCACAGATCTTAACGAGACCAAAAAGGAGTTTGTTTCAAAAACCAAAGCACGTAGCCTTGCCGAGGCAGTTAAAGGCGCCGATGTTTTCCTGGGCCTTTCCGTCGGTGGTGTCATGAAACCGGAAATGCTATTGACAATGGCCGATCAGCCTATCGTTTTTGCGCTTGCAAACCCCGTGCCCGAAATAGCATACGATTTGGCGATGGAAACCCGTAAGGATATAATAATGGCAACAGGGCGCTCCGATTATCCCAACCAGATAAATAACGTATTGGGCTTCCCTTATATTTTCCGGGGGGCCCTGGATGTTAGAGCCACCGAAATTAATGAGGCAATGAAACTAGCCGCATCCAAAGCCTTGGCGGAACTTGCAAAACTACCTGTGCCTGAAGAAGTCAATATTGCTTTTAAGATTCAGAACCTGGCTTTTGGCCGCGAGTATATCATCCCAAAACCAACCGACCCGCGCTTGATAGAAATTGTTGCCCCGGCGGTTGCCAAAGCTGCTATGGATAGCGGTATCGCCAAAAAACACATAGAAGATTGGGATGTTTACAAAGAAGAATTGAGAAAACGCCTTGGCCTGAGCAATCCCTTGATGCGTCAAATGAAAGCCGCTTGTAAACGATCTCCCAAGAAGATTGTCCTCGCCGACGGCCAGAACTATAGCATCTTAAAAGCCGCTGAAATAGTCAAGAACGAAAAACTTGCCGAACCTATTTTAATAGGCGACATTAAAGTTATAAAACGAAAGATAAAGGAAAACGAGCTCGAGCTTGAAGGGGTTGAAATTATTGATAACAAATGCGATGATGAAAAGCCGCGCCGTTTCGAGTTTGCAAAATTGCTATGGCAAAAGCAACAAAGAAAAGGCATGACACTTACTGCAGCACAGGATGCGATGTTGCACCGCAACTATTTTGCCCCTATGCTGGTCGAGACCGGATATGCTGATGCGGTCCTAAAAGGACTGACGCGCAATTACCCCGATTCAATTAAGCCTAGCTTGCAGATTATCGGCAAAAAGCCTGATTGCGTGACCGTTAGCGGCATGTATATTATTAATCGCAAAACCGGCCCTTTGTTTTTGAGCGATTGTACGGTTAACAAAGAGCCAACGGCAGAGGAATTGGTTGCCATTACGCTACAAACCGCCAAAGAAGTCGAGCTGCTGAAAATAAAACCAAAAATCTCTTTGTTGTCGTATTCCAACTTCGGGTCGGTGCCCGGCAAGCTTAACGACAGATTAAAAATGGCTGTTGAAATACTTCACCGTGATCATCCGGAACTTATTGTTGATGGCGAGATGCAGGCCTCGGTAGCATTGGATGCGGAATTGCAAAAAAACAATTTCCCCTTCAGCAAGCTTAATGGCGAAGCGGCAAATACGTTAATTTTCCCTAACCTTGCTTCTGCGAACATTGCACATAAACTGTTATACGAAACAATTGATGGCGATATTATAGGCCCTGTTTTAAACGGAATGAACAAATCAGTGCAGATTTTGAGGATGGGCGCCAGCGTCAACGAAATAGTAAATATGATTATGGTAGCCGTAATGCATGTGGAACAGTAGCTTTATCGGTGAGTATATGGTTTTGTGGCGGTTTTGGAACTCAAATCTTTCAACTTACACCGAAGTTTATTTATAGTTAAAATGTTCATATTTAGCACTTAACCCGCCATAAACTATATACATTGTTAGCGGTTTGTTGTTTATTCTTCATCTTTGTTTTCTATCAATTCTTTCAATTCTTCTTTACTTGGCAAAACAGTCAAATATTTACTTGCAAAAATCTGTTCGTTATTTTCTGGTAAGGTCATTTCTACAAGTGTTTCATTCTTAGTTCTGCAAAGTACTATTCCAATCGTTTTATTTTCATTTTCTAATTTAACTTTTCTGTCGTAATAGTTTACATACATTTGCATTTGTCCTAAGTCTTGATGTGTAATTTCC
>JAJRQZ010000069.1 GCA_024279935.1 Bacteroidota bacterium
AGGTTCCTGCTATTGAAACTATTACCCAAACACTCATAATACTCAATACTTCCTGTGGCGTTTTACCAATATAGTATGCCAAAAACACCCCGGCAGCAGTTCCGGATATCCGCAAAATTTCTATTGTTTTTATAATCATCGGAATAGTTTTGATAATTGTAAAAATAAAAAATATTTTTTGTTCAGCAGCAGGCCAATGCCAAAACAATGTCATTTTTTATGAATTCATCAGGCAAAAACACCATACTATGAGAATTTATGAATTATTTATTCATTTCATCAAAAAAGATTTAATTTTGTTGCTGGATTTCGAGTATTCATCAAATAACCAATAAAATAATGAAACTGTTAAAAACATTTGTAGCCATTGCTATTATAGCATCAATATCATTCCTGGCTTCGGCCTGCCAGACTGCGGCAACCGAAAGCTGCGAGCAGCAAGACATGAACGAGGTCCTAAATTGTGGTACAGAGAAGAACGTGGAGGTCTGTTGTGAAACAGGTGCCGCTTGCGTGTACAAATATAACGGACAAGAATATCCTGACACTGACCAGGGGCTTAGTGATCTGGCAGATGCCCTTGGCTGTACGTACAAAAGCTCGTTTATTGACAATGAGCAAAAAGAACTCATAATTAAAAACCTTATTGCACTTAAAGAGCGGGCAAGGTATGTGCTTCGGTAATCGTGTTTGTTTTCACAAGGTCTTCGTAGGTTTTTTAACATGCCGCAAAACATAATCGGCAATATGGGGTTAAAACCAAAACCACCCACCCCGCTTCAAGCGCTTTAGTTTTTTGCTCAAATCCTTGGGGCTTAAATTAATGGCTATAATTTTACCTTTGCCGTCCAGCAACACACTTGAAGGGATTACCCTGACATTATACTTGTTTGCGGCAGCACAATCCCATCCCCTCATGTCCCCCACGTTCAGCAGAATGCCCGTACTATCCTTTTCAATGCTGGATTTCCAATATTTATCATCTCTGTCAAGAGAAACCAGAACTATCTCAAAACCTTTTCCCCCCCCGTCAAAACCGGTGTTTTTATACTTATCATAAACTTCGAGCAGCCCTGGCATTTTCCTGCGGCATGGTGCGCACCATGAAGCCCAGAAATCCAGCAAAACCAACTTCCCCCTTAATTGCGAAAGTTTGAAAACCTCCCCGTCAACGGTCGGGAGTTCTATTTCAGGTGCCGTTCCCCCTATTGCAATGCCCTCAAGGTTTGCTTTCTTTTGAGCCGGCAAAACGGTTGAGAACAATAGGGAAGAACTTAATATTATGCTAAAAAAAACGGTCTTCATAAATTCAATCTTGCAATTTGTTCCGTGGAAACAACAGAATCGAAAACCATGTTAAAAGTCATTATTGAACAAGGCCTGCAAATATAAGCAATGCATTTAGAACAAGCCCGCCCGCAAAACCCTTCGCTTTTAAAACGGAACAGATTCTTTTAAGGAATTGTTTCCGGGTTCAATATTAATTTAGTTTTGTATCTCTAAACAATGAAATTGTATTATGACAAATAAAAATCTTTACGCTGTTCTTCTAGGTGGGAAAATCCGTGAAAACAATTTAATGGAAGACCATCGGCTGGTATTTGTTGTTGCTGAAAATGAAAGAACCGCACGTAAGTCGGCTAAGAAAAAATGGGATGCCGTTGAGGTTCACGTAGATGGCACTCAACAGATAAAATCGGTTGACGGATACAAAATTAATTTGGAAGAAACCGATATTTTCAGCGATGATTTGGAAACAAACCCGAATTATTCTGCTTGATCTTCGCTAAAATACTGTTAATTAAATATGTTTAACATAGTTGAATTGCCTGAATTGTACAGAATTTTTATCTTCGCCGCCCGAAACAAATATTAGTACAATAAATAAATTTTAGAAATGTTTAAAAAAAGTTTGATTTTGCTGGCCGCGATGTTTATTGGCGCAAGTACGTTTGCCCAAACGCTCGACGATGCCGGCACCAAGTACAACGAGGGTAACGAGAAATATTCGGCCAAGGCTTATGCCGATGCTGCCAGGTCGTTTGAAGAAGCGTTGGACATTTGCAATGGCGTTGGCGCCGATGCCGACGGCCTTAAGGCAAATGTTCAAACACAATTGAACAATGCCTATTATAAAAACGCCCTTTCCCTTTACAAAAAGAAGAAATTTGACAATGCTATCGCCGAAATGCAAAAAAGCGCCGATCTGGCTGCCGACCTCGGTGATAATGGCAAGAACAAAAAAAGCTTAAGCTATATTGGCAAGATACATACCACCAAGGGACAAGTTGCCTTAAAGTCGAAAAAGCCCGACCAAGCCCTTGCAGAATTTGAAAAAGGACTCGAATACAACCCCAAATCGTATAAAACATTTTTAGGCAAAGCTATGGCATACAAAGAAAAAGAGGAAATTGACCTTATGCTTGAAAATGTCGATAAGACGATTGAGCTGGCAGCCGGAAACGCCAAGGCGGCAAAATATAGCGCCAAGGCTAAAAAACTGGCCTCGTCAACATTGTTCAACGAAGGTTCTGTTGAACTGTCGAAGGAACACGGGGCAAAGGCCGCCGAGCATTTTAATGCTTCGATGAAATATACCGCAGGAACGGCCGACACTTATTTCTACCTTGCTGTCGCATATAACAAAGCAAAACAATATGCTAAAGCTATCGAGGCCGCCAACAAAGCCTTAAACTTGCAGCAAGGCGACAAATCGGATATTTATTTCGAGCTGGGCTCGGCCCAACAAGCATCTGGCGACACTGCTTCTGCCTGTGCGTCATTCAAAATGGTTAGCAGCGGAAATAATGTAGAATCCGCAAAGTATAAGATAACAACTGAGCTGAAATGTAAATAATACCGTCAGGGTAAATAATACACTAACCAAGACCGTTGCAAAAGACAATATTTGTTACTACTCAGCAGTAGAGAAAAATATTAACTCATTGGTTACCTATCCGTTTTGTCACAATTTTTGTTTGAAAAACACAAAATTTCCGCCAAAACTACTGAGATTTCAAACATATAGCCCCACGCTGAAGCATGGGGCTATTGATAATCAACTTGATAAA
>JAJRQZ010000070.1 GCA_024279935.1 Bacteroidota bacterium
TTCATTTAAGGCAAGTCAGATAATTATGAATATGCCCGAAGTTGAAAAGGTTGTTTTTGTGGTTGACCGTAAAGATTTGGATTATCAAACAACAAAAGAGTTTAACAGTTTTAGCAAAGGCAGTATTGACGGAACAGACAATACCAAAGCATTGGTAAAGCAGTTTTCAGACGATACTAAACTAATCGTTACTACAATTCAAAAACTAAATACCGCCATCAGCAAAAAGCAGTATTTGGCAAAAATGGAAAAACTGCAAGACAAACGATTAATTTTCATTTTTGATGAGTGCCACCGTTCGCAATTTGGCGAAACACATAATCGCATAAAAGCGTTTTTCAATAATATTCAATTTTTCGGATTTACAGGAACGCCAATTTTTGCAGAAAATGCTTTTAAAAATGATTTAGGCAAACGAACAACCAAAGAACTGTTTGGCGATTCCTTGCACAAATATGTAATTACTGATGCCATAAAAGATGAGAATGTTCTTAAATTTTCGGTTGAATATGTGGGCAGATACAAAAAGAAAGACAGTGCCACCGAAATTGATATTGAGGTAGAAGACATCGACACCAAAGAGTTGATGGAAGATGAAACCCGATTAGAAAAAATATCAAATTATATTATTGCCAATCATAACCGCAAAACACACAGTAAAGAATTTACAGGAATGTTTGCCGTAAGTGGCGTTAAAACATTGATAAAGTATTACGATATTCTGCAACGCAAAAAAGAAGAAGGCAAACACAATCTTAAAATTGCAACAATCTTTTCTTATGTTGCCAACGAAGACGATGCAGACGCAAATGGAGATTATGAAAATAATTATGAATTAGGAATTACGAATGACAAATTAAATATTGCTGCCGAACCACAAGTGGAATACAAATCAAAAAAGAACGTAATTCATAATTCGTCATTCGTAATTAATAAGCATAGCAGAGAAAAATTAGACGAGTTTATTGAAGATTACAATAAAATGTTTGGTTCAAATTTCTCAACCAAAGACAGCCAATCATTTTACAATTATTACAACGATATTTCAAAAAAAGTAAAAGAACGAAAAATTGATATTTTACTGGTTGTAAATATGTTTCTTACTGGCTTTGACAGTCCACCGCTAAACACTTTGTATGTAGATAAAAACTTGAAATATCACGGATTAATTCAAGCCTATTCAAGAACAAACCGAATTTTAAACGAGCAAAAATCACAAGGAAATATTGTTGTTTTCCGTAATCTTAAAAGAGCAACAGACGATGCAATTACCTTATTCAGCAACAAAGAAGCGATTGAGGTAATTATAATGAAACCTTACGAAGAATATGTAAAGAAATTTAACGAAGCATTTATTGAATTGCTAAAAATTACGCCTACGGTAAACAGCGTAAACGATTTACAAAGCGAAGATGACGAGTTGAAGTTTATACAAGCATTTCGTCAGTTGATGCGAATTAAAAATATTCTCACAGCCTTTGCCGACTTCATATGGGAAGATTTGGCAATGAACGAACAACTTTTTGAGGACTACAAAAGCAAATATCTTGACCTTTACGATAAAGTAAAAAGTGACCACCAAAAAGAGAAAGTTTCAATTTTGGAAGATGTGGACTTTGAACTGGAATTAATCCACCGTGATGAAATCAATGTAAATTACATCATTCAGTTGCTTATCAAACTGAAATCGAACACGCAAAAAGATGTTGAACAAACCGAAAAAGAGATTTTCAATTTACTAAATACAGAATCGCAATTACGAAGCAAAAAAGAATTGATTGAGAAATTTATTTTAGAAAATCTGCCTGAAATAGAAGACGAAGACGATATACCGCAAGAGTTTGAGAACTTTTGGACTATCGAACAGCAAAAGGCTTTCAAGCAATTGGTAAAAGATGAAAATCTATCGGAAGAAAAAACACAAAAATTGATTGAAAATTATTTGTTCGCAGAAAGAGAACCATTGCGAGATGAAATACTTGAATTGATTGAAGGCGAAAAGCCATCGGTTCTGCAACGCAAGAAATTAGGCGATAGAATCCTGAAAAAGATTTTAGGATTTGTAGAAACATTTATTAACGGAATAACAGGGAATTGATATGAAAATAGTCACCGCAAAAGCCATACACATTTGCAATTACTCACAAATTGTTTATTTTCGTAAGGTGTTCGTGAATGTTTCACATTTCGCACGAGCCATGGCTTGACCGAATATTGCAAAAGAGTATGTATTGCCAATATACTAAAAGACAGATGGTCAGAAGAAGGCATATCCTTCCGGCAATGTATATAAGTCGTTGGTCGAGTGGCAGTTAAATTAAAAGATAATAAATATAAATAAACAAAAACTATACATCCTATGAAAAAATATATGATTTCCGGTCTGCTTATAATGGCAGTATTGTTTTCTGTTTCGACCATGGCGCAGGACAAATGCAAGGTATTGGTTGACAGCCTGAAAGGAACCTACAATGGCAAATGCAGGAAGGATCTTGCCCATGGAAACGGAAAGGCCGTTGGTGCCGACACCTATGAAGGCCACTTCAGGAAGGGCTATCCGGATGGCAAAGGGGTTTATACATGGGCTTCCGGTGATGTTTACGACGGAACATGGAAAATGGGGCAAAGAGATGGAGAGGGAGTTTACAGGTTTGCCTTTGACGGACACGATTCCGTACAATCAGGATTATGGCGCAAAGACGTATATAAAGGTCCTAAACCGAAGATGCCGCTTGTAACCTTAAAAGAATTTGTTACCAGGTACTCTTTTAGAAGAGATGCGGAAGGCGACAGGATTTTTATTGATTTGAGGCGCGACGGCCAGGCAAACATCGACATTGAGGACTTCTCTTTAATTTCATCTAGCGGGAATTATTTTGAGACCGGCAATTCGATTGGGATTGAGAACGTAGTGTTTCCGGTACTGGTCAAGATCAAGTATGTTAGCTGGAACGCATCCCATACTTCACGGCATAATGTAACATTTGAGTTCGAGATCTTCGAATCAGGTAAGTGGCAAGTGGTTATCAATAATTAAACCAGTCCGGCCCTTTGTAAATGCAAAGCCATTTCTTGCTGTAATTCCATGGCTTTTCCGCGGGAAGTTATAGCAAAGGATTCGTCAGCCGCGGCGTATATTATGCCTCTTGAAGAGTTTACCAGAATTCCGCAATGGGAGTTCATCCCGTTTCTGGCAACCTCCTCCAGGCTTCCGCCCTGCGCACCAACACCCGGGACGAGCAGGAAATTATCAGGCACGAATTTCCTTACGTTTCTCAATGATTCGGCCTTGGTAGCGCCAACGACAAACATTATGTTGTCAGTTGTCCCCCAGCTGTTTCCTGTTCTCAAAACACTCTCGTACAATAACTCACCCGAGGACATGTCCCTGATGTATTGAAAGTCGCCGGCACTTTTATTTGATGTCAGGGCAAGTATTACGGACCATTTACCGTCATATTCCAAGAAAGGCGACACAGTATCAAGTCCCATATAGGGAGCCAGCGTAACAGCGTCGAAATCGTAGGTCTCGAAGAAGGTCTTTGCATACATGGCCGAGGTATTTCCTATATCGCCACGCTTGGCGTCGGCTATGATCATCAGGTCCTTGCTAGTGTTCTTTATATGGTCAACGGTTTTCCTGAGGCTTTCCCAGCCTTTCGGCCCCAAGGCCTCATAAAAAGCAATATTCGGCTTATAGGCAACGCATATATCATGCGTGGCATCAATTATTTGTTTGTTGAACCGGAAAACGGGGTCGTCGGTTTTCAACAAATGGGAAGGGATCTTGTTTATGTCGGTATCTAATCCTATGCAAAGGAACGATTTCTTTTTCTTGATAATGCCAAACAGCTCTTGTCTATTCATCTGTTTTTGTAATTAATTCATCAACAATATATTAACTATCAAATTCTTCCTTAAGCCGTTCGGCGTTCTCAGCCATTTGAAGCTTCTCGATTATTTCTCCGATATCGCCGCCTATAATAGAGGGCAAATTGTAGAGGGTAAGGTTTATCCTATGGTCGGTAACGCGTCCCTGGGGCCAGTTATAGGTTCTTATTTTTGCTGACCTGTCGCCGGTGGAAACCATTGTCTTTCGTTTTTTGGACATCTCCTCCAGGTGCTTTGCATATTCCCGCTCATAAAGGCGCGTCCTTAAAACCTTCATTGCTTTGGCAAGGTTTTTTATTTGTGATTTCTCGTCCTGGCAGCTTACGACTATACCTGAGGGGATATGGGTAAGCCGGATGGCGGAATAGGTAGTGTTCACCGATTGCCCTCCCGGTCCCGAGGAACAGAATGTGTCCTTACGGATATCCTTCTCGTTCAGCTCGATGTCGAACTCGTCGGCTTCGGGCAAGACAACCACCGAAGCGGCCGAGGTATGGACTCTTCCCTGTGTTTCCGTCTTGGGCACCCTTTGAACCCTGTGAACGCCCGATTCGAATTTCAGCAGGCCGTAAGCTCCTGGTCCGTTAACATTAAAAACAATTTCCTTAAAGCCACCTGAGGTGCCTTCGTTCACGTTAACTATATCAATTTTCCATTTCTTGCTATCGCAGAATTTCTGATACATGCGATATAGATCACCGGCAAAAATACTGGCTTCGTCCCCACCGGTGCCTGCCCTGATCTCCATAACGGCATTCTTGTCGTCCTCGGGATCCTTGGGTATCATAAGCAGCCTGATCTTTTCTTCCAGGATTTCCTGCTGTGGGACAAGCTCGTCCAATTCCTCTTTTGCCATCTCCTTAAAGTCGGCATCAGTCTCGTTTTCAATGATATCGCGGGCGTTTTTGATGTTTTCCACCAGGGTTTTAAACTCCTTATAGGCTAAAACAACCGGTTCCAAATCTTTATAATCCTTGTTTATTTTAATAAATCGTTTCATATCGGCAATAACATTGGGGTCGCTCATCTGCTCCGCCAACTCTTCCCAACGATTTTTAATTACTTCTAGTTTATCAAGTATTTCCACCTTCTTATTTTTGAGTTTGCAAATTTACTAAAATTAAGTAATGTTCTTGCCGGGTCAAAGATGTCTTCGTTAAACAAGAAAAACCTACTGTGGGAATGCCCATAGTAGGTTTTTATATCTGTTGGCACTTATAGATTTTATTCCTTGACGAAAACTTTTCCTTCAAGATAACTGTTGTCGGGCTGAACTACTTTAATGAAGAAATCACCTGCCCCCATACCTGTTAGCTTCAAGACTGCATTGTCCAGGTACTTCTGCTCATCGGTGCAAGTTATATCTTGTTCCGTTTTGCGATATATTTTTATCTTGAGCGTATTTGCCGAATCATTGTTGTCAAGCTCCACATCCTCGAAACGGGAAAAATAGTCGCAACCATTCCCTATCACGCCATAAAACTGAACAGGAAGTTCATCGATAATGGAAACAGTATCGGGATATGCGATACTGTCAATGAGCATTACTGATTCTACATAAGTTGGGCCGCTGTCTTTTTTACAGGAGCTAAACGAGATAAGGGCAATAAAAAATGCCGTTAAACCTATTGATAACATATTTTTTTTCAACATAATTATAATTTTTAACCTCTATAACGCACTTATTAAATCCCTAGTATTTCGGCTTTGAAAAAAATCTGTTTTTGTTTCAGAACAAGTTGAAAAATCATTTTTTAGTGTTATATTCATTCATGTGGTCGAAATACGAGTTTGTTTCTTTAATTATAACTCCCGAAAGCAATAGCAGTCCTAGCAAGTTGGGGATAGTCATGAAGGTGATTACCATATCGACAAAATGCCAAACCAGGTCCAAGCCCCATATCGAACCTAGGAACACGAAGCCGCCATAAAGGAAGCGATAGGGGACTATGGCTTTTTCACCCATCAGATAATTGGCTGCCCTGGTTCCGTAATACGACCAGCTAATTACCGTTGAGAAGGCAAACAAGAATATCCCGAATGCAATAATATGTTTTCCGATACCCGAGATGCCGATTTGGGCCAAGCCGCTGTCCATAGCGATAATTGTCATTTCCACACCTTTTGCCCCCGATTGCCAGGCTCCCGTAGTAACTATCATCAATGCGGTCAATGTGCAGATTATGAGGGTATCCACAAGTGGTTCCAGGGATGCAACCAGGCCTTCGCGGGCAGGGTACTTTGTCTTGGCCGCGGCATGGGCGATAGGGGCGGAGCCTTGACCTGCCTCGTTTGAGAAAAGCCCCCGCCTTACGCCCCAAACGAGCGTCATTAAAAATGCCGAGCCAACAAAGCCGCCGGTCGCGGCAGTTCCCGTAAAGGCATTGCTGATAATTATCCCGAAAGCGGCAGGAATTTGCTGATACTCAGAGCCAATAACAATGAGCGTCGCAACTACGTAAGTAACGGCCATAAACGGAACTAATTTGGATGTTACGTCGGCAATTCGCCTCAATCCACCTATGATTATTATCATCACTAAAACTGCTATAACCAGTCCGGTATAAAACACAGGTATGTTATAATTGACATTGATGGCATGGGCAATGGAATTTGCCTGTGCCATATTCCCCGTGCCAAGCGAGGCCAATATTGTTGCCACAGCGAAAATACCGGCCAACACCTTTGCGAAAACCGGCCAGTTATAAACTTCCGTTATTCCTTTCTTTATGGAATACATGGGTCCTCCCGAAACTGTGCCGTCCGAATTGAAATCCCTGTATTTATGCGACAGGGTTGTTTCGGCATACTTCAATATCATGCCCAGAAAGCCTGTTACCCACATCCAGAAAACAGCACCCGGCCCGCCCCAATATATAGCCAGGGATACACCTACTATATTTCCGGTCCCGACCGTGGCGGAAAGAGCCGTCGTCAGCGCTTTAAAGCTATTTACGTCCCCTTTTATGTCATCGTCGTCGTATTGGCCGGCGACTATTTGGATCGAATGCTTTAACTTGGTGACGTTCAGAAATTTAAGCCTGAAAATAAAATACAGGCCCGTAGGGATTAAAAACAATAAGATCGCATAGCCCCCAATGTAATCGTTATACCAAACAATTGCATTGTCAAGCGATTGTAAAAACTGATTCATAAATTAATTTTCTGATTAGAAATAATAATTGCACAAATATGAGAATTTTTTTTGAGCATTAATCCATACTGGACAATTCATTGTTTGGGAATTTGCAATAATTGTTAAATGTATGTTAAGTTATCGACTTAGTTTACTGTTAATCATGTTTTAAAAGATATCTTTGTATTGTTAAATCAATCATCTTAGTGAAACTATCGATAGCTTTCTTATTTTTAATGGTTGCAAATATAGTTATGGCCGGTCAGCAGCTCAGGGACAGCCTGATAGATATCGCCAATAATTCAGCTGGCCACCAAAAGGTCAAGGCACTTTGCGATTTATGCTGGGAATACCGGTTGATAAACCCGGATTCCGCATTAATGTTCGGGCATCAGGCACTGGAATTATCCAGGTTGTCGGGCAACAAGGTCGGCATAGCCCAATCTTATAACGATCTGGGCATAGTTTATCTGGATAAAGGAAGCTTAAGCCGCGCTTTGGAATATTTCACCAACTCATTGATATTGAGGAAGGAATTGTCAGATTCGGCCGGTATCGCGGCATCCTACAATAAAATAGGGATTGTTTATCAGAAAGAGGGCAAGCTTGACCTTGCGCTGGAGAACCAGATGAACGCCCTCAATATTTATGAAGCATTGAAGAAAGCCCTCTGGATATCCTATACCCAGAACAACATAGCAATAATAAACTTCAATATCGGCAACCTGGAAACGGCGTTGGAGTATCATCACAGGGCACTGTCAACTCGTTTAAAATTAAACGATGAATATGGCGTGGCTGCTTCGTACGGAAATATCGCCAATGTTGAACTAGCATTGTCCGATACCGTCTTGGCGATTAAAAACTATGAAAATGCATTGCAGATTTTTAGGATATTGAAAAATAATGAGGCCGAAAGCGTACAGCTGTCAAATCTTGGTAGTATATATTTAAATAAAAAGGATTATCCGCTTGCTTTGATATATTTGAATAAATCGCTGGAAATCAGGGAAGAGTTAAAAGACAAAAAGGCCATTGCATCTTCATTGCTCAAGTTGGGCAAATTATATCTGGAGACCGAAAAATATGAAAAGGCTTATGAGTTTTTAAGTCGGGCAAAACTGCTTTCCTCCGAGATCGGGGTAATTGCCGAACAACTCCAGTCGTATAACGATTTATCAAAACTGTTCATCTCGCTCGCCAACAAGGATAGCAGTTATAAATATCTGAATCTATATACCTCAACAATTGATTCCTTGTATTCGGCCAGGTTGGATCAACAGATTATCGATGCTCAAACAAAGTACGATGTCGAGCGAAAAGATAAGGACTTGCAACTATATCGCAGCAAGACCGCACTTGCCGAGGCCAAGCTGAAACAGCGAAAACTGGAAATATGGCTTTTGATATTTGTGGTAACATCAATTTCGGGCCTAGCGATATTTATGTTGTACCGGAGAAAGCAAAAGCAAAAAGAAGCGCTTGACAAAGCCAGGATGGAACATAAGCACAAGATGATAAAAGCAGTTATCGACGGCCAGGAAGTTGAGCGGAGGAAAATTGCCAGGGAGTTGCACGACGGGATAGGTCAAACGCTTTCGGGCATAAAGCTACAATGGTCGAACATACAAAACAGCATAGAAGAAAACTTGAACATCCTAGGTGTTGACGTTATGCTTGACGATGCCGTCGGTGAGGTCAGGAACTTATCGCATCAGATGCTGCCCAAGGAACTGGAGCAGTTCGGGCTGTTGCCGGCTATCGAAGGCTTTTTGGAACACAGGTTCGAGGGGGAGCAAATAAATTGCGGGTTCCAGCATTTAAGGCTGGAGGGCAGGCTTAGGGCCGATATAGAGCTTGGCGTATTCCGAATAGTACAGGAACTCTGCGGAAATGTCCTGAAACATGCCAAAGCGGATAATTTGAGCATACAAATATTGCGCAGGAGCGAAAACCTTGTTATAATTATACATGACGACGGGATTGGCTTCGACCAGAAAAACATACGGTCGGACGGAATAGGTCTGATGAACATTGAATCAAGGGTCGATGCATTGAAAGGATTTGTTAATTTTGAATCCTCGCCGGGAAAAGGAACTAAGGTTACAATTAGAATTCCATTGGATGAAGAAACTTAGAATACTTATTTGCGACGACCATCAAATCATCGTTGACGGACTAAAGGCCTTGGTAGGCAGTATAAGCGGTTGCGAGGTTGTCATTACCGCAAACGACGGTAAAGAGGCTCTTGAGGCCCTTGAGCTCCTCAATATAGATATTGTGCTGATGGATATCGACATGCCTGTCCTTAATGGCCTGGATGCCACCTCGTTGATAAAAAAGAAATTCAAGCATGTCAAGGTCATAATCCTATCTGTTCATTCGGATAAAGGGATGATTAAAAACCTGATAGATATAGGCGTTGACGGTTATCTGCTTAAAAACTGCAGTAAGGAAGAATTGATCAATGCTATCAAACAGGTTTCCGGAGGAGGCCAATATTTCTCGTCGGGGGTTACACATAGCCTGATGAGCCCTGATGAAGGCGAAAACAAAGAAATCGTCGGGGATCTGACAAGTCGTGAGATAGAGATTCTTCAGCTTATTGCCAACGGCCTGACGAACAAAGAGATAGGGGAGGAGCTGTTTATCAGCCACCGCACCGTTGACACGCACAGGACCAACATGATGAAAAAACTCAATCTGAAGAACATAGCCGGGTTAATAAGCTTTGCGATCAAGAATGCTATTGTGGAGTAGTTTGCTCAGGCTAAGTGAAACATCGTAGAAAATTCAGTATTTTACTCTAAACATACTCATGCTCTTGTGCGTTATGTTTGCCGTATAATTGTATTACAACTCGAACAAATAATTTAAGGGTACTTTTTGGGTAAAAGATTTTCGCAGAGATATTCCTTGTTTAAATACCTTTAAATGCTTTGAGGTTAATACAATTACT
Organism: Bacteroidota bacterium; assembly: GCA_024279935.1. GTDB lineage: Bacteria > Bacteroidota > Bacteroidia > Bacteroidales > F082 > BM524. The sequence goes on from JAJRQZ010000070.1 coordinate 9,987, forward strand.
AAGGAACATCTCTGTGATTTTATTTAAACAAATATTTTTAGAATGATGAAAACTAGAACTTTACTGATTTTGGCAGCAATTTTCGCGACATTTGCGATAAGCTCGTGCAAAAAAAGCACCGACAGCGGGGATCCGGCAACCGGAAACGGAAGTATCAGCCTGACCTATGACGGCAACAACTGGAACGCTTCCCTTGGCGTACAAGCCGTTAACACCAACGGGATTATAAATGTTACCGGCAGCGATTCCGATGCGCGTCAGGCCGCGGTAACACTAATGGGGGTTACTGCACCGGGAACCTATGAAATCACGGCTACATCGGGAAATGCATTGAGATGGACTGAAGGTCTTGACCCGGCCCAGACATATTTGGCCAACGGAATTCTCGGATCGGGAAGCATTACTGTAAGCGAGATATCGGCATCGAAAGTAAAAGGCACTTTTAGCTTTAACGGACAAAACACAAACGGCGAGAGCAAGAGTATTACCAAGGGTGCATTTGAGGCAAGCTTTTAATTAGTATCGCCTTCCAGTATTTGCCTTAGGTGGTTTATCTGATCCTCTGTCCCGAGGACAAATAATTTAGATTCGGGAATTAATCGCGTATCGGGTGAGGGGTTTACTATAACTTCGCCCGTTACTGTTTTAAAGCCAACTATATTTGCCCCCGACTTGCGCCTGATACCCAATTCCTTGATAGGCTTGTTAAGTAAGTCCTGCGGCACGTCGCTGCACATTATCTCCATCAGCTGCGTTGCTTGATGCGAATGTATGGAAAGATGTTCCAAGAACTCAACAACATCGGGCTTGGCAACAAGTGTGGCCATGTGCGCCCCACCGACCCTCTCCGGCATTACAACGCTGTCAACGCCGGCCATGCGCAATTTTTGCTCGCTGCTCTCGCTGGATGCACGGCTGATAATCTTTAGATCAGGGTTCAAGGAACGGGCAGTTAACACTACGAATAAGTTGTCGGCATCGTTGGGAAGTGTCGTGATCAGCGATTTTGCGGTTTTTATGTCAGCCTTCAACAATATCTCGTCCTGTGTTGCGTCCCCCTCGATGAACCTTACCGGCTTGCCCATGTTGTTTATCACTATTTCATGACTTTCGTCAACTACTATAAGGCTTGATCCCAGCGACATGAGCTCGTTAACCACTTGTCCTCCGTTCCTGCCGTAACCAACTACGATAACATGATTTTCCATTTTTGCTTTTCTCCTTCTTTTATTATAAACGCCATAAAAAAAACTCATCTGGTTTTGGAACAGGTTTTGAGAAATACTTGTTATGAAATAGGCCAAAACACCCAATCCGGCCAGTATTAGCACAGAAGTAAATAATTTACCCGCATCCGACAACATCTGAACCTCCCCGAAGCCTACTGTTGAAACGGTTATTATGGTCATATAAAATGCATTCACGAAACTGAAATCGTCGATGATCATATAACCGCCCGTCCCGAATATTATCAGGATCAATGAGTATAAACCTGCAATTAAAATATTCCTGTTTCCTCTTAAGTCCATTTATTAATTCTTGTTCTGCAAATCTAAAAAAAAGCAATGCATATTTTAATTGTCCGATGGAAACAATAGCTATATCTGTTATCTTTGCGTCTTAACCATATAATTCTTTTTATGAGACGAGGTTATTATAAGCCCTAAACTATTATGGGCCGCGATCGGGGCAATCCTTTAAAAGCTTAAGAATGAAGAATTAATAATCGGATTTATTGAATTCCAACAAACTACAAAAATGTTACGAACTGGCTCCCCCCAAGGTTAAGCAGTTCCTCAGGGCTGAGATAGAATTCGTCCTGACTGAAATAAAACAAACGGATGCGGTCTTGGATTTGGGCTGCGGATACGGGAGAGTAACGGCGGAGCTATTGAAAAAGCCGGAAAAGTCGTTGGAATCGACATCTCCGGGGATAGTATCGAATTGGCATCGAATTTCGATCTTCGAAGCACGATATTTGAGGTTGATGACTCAAGCCTCATTTGCAAGATGGTAGTGAATGAAAAGCCACAGACAGGATAATTATTGGATTTGCAAGTGCTGTGGGTATAGATTTATCGTGGCTGCAACAGAAAAAAATACGCAGAAATAAAAAAAAGGCTTTTTACCAAGGTTGTAAACGGCTGGCAAATAGCCTTTTAATCAAATATATAGTTCAGGCAAATTGACCTTATGCCGGCATTACCCCACTATAACTATTTTCTCGATCTTATCACCCTGACGAATATCATCTATAATATCAAGTCCTTCATAAACTTTTCCGAAGCATGTATGCTGTCGGTCGAGATGGGCTGTGTTTTCCCTGCTATGGCAGATAAAAAACTGCGAACCGCCGGTATTCCTTCCGGCATGAGCCATAGAGAGAACTCCTCTGTCGTGATGCTGATTGTCGCCATCCAGTTCGCAGTCAATGGAATAACCCGGGCCGCCCGCTCCTGTTCCCTCGGGACATCCTCCCTGGATAACGAAGTTAGGGATAACCCGGTGGAAGTTGAGCCCATCGTAAAAACCTTTATTGGCAAGGGAGATAAAGTTCTCGACTGTCTTTGGCGCATCGGCCTCGTAAAATTCAACTTTCATAATACCTTTTTCGGTATGTATTTCAGCATGTTTCATATTATCAAAATATTTTAATTAAAAATGCAAATTAAGGTCTTTTCTCGCAATAAACGGGCGCTGGACATCATTATGCCCTGCGATTTCCCCTCATTACCTTTTATTTAACCGTGATTTTTTTCTTCGCCAATGATCTCCGGACTTCTTGTCACTACTCGCTCTAACATCCCATCTGCCATGAATCTTGTTTTTTAAACTTGGCGATAACAGTGGCACATTAAATGTTGGCATTCATTGTGAAAAAACCATTTTCCAAATAAAAACTCGAACTCAAAAAGATTGATTATCTTTGAATTCGACTTCTTGAAAAGAGAATATGAAAAAAGAGACTTCGATAAAACTATTTAAATCCAAAAAAATAAGAGTTCATTGGAATAATGAATCTGAAAAATGGTATTTTTCAGTAATTGACATAATTGAGACTTTAACTGAAAGTAATAGTCCACGTAGATACTGGAGTGATTTAAAACGAAAACTTATAAAAGAAGGGTTTAATCAGTTGTACGAAATTATCGTACAACTGAAATTAAAAGCGTCAGACGGGAAAAAGCACACAACTGATTGTGCAGACACAGAAGGACTTTTACGCATAATTCAATCTATTCCTTCACCGAAAGCCGAACCTTTTAAAGTTTGGTTGGCTAAGGTTGGATACGAAAGAATTGAAGAAACGGAAGACCCTGAAAAGGCTTTTGACAGAGCAATGGAAACATATCTTAAAAAAGGGTATTCGAAAAATTGGATTAACCAA
>JAJRQZ010000071.1 GCA_024279935.1 Bacteroidota bacterium
AAGGAACAAACCCGAAAACAGACGCAACAGAATACCGCTCTCCTGACCCGAATGATAAATTCAGCGCACTTGCATTTAAAATTGCAACTGACCCCTTTGTAGGTCGTTTGTGCTTTTTCAGGGTTTATTCAGGCACTTTAACAGCCGGGTCTTATGTTTACAACGTATCAACCGGCAAAAAGGAAAGAATCAGCCGCATAATGCAGATGTATGCCAACAAGCAAAACCCGTTAGACAAAATAGAAGCAGGCGATATAGGCGCCGCTGTCGGCTTTAAGACTATCCGAACAGGAGACACCCTGACAGAGGAGGGAGCACCGATCATATTGGAATCGATTACATTCCCCGAACCTGTAATAAGCATCGCAATTGAGCCGAAAACTCAAAAAGACATCGACAAGATGTCCCTGGCATTAGGAAAACTTGCCGAAGAAGACCCAACATTTAAAGTTCGTACTGACGAGCAATCGGGACAAACTATTATTTCGGGCATGGGCGAGCTTCACCTTGACATCTTGATCGACAGGCTGAAGCGCGAGTTTAATATCGAATGCAATATAGGGCAGCCACAAGTTGCATACAAGGAAACCCTCACTGCCAGTATAGAGCATAAAGAAATATACAAGAAACAAACCGGTGGTCGCGGTAAATTCGCTAACATACAGTTTGAACTGGGGCCAAGGCACGACGGGCTTACAGGCCTGGAATTTATCGACGAGGTCAAAGGAGGGTCCATTCCGAAAGAATTCATCCCATCAGTTAAAAAAGGATTTGAGCTAGCGATGAGAAATGGCGTTTTGGCAGGTTTTGAAGTTGAAAGCATGAGAGTAAGGCTCTTTGACGGTTCATTCCACCCTGTTGACTCCGACCAGTTATCGTTTGAGCTAGCAGCAAAAATCGGCTTCAAGGCAGCAGCTAAAAGAGCCAAGGCAAAATTACTTGAGCCGATAATGAAAGTCGAAGTTGTTACCCCTGACGAAAACTTAGGTGATGTTACCGGCGACTTAAACCGCAGAAGGGCAATCCTGGAAAGCGTTACCGCCAAAGTAGGCGTTCAGGTAATCAAGGCAATGGTGCCATTATCGGAAATGTTCGGATACGTTACGTCCTTGCGCACGATCACCTCGGGAAGGGCATCCTCAAGTATGGAGTTCAACTCATACAACCAAGCGCCCAACAGCATTGCCGAAGAAGTCATAAAAGAAGTAAAAGGAATAATTAGCTAAACTATATTAAGGTGAGCCAAAGAATAAGAATTAAATTAAAGTCGTACGATCACAACCTGGTTGATAAATCAGCAGAAAAGATCGCCAAGTCGGTAAAATCGACAGGTGCAGTTGTAAGCGGCCCAATACCGATGCCTACACACAAGAAGGTCTTCACGGTAAACCGCTCAACTTTTGTTAACAAAGAGTCGAGAGAGCAGTTTGAACTAAGCACTTTCAAAAGACTCATGGACGTTTATAACTCATCATCAAAAACTATTGATGCACTCATGAGACTTGAACTTCCAAGTGGTGTCGAAGTAGAGATTAAAGTTTAAATAACGGCTTAAAGAATTGTAGAAATGTCAGGATTATTAGGAAAGAAAATAGGCATGACCAGTATTTATGACGAGAATGGGAAAAACATCCCATGTACCGTTATCGAAGCAGGCCCATGTGTTGTAACTCAGGTCCGTACAGTTGAAACTGATGGCTATTCAGCTATCCAGCTAGGATACGAGGAGAAAAAAGAAAAGCATACCACTGCTGCATTAAAAGGACATTTCGCCAAAGCTAAAACAACTCCTAAGAAACTTGTAGCCGAGTTTACCCGTTTTGAGGAGAAGAAACAGTTTGGCGACATTGTGGATGTCAGTGTTTTTAAAACCGGCGAATTTGTTGATGTTGTAGGAACTTCAAAAGGAAAAGGTTTCCAGGGAGTTGTAAAGCGCTATAATTTCAAGGGCGTAAACGATGCCACCCACGGCCAGCACAACCGACTGAGGGCGCCGGGATCGATTGGTGCATCATCATATCCTTCAAGAGTGTTCAAGGGAATGCGCATGGCCGGCAGGACAGGAGGAAACAAGGTTAAGATGATAAACCTCCAGATAATGAAAATTATTCCGGAAAAGAACGTACTGGTAGTAAAAGGTGCTGTTCCCGGACCAAATAATTCATACGTAAAGATAGAAAGATGGAGCTAACAGTACATAACATAAGTGGTGAAGCCACATCAAAGAAAGTTACACTGGACGATTCAATCTTCGGAATTGAGCCCAACGACCATGCCATTTATCTCGACACCAAGTTGATTATGGCCAACAAACGCCAAGGCACACACGATTCCAAAGAAAGAAGCGACGTCAAAGGAAGTACGCGCAAGATAAAAAAACAAAAAGGCACTGGTACTGCCCGCGCAGGAGATATCAAGAACCCTTTGTTCAGAGGCGGCGGCAGAGTTTTCGGCCCGCATCCGCGCAACTACGGCTTCAAATTGAACAAAAAGGTCAAAAGACTTGCCCGTAAATCGGCACTCACGTATAGAGCCAAAGGCAACGACATAGTTGTTGTTGAGGATTTTAAAGTTGAAACACCTAAAACAAAGGAGTTCGTCAACATATTGAAGAACTTCAATCTCGAAGGAAAGAAAACCTTGCTTGTTGTCAAGGAAAACACCGACAACCTGGCTTTATCATCACGAAACGTTCAAGGCGCCAAAGTGTTAAGGGCCGACAGCATTAGCACCTACGAGATTTTAAACGCCAACAAGATATTATTAGTAGAAAGTTCTTTGAAAACTTTTGAGGAAATGTTTTCAAATAAATAAAACTGAAAGATAATGAGCGTAATATTTAAACCGGTAATTACTGAAAAAATGACTGCCAAAGGCGAAAGCCTCAACCAGTATGGATTCATCGTTGACAAAAGAGCCAACAAGATCCAGATCAAATTAGAGGTTGAAGAGCTTTACGGAGTACAGGTGGTTTCAGTAAATACTATGAATTATTCCGGAAAAAGGAAGCAACGTTTTACAAAATCAGGAGTGATCTCAGGTAAAACTAATAGTTTTAAAAAAGCAATAGTTACAGTTGCCGAAGGAGAAAACATTGATTTTTTTAGCAACATTTAGGAGGTAGAAATGGCACTGAAAAAATATAAACCAACAACACCGGGTCAACGCTTTAAGATAATAAGCGACTACAAAGACATCACAACCGGAAAACCGGAGAAGAGCCTTTTGGCTCCAAAGAAAAGATCGGGAGGTCGTAATAGCGAAGGCAGGATGACTATCCGCAACATTGGTGGCGGTCACAAACAGAAATATAGGATCATCGATTTCAAAAGAGACAAAGAAGGTATTCCTGGCGTAGTCAAAACCATTGAATATGACCCAAACCGTACTGCACGTATAGCATTGGTGTTCTACAAAGATGGTGAGAAACGATACATTATCGCACCGAAAGGCCTTCAGGTAGGTCAGGAAATAAATGCCGGAAAAGGGGTTAACCCAGATATTGGAAACAGCATGTACATGAGCGATATTCCTTTTGGTACTGTTATCCACAATATCGAGCTGCGCCCCGGACAGGGAGCAAAAATGGCCAGGAGCGCAGGTTCTTATGCGCAATTAATGACCCGCGACGGTAAATTTGCGGTCATTAAGCTGCCATCAGGAGAAACCAGGTTGATACTGCAAACATGTAAGGCAACAATCGGCATGGTTTCAAATGCCGACCACCAACTCGAGAGATCAGGAAAAGCTGGTCGCAGCAGATGGTTAGGCCGCCGGCCAAGAGTACGAGGCGTAGCCATGAACCCGGTTGACCACCCTATGGGCGGTGGCGAAGGCAGGTCATCAGGTGGGCACCCGCGCTCGCGCAAGGGACTACCGGCCAAAGGTTACAGAACCAGGTCCAAGAAGAAAGCCTCCAGTAAATATATCATTGAAAGAAGAAAAAAATAGTTGAACGTTAATTAATAATCAATATGAGTCGTTCGTTAAAAAAAGGTCCATACATAGATATCAAACTTGATAAAAAAGTTATGGCCAACGTTGAATCAGGTAAAAAAACCGTGATTAAGACATGGTCCAGGGCATCTATGATCTCACCTGACTTTGTGGGGCAAACCATAGCAGTGCACAACGGAAACAAATTTATCCCGGTTTACGTAACCGAGAACATGGTTGGCCACAAACTAGGTGAATTCGCACCAACGAGACAATTTAGAGGTCATGCCGGAAAAAAAGATAAAGGTAGATAAGGAATTTAAAAAGCGATACAATGGGATCCAGAAAACACAATAGTGCAGAAAAGAGAAAAGAAGCACGTAAAACGCTATACATTGCCAGGTTGCGCAATGTACCCACATCTCCAAGAAAGATGAGGCTTGTGGCCGACATGATTCGCGGATTGGACGTAGAGCCTGCATTAGGAATTCTGCAACACTCGCCAAAAGAGGCTTCAAACCGCGTTTACAAACTCCTACGCTCGGCAATCGCTAACTGGGAAGTTAACAACGAAGGTGCCCGAATCGAGGACAACCAACTATATATCAAGCAAATAATGGTTGACAGCGGAAGGATGCTCAAGAGGATCCAGCCTGCACCGCAAGGTAGGGCTCACAGGATCAGGAAAAGATCAAACCATGTTACCATCATTCTCGGCAACCGCAGTCAGGAAGCCGTTGTTGAAGGTGCTGGCGACACAACAAATGCGAATAATAATATTTAAGTAATATAAGAATGGGACAAAAGACTAATCCAATAGGACTCAGGTTAGGCATAATCAAAGGATGGGACTCATACTGGTATGGCGGAAAAGATTTCTCCACCAAGCTTGTAGAGGACGACAAAATCAGAAAGTATCTGAACGCACGCCTTTCAAAAGCCGGAGTTTCCAAGATAATGATTGAAAGAACCCTTAAACTTGTTACTGTTACGATAAACACCGCTCGCCCGGGAATAATTATCGGGAAAGGTGGCCAGGAAGTTGACAAACTTAAAGAAGAACTGAAAAAACTTACCGGCAAAGAAGTACAGATCAACATCTCGGAAATCAAGCGGCCCGAGCTGGATGCAAACCTCGTCGCCAACAATATCGCACGTCAGATCGAAGGCAGGGTAAGCTTCCGCAGAGCCATTAAAACTTCCATCGCCTCAAGCATGCGCCTTGGCGCCGAAGGAATAAAAGTTCTTATATCAGGAAGACTTGGCGGAGCCGAGATGGCACGTACCGAACAATATAAAGAAGGTCGTATCCCATTGCATACATTGCGCGCAAATATCGACTACTCCCTTGTTGAGGCTCATACCACCTATGGCAGAATCGGTATAAAGGTATGGATATTCAAAGGTGAGGTATATGGCAAGCCTGAACTTGTCCAAACCACTATTGGCGGAAACAAAAAACGCGAGAGCGCTGGCCCAAAAGGTGGTGGAAGACAAAGAAGAAGAAGATAATTTAATTTGAAATTTTAATTTATAATAGGATGTTACAACCTAAACGGACTAAATATAGGAAGCAGCAAAAAGGAAAAATGAAAGGCAATGCCCAGCGCGGGCACCAACTTGCATTTGGATCATTTGGAATTAAAACTATGGAGGAGGCATGGATCACATCTCGCCAAATCGAAGCTGCCAGACAGGCTGTTACGCGCAGGATGAAGCGCGAAGGCCAAATTTGGATCAGGATCTTCCCCGACAAGCCGGTTACCAAAAAACCTGCCGAGGTAAGGATGGGCAAAGGTAAAGGTTCTCCTGAATATTTCGTAGCAAGGGTTACTCCAGGCCGCATTCTTTTTGAAGCAGAAGGCGTTCCTCTTGATATAGCTAAAGAAGCATTAAGACTGGCTGCACAAAAATTACCTGTCTTGACTAAATTTATTGTAAGAAGAGATTATACTGCCTAATATATATAATGATGAAACAGGAAGTAGTAAAAGAACTTAGCACAGCCGATATCAAGGACAGACTTGAAGAAGAAAGAAAGACGCTGGTGCGCATGAGATTAAACCACGCGGTTTCCCCACTGGAAAACCCTCATCAATTAACGGAGAGGAAGAAAACAATTGCCAGGCTGGAAACCGAGATGAGAAAGAGAATCCTTGAAGAAAAAAACAATAAGTAATCAGGTGATGGAAAAAAGAAATCTTAGAAAAGAAAGAACAGGAGTTGTTGTCAGCAACAAAATGGATAAATCAATAGTCGTTCAAATCGAGCGCAGGTTTAAACACCCTGTTTATGGCAAATATGTTAAGAAATCAAACAAATTTGTTGCTCACGACGAAAAAAACGATTGCAATATCGGCGATACCGTCCGTATAATGGAAACCAGGCCATTGAGCAAGAGTAAAAACTGGAGATTGGTAGAAATAATTGAAAGAGCTAAATAACCATGATACAACAAGAATCGAGACTTGCTGTTGCTGATAACAGTGGTGCTAAAGAGGTGCTTTGCATCAGGGTACTTGGCGGTACCAGAAAACGCTATGCCAGTATTGGGGATCAAATAGTTGTTACCGTCAAGCATGCCCTTCCATCAGGAAATATTAAAAAAGGTACAGTTACTAAAGGTGTTATCGTTAGGACAAAAAAAGAAATCAGAAGAAATGACGGTTCCTATATCCGCTTCGATGACAACGCAGTTGTATTATTAAATGCCAACGGCGAAATGCTTGGCACTCGTATATTTGGCCCAGTAGCTCGCGAATTGCGCGACAAGCAGTATATGAAAATTGTATCACTCGCACCGGAAGTGCTTTAAAAAAATAGTTTTTATGACTAAATTGAACATAAAAAAAGGTGACAACGTAATGGTAATTGCCGGTAACAGCAAAGGGCAGTCAGGCAGGGTCCTTGTTGTTAACAAAGAAAAAGGCAGGGCCATCGTTGAAGGTGTGAACTTGATTTCAAAGCACACCAAGCCAAATGCCGACAATCCTAAGGGAGGGATAGTAAAGCAAGAAGCTGCTGTCAACATTTCCAACCTCATGATAATCGACAATACTGGTAAGCCTACCAGGACAGGAAGAAGAAAAGATGAGAAATCAGGGAAAACCGTTCGTTTTTCCAAAAAATCAGGGGAGGTAATCAAGTAATGGAATATCAACCGAGATTAAGAAAGAAGTATCAGGAAAACATTATACCTGAGCTAACCAAGCAATTTGGTTACAAAACAGTGATGCAGGTGCCAAAACTGGAGAAAATTTCTGTCAACCAGGGTATTGGCGCTGCCTTGACGGACAAGAAGCTCATCGATTCGGGCATTGCCGAGATGACAGCGGTTACAGGTCAGAAAGCCGTCCCTACAATTTCCAAGAAGGACGTCTCAAACTTCAAGCTGCGCAAAGGCAACCCGATAGGCGTAAGGGTTACGCTAAGGGGAGATAAAATGTACGAATTCCTCGACCGCCTCGTTGCCGTTGCCCTACCAAGGGTCAGGGACTTCAGGGGGATCAACGATAAAGGATTCGACGGACGCGGGAACTATACTTTCGGCATCCCTGAACAAATCATCTTCCCCGAGATAAATATAGATAAGGTAAACAAAATTAACGGTATGGACATAACATTTGTTACATCGGCAAAAACCGATAACGAAGCCTTATCGCTTCTCAAAGAATTCGGACTACCGTTTAAAAATCAAAAAAAATAAATACTCATGGCAAAAGAGTCAATGAAAGCGCGTGAGCGCAAAAGACAAAAAATGGTTGAGAAATACGCTGCCAAACGTGCCCAACTTAAAAAGGCAGGAGATTACGACGCACTTCAGAAACTGCCTCGCAACGCTTCGCCCGTACGCTTGCACAATCGCTGTGGACTTTCAGGCCGACCAAAAGGTTATATGAGACAATTTGGGGTTTCACGTATTAATTTCAGGGAAATGGCCTTAAACGGCTTAATACCGGGAATAAAGAAGACCAGTTGGTAATTTTAATTTAAAAAAAGAAAAAGATGATTACCGATCCGATAGCAGATTTTTTAACTAGAATCAGGAATGCAGTTTCTGCGAATCACCGAATGGTGGAAGTACCTGCTTCAAACCTAAAAAAAGACATCACAAAAATCCTTTTTGAAAAAGGATATATTTTAAACTACAAGTTTGAGGATAAGACCGCTCAGGGAACTATCAAGATAGCCCTAAAATACCATCCGGTAACAAAAATATCGGCTATCAACAAACTTGACCGCATTTCCACGCCCGGTTTGCGCAAGTATGTAGGTTCCGACGAACTCCCAAGGGTAATGAACGGACTAGGAATCGCTATCATGTCAACATCAAAAGGTGTTATCAGCGATAAAGAGGCCCGCAAGCTTAACGTAGGTGGCGAAGTAATTTGTTATGTAAGTTAAAACAGGAGATAGATCAATGTCAAGAATAGGAAAATTACCAATAGCAATTCCAGAAGGTGTTGAAGTAAAAGTTAGCGATACCAACCGCATTAGCGTAAAAGGCAAGCTAGGCGAACTTGAGCAACTTGTTGACCCTGCCATTAGTATCAAGAACGAAGATGGCACACTTGTCTTCGAGCGAGCTACCGAGAGCAAGGATCATAAGTCAAAACACGGTCTCTACCGCTCGTTGGTTGCCGGAATGATAAAAGGTGTCAACGAAGGATATACAACAGTACAGGAACTTGTGGGAGTAGGCTATAAAGCCGATGCCAAAGGACAGTTGCTGGAGCTGGCACTCGGGTTTTCGCATCATATCTTTTTTGAGCTACCGATCGAGGTGAAAGTGGAAACCGTTACCGAGAGGGGGAAAAACCCTATTATCAAGCTGTCGTCGATAGATAAGCAACTTATTGGCCAGGTAGCAGCAAAAATAAGATCGTTCAGGAGGCCTGAGCCATACAAAGGCAAAGGCATCAAGTTCCAGGGTGAAGTGCTTAGAAGGAAAGACGGTAAAGCAGCCGCCAAATAAAAAAATATCTGTTTAACAGGAAAACCTCAGTAAAATGGGAATAAAGAATAAAAAAGAATATCGCAGGCTTAGAATTAAGCAACGGATCCGCAAGATTGTAAATGGTACGTCCGAAAGACCAAGAATGAGCGTGTTCAGGAGCAATAAGCAAATCTATGTCCAGCTGATCGACGACACCAACGGCCAAACGCTTGTTTCTGCCTCGTCGAGGGAGAAAGAACTGGAAGGTTCAAAAATGAACAAAATCGATCAGGCTAAAGAAGTTGGAAAACTTGTTGCAAAAAAGGCCAAAGATAAAGGTATCGAGACAGTAATTTTTGATAGAAACGGTTATTTATATCATGGCAGAGTAAAATCGCTTGCCGAAGCTGCCAGGGAAGAAGGACTAAAATTTTAAGGAAGAACTATGTCAAACGTAAATGTAAAACGTGTTAAATCCAGCGAGATCGAATTCAAAGACCGCCTGGTGAGCATACAAAGGGTAACCAAAGTCACAAAAGGCGGCCGTACGTTCAGTTTCTCGGCTATCGTGGTCGTTGGTAACGAAAACGGTGTCGTCGGATATGGGCTTGGCAAAGCAAAAGAAGTAACTGCTGCCATCGCCAAAGGTATTGATGACGCAAAAAAACATCTTATCAACGTTCCTGTTATGCACGGAACACTTCCTCATGAACAAACCGGAAAATATAGTGGCGCGAGAGTATTTATAAAACCTGCCGCGCCCGGTACCGGGGTAATTGCCGGCGGCGCCATGCGAGCTGTTCTCGAAAGCGTTGGCGTTAAAGACGTACTTGCCAAATCAAAAGGCTCGTCAAACCCCCACTCTGTGGTCAAAGCCACTATCGATGCACTGTCGCAATTAAGGGATCCTTATACTGTGGCACAAATCCGTGGCGTTGAACTCGATACAGTATTTAACGGATAATTAGAAAAGAGAAATGAAAAAATTAAGAATCACACAAGTAAGAAGTGCAATTAACAGGCCCCTTCGTCAAAAAAGGACTATTATTGCACTCGGCATTAAAAAACTTAATCATTCGAATGAGCTTGAAGCCACGCCTCAAGTATTGGGAATGATAAATAAAGTTAGCCACTTACTGAAGGTTGAAGAAATTTAAAAATATTACACGATGGATTTAAGCAATCTTAAACCTGCTAAAGGTTCTACGAAAAGTAAAAAACGTATCGGTCGAGGCGAAGGCTCAGGACATGGTGGCACTGCAACCAAAGGTCACAAAGGCGCACAGTCAAGATCAGGGTACAAAAGAAAAATAGGCTTTGAAGGTGGCCAGATGCCACTTTACCGCAGGGTGCCTAAATTTGGTTTCAAAAATATTAACCGTAAAGAGTATCACGGCATTAATATAGAGGTTCTTCAAAAACTTGCCGACGAAAAGAAAATCACTTCTTTCAACCCTCAGGTGTTTGTTGAAAACGGTCTGGCTTCAAAAAAAGACCTGATTAAAATATTAGGAATGGGCGAACTTACCGCAAGCGTGGAAGTTACTGCCCATGCCTTCTCGAAATCAGCAACAGAAGCCATTGAATCTAAAGGAGGTAAAGCCATTAAAATTTAAAACTTAATGAAGAAGTTAATAGAAACCATAAGGAATATAAATAAAATTGAGGAACTGCGCAACCGCATCCTTTACACCTTGGGTATTTTGCTTATCTATAGGTTAGGATCATACGTTGTTATACCCGGCGTTGACCCGGGGATGCTCTCAAACTTGCAGAACCAAACTAGCAGCGGCCTCCTCGGCTTGCTGAACATGTTCTCCGGTGGGGCATTTTCTAACGCTTCAATTTTTGCATTGGGTATCATGCCTTATATATCGGCATCTATCGTAATCCAGTTGCTCGGTATGGCAATACCATATTTTCAGCGCCTTCAGCGCGAAGGAGAAAGCGGAAGAAGAAAAATCAACCAAATAACACGTTACCTAACCGTTGTTATCGTTGGGCTTCAGGCTCCAAGTTATATTGCCAACTTAGTTTCTCAACTTCCAGCAGAGGCTATCACTCCTTTCAACCCGGCTATCACAAGCCCTAGCTTGTTCTTCTGGCTGTCATCAACCGTAATACTTATAGCAGGAACGCTTTTCGTTATGTGGTTAGGTGAAAAGATAACTGATAAAGGAATCGGGAACGGTATCTCCTTAATCATCATGATCGGTATAATAGCCCGTCTGCCTTTCGCCTTGTTTGGCGAGTTTATAGCTAAAGTTGAACAACAAGGAGGCGGCTTGGTCTATTTCTTGCTAGAAATAGTCGTCCTTATTTTTGTGATTCTTTTCACTATCGCATTAGTACAAGGAACTCGCAAAGTGCCGGTACAATATGCAAAACGAATTGTTGGCAACAAACAATATGGCGGCGTAAGGCAATATCTCCCGCTAAAAGTAAACTCCGCAGGCGTAATGCCTATCATCTTTGCCCAGGCAATTATGTTCTTACCCATAACTCTCGTCGGGTTCTCCGATTCGGAAACAATGACGGGTATTGCTTCGGCATTTACCGACTTTACAGGTTTTTGGTATAATTTCACATTCTTTATCATGATTATACTGTTTACCTACTTTTATACTGCAATTACAATCAATCCGAACCAAATGGCTGACGATCTGAAGAAAAACGGAGGGTTTATACCAGGTGTCAAACCGGGTAAGAGAACTGCCGAATATCTTGACAACATACTTTCAAGAATTACTCTTCCAGGCTCCATTTTCCTTGGTGTTATTGCAATTATGCCAGCCTTTGCCATGATGGCAGGGGTAAATAGTACATTTGCTCAATTTTATGGTGGTACCTCATTGCTGATTCTTGTCGGAGTTGTCCTCGACACCCTTCAGCAAATAGAAAGTTACCTCTTAATGCGCCACTACGATGGTCTAACAAAATCAGGACGCATAGAAGGAAGGCCATCGACATTTAGTATGTAATTTTTTCTTCTGACGATGATACATTTCAAATCAGACGAAGAAATAGAAATACAAAGACAAAGTTCTTTACTTGTTGGAAAAACTCTGGCTGAGGTTGCCAAAGTAATAAAGCCCGGTATCAAAACTATAGTGCTGGATGCCATTGCCGAAGAATTTATCAGGGACCACGGTGCTGTTCCCGGTTTTAAGGGTTATGGCGGATTTCCGGGATCCCTCTGCATTTCGGTAAACGAAGAAGTAGTACATGGGATTCCCGGAGAGCGCATTCTTGAAGATGGCGACATTGTTTCTGTTGATTGCGGTACGTATATGAACGGTTTTTACGGGGATTCTGCTTATACTTTTGCTGTAGGCAATGTAAAGGAGGATTATTTATTGCTGCTTCAACGAACCAAAGAGTCATTATATCTTGCTATCGACCAGGCTGTTGCCGGAAAACGAGTAGGAGACATAGGGCATGCGGTCCAATCATACGTTGAAGGTTTTGGTTATTCCGTAGTCAGGGATTTAGTTGGCCACGGGGTGGGAAGAAATTTACACGAGAAACCCGAAGTGCCAAACTATGGGAGAAGAGGGACCGGGATTAAATTGAAACCCGGCATGGCATTAGCAATAGAGCCGATGATAAACCTGGGCGCAAAGGATGTTGTTCAGGAAAATGACGGCTGGACAATCAAGACTGCCGACTCCTTGCCTTCGGCCCACTTCGAGCACGACGTGGCCATAAGAAACGGGAAGGCGGACATTTTGTCAACTTTTGATTATATTGAAGAAGTATTAAATAATAAATAACTTAATATGGCTAAACAGCAGTCAATAGAACAAGATGGAACAGTAATTGAATCACTGGGGAACGCAATGTTCCGTGTTGAGCTTGAAAATGGACATGTCATTATCGCCCATATTTCAGGTAAGATGAGAATGCATTATATTAAAATATTGCCGGGCGACCGGGTAAAACTGGAAATGTCGCCTTACGATCTAACAAAAGGTAGAATAACGTTCAGGTATAAATAAATAAATCTGCATAAGATGAAGATAAAAGCATCTATTAAAAAAAGAACCGCCGATGACAAGATAGTACGTCGGAAAGGAAGGTTGTATGTCATTAACAAGAAAAACCCCAAGTTTAAGCAACGTCAGGGTTAAAAAGGGAATTAATAAATAAATTAAGATATTATTATGGCTAGGATTGCTGGAGTAGATATCCCAAACAAAAAACGCGGGGAAATAGGCTTGACCTATATTTACGGAATAGGACGCAGTGCCGCTCAACAAATATTAACGAAAGCAGGTATTGAATTCGATAAAAAAGTTCAAGACTGGACTGATGACGAGCAAAATGCAGTTCGTACGATTATCGGTGATTCGCACACTGTTGAAGGCGAGCTTCGTTCCGAAACCCAGATGAACATCAAAAGATTGATGGACATCGGGACATATAGGGGGATAAGGCATCGTATAGGTTTACCCTTAAGGGGCCAAACCACAAAAAACAACGCGCGTACACGTAAAGGACGCAAGAAAACTGTTGCCAATAAGAAAAAAGCGACTAAATAGTAAATAATATTTCATAGTATAGAAAATAGCAACTATGGCAAAAAAGACCAGAAGTACAAAAAAAAGAGTTGTTAAGGTTTCTCCTCTGGGAAAAGCCTTCATCAAAGCTTCATTCAACAACATCATCGTATCGCTCGCAAATGAGGATGGCCAAATTATTTCGTGGTCGTCATCAGGGAAAATGGGATTTAGAGGTTCCAAAAAGAACACTCCCTACGCCGCTCAGCTTGCGGCTGAAGATTGCTCTAAAGTAGCTTATGATCTTGGATTACGTAAAGTCAAGGTTTATGTAAAAGGACCAGGCGCCGGACGCGAGTCCGCAATGAGAACTATCCACTCATCAGGTATCGAGGTTACCGAGATCATCGACGTAACGCCCATGCCCCACAACGGATGCCGTCCTCCGAAAAGAAGAAGAGTTTAACAAGCAATCAAAAAATTGATAAAATAAATTAGTTATGGCAAGATATATTGGCCCCAAATCTAAGATAGCAAGAAAGTTCAGAGACCCCATTTTCGGCCCTGACAAATACCTTGAGAAAAAAAATTACCCCCCGGGGCAACATGGTAATTCCAGGAGAAGAAAGACTTCGGAATACGGTACCCAATTGCAGGCTAAACAAAAAGCCAAATATACTTATGGTATCCTCGAAAAGCAATTCCGCAATATATTTCAAGAAGCATCGCGCAAAAAAGGCATTACGGGCGAAAACCTGCTTCAGTTAATAGAAGCGCGTTTGGACAATGTTGTTTTCCGTTTCGGAATCTCACCATCCCGCTCAGGTGCGCGCCAACTAGTGTTGCACCGCCACATCACTGTTAACGGAAAAGTTGTAAATATTGCATCTTATACCGTTAAGCCCGGTGATATCATCGGTGTGCGCGAAAAATCAAAAAGCCTTTTTGTTATTACGGAATCGCTCAAGTCTAACACACGGAATTTCTCCTGGCTCGAATGGGACCCGGAAAAACTTCAGGGCAAATTCCTGAACATGCCTTCGCGCGATGAAATTCCGGAGAACATTCAAGAGCAACTCATTGTGGAATTGTACTCTAAGTAGTATATTTGCATTTTTTTTAGAAAACATAAAGTTAAACAATAACTATGGCAATTTTAGCATTTCAAAAACCTGATAAGGTAATAATGAACGAAGCCAATGATTTTAAGGGATCGTTTGAGTTTCGCCCGTTGGAACCCGGTTTTGGTATGACCATTGGCAACGCCCTTAGGAGAATATTGCTTTCTTCCTTGGAAGGCTTTGCTATCACTAATGTAAAAATAGATGGTGTAGTACACGAATTCTCTACCATAGAAGGCGTTGTCGAAGACGTTACCGAGATTGTCCTCAATCTCAAGAAAATTCGCTTCAAACAACAAATTCAAAATGAAAGCACCGAAAAAGTAAATATCGTTATAGGTGACCAGGAAGAATTCAGAGCCGGTGATATCAACAAATTCCTATCCGTGTTTCAGGTTTTAAACCCTGAAGAACTAATCTGCAAACTAGAACCTTCCATTAAACTTAGCATGGAAATTACCGTTGCTAAAGGCAGGGGCTATATTCCAGCAGAAGAAAATCAGGATCCTAACGCCAGTGTTGGCACCATCGCTATCGACTCTATTCATACACCTATCAAAAACGTGAAGTTTCATGTTGAAAACTACAGGGTAGAGCAGAAAACCGACTACGAAAAACTGGTTATCGATGTCGATACGGACGGATCTATACATCCTAAGGATGCACTCAAGGAAGCTGCAAAAATCCTAATCCATCACTTTATGCTTTTCTCCGACGAGAAAATTACACTAGAGAAGGAAGAAAAATCAATTACCGAGGAATTTGACGAAAACACTTTGCATATCCGTCAGCTGCTGAAAACCAAACTTGTTGACATGGATTTATCGGTCAGGGCGTTAAACTGCCTTAAAGCCGCTGATGTCGAGACTTTGGGCGAACTGGTCTCCTATAATAGGAACGACCTTCTGAAGTTCAGGAATTTTGGTAAAAAATCGCTGGCAGAACTTGACCAATTAGTTGATACTAAAGGCCTTGAGTTTGGTATGAACACAGCAAAATATAAATTAGATAAGGAATAGTGAGATGAGACACAGAAAGAGTTTTAATCATCTGGGAAGAACCAGTTCACACCGTAAAGCAATGCTTTCGAATATGGCATCATCGCTGATTCTACACAAAAGAATC
This sequence comes from Bacteroidota bacterium, assembly GCA_024279935.1. Taxonomy (GTDB): domain Bacteria; phylum Bacteroidota; class Bacteroidia; order Bacteroidales; family F082; genus BM524. The sequence goes on from JAJRQZ010000071.1 coordinate 15,618, forward strand.
ACGACCACAGTAGCCAAAGCTAAAGCACTTAGATCATACGTCGAACCCTTGATAACGAAATCAAAAGACGACACCACACATTCGCGCAGAATAGTTTTTGGTTATTTGCGCGATAAATATGCTGTAACCGAACTGTTTAGGGATATTGCAGGCAAGATTGCTGACCGTCCTGGAGGATATACAAGAATCATAAAACTTGGTAAGCGCCAGGGCGACAATGCAGAAATGGCAATGATCGAACTTGTTGACTATAACGAGCTGTTGTTGTCAGAAAAGAAAGCCGTTAAGAAAACTACAAGACGTCGTCGTGGCGGCGGCGCCAGAAAAAAAACTGCTGTTGAGGCTGTTGCCGAAACAGTTGTCGAAGAAAATAAAACAACCGAGGTTACAGCAAAAGAGGAATCTTCTGTTGAATCGACCGATGAAAATACAAAAGCAGAAGAGTAAACCTTCTACTTAAAGAATTCAAAAGGCAGCCATATAATGGCTGCCTTTTTTTTGTTGACAAATCAACGATAGCCCGCAATCGATACAAATATGAATGTTTGAACCGCCGCCCTGAAACCTAATGCCAAAATAAACCAACCAATTCGCAATAAAGTATCTTCAAGGTTTTTTTTGAGTAGATTTGCGAAAAATTTAAACACATATATTAATGAGTCAAATAGCAAATATTCATGCAAGGCAAATCCTCGATTCAAGAGGTAACCCAACCATTGAGGTTGATGTATTTACATCCAACGGAATCATAGGCCGTGCGGCCATTCCTTCCGGGGCGTCAACCGGAATACACGAAGCCGTTGAATTAAGGGATGGTGATAAAAGCACTTATATGGGAAAAGGAGTTTTAAAAGCGGTACTAAACGTCAACGATATTCTTGCCGAAGAGCTAGAAGGTCTTTTTGTTGCCGAGCAATCCGAGATCGACAACAGGATGATTGAGATTGATGGCACTCCCAACAAAGCCAAACTCGGAGCCAATGCAATTTTGGGCGTTTCGCTTGCGGTTGCTCATGCTGCCGCACAGGAAACCGGCCAGCATTTATTCAGATATATAGGAGGAGTAAATGCTAAAACACTTCCCATACCAATGATGAACATTATAAACGGTGGTTCTCATGCCGATAATTCAATTGATTTCCAGGAATTTATGATTATGCCTATTGGAGGTGAAAACTTTGCTGATTCGTTAAGGATGGGCGCTGAAGTCTTCCATAGTTTAAAATCCGTGCTTAAAAAAGCAGGCTATTCAACTAATGTGGGCGATGAAGGCGGTTTTGCGCCAAACCTCAGATCAAATGAAGAAGCCGTTCAGGTAATACTTCAGGCTATCGAAAAAGCCGGGTACAAACCAGGCGAGGATGTTTTTATCGCTCTTGATCCGGCATCTTCCGAATATTTCCTTGCTGAAGAAAACGTTTACCACATGAAATGGTCCAGCGGGGAAAAATTAACTCCCGCCGAAATGGTCGACTATTTTGATAACTGGGTAAATAAATATCCCATACTTTCCATTGAGGACGGAATGGCAGAAGATGACTGGGACGGTTGGAAAATCATGACCGGGAAAATGGGCGGTAAAATCCAGCTTGTCGGTGATGACTTGTTTGTAACCAATACAGAAAGACTTTCCCGGGGAATCTCTAGCGGAGTTGCAAATTCCATTCTAATCAAGCTAAATCAAATTGGGACCTTAACAGAGACGATCGATGCGGTAAACATGGCCAATCGTAACGGTTATACGTCAGTTATTAGCCATCGCTCAGGCGAAACTGAAGATGTAACCATCGCTGACCTGAGCGTTGCATTGAACACAGGGCAAATCAAAACCGGTTCAGCGAGTCGTTCCGACAGAATCGCAAAATACAATCAATTGATGAGAATTGAAGAAATTCTTGGTAATAGCGCTATTTACCATGGAAAGCATTTTCCCTTTCTCAATAAACAGGGGTGAATATCAATAAAAACATAAGTATTTTACCTGAACCTTAATAAATTCCGGTTTTTTTTCTCACTATCACGCTGATTATAAATGCATTGATAAATATGTGAAAAAAGATTGAATTATTTTTACAAAAGGGTTGCGAGATTAAAAATAGTGTTTAATTTTGCACCCGCATTTAGCGCAAGAGGTTCTTATAAAGATTTAATAATGGTTTTTTAAAAATCACATCGAATATTTTAAAGATCGAATATTTTTTACGGCCGGCAAAAAGATAAAATAATATTTTTTTTGATTTGGGTTGGCCAGTTTAAAAATTACATTACTTTTGCCACCCGCTTTTAAGCGGAGATAAATCGACACAAGGACTCGCTTTTTAGCGAGGAAGTTCATAGACATATTGAAACCAAGTAGTAAGGAAACACATAATAAAAAGCCCCCGTTGGATCGTCAGCGATATCAACGGGACTAAATTTCTAGTCGACTAAATGCCGGGATCTCGAAAGCACATTAATTTTCAAAACACT
>JAJRQZ010000072.1 GCA_024279935.1 Bacteroidota bacterium
AGGAATGTGGCAGGCGTACATGGGACAAGCCTCAAAAGCGTGTTTTACAAACGGCAACACTTATACCATTCCTTTTGTTTATGAAGACATGGATCCTACCGACCCAATAGCTGCTGTAAGATTCCAGTATATCACGGATTTGTCGTTCTCTGATGCTGATTTCACCATTCAGGGCGTTGACGAGTCCATAAGCGACAACAATATCGGCAGCGTCTCGCAAAACTACCCCAACCCCTTCGGCAAGCAAACTTATGTCAACGTCAGCTTGACTGAAGGTGCTGACTTGAGCCTCGAGGTTTATACTCTTACCGGACAGAGGGTCGCAGCCAAAAATTACGGCTATATGACTAACGGTACGCATACCTTGACCATCGATGGCTCCAACCTTATGCCAGGAGTGTATTTTTACACGATTATCTCGGGATATGACAAAGTTACCCGAAAGATGATAGTTGAATAACAATATTTTCAATTTAGTTTGCCCCATTTTTTAATTTGGGGCAAACTAATTGTAAAACCACTATTCTTGTCGAAATTGAATCTTCAACATGAAATCTGGCTAAAGCCTTAAAATAAACCAATCAATTACATAGTTGCTGCATGATAGATTGCTTGCCGCGATTATTTACATCGAGTGCTTTATTTAACATTTTTCTTAACAAAGTAGTTTGCAACCATATTATTGCGTTGATGTCTTAGTATTTGTAAGCACAGATATTTTTTGAACTCTTAAAATTAATTTGATTATTGATTGTAAGTTTCGGAATAATAGTATATTTGTTGCTTCAAAAAAAATAGAAAGTAAACCTTTGTTTAATTAAATGTTATTTAAAATGAAAAAAATCTTACTAATTGTTTTGGCTTTGGGAATGGGCGCAAGCACCATGGCACAACAAGCCTACAGCTTCAAAATCGACACCAAAGAGCAAAAACGGATTGATGCTCCTGCAATTGGCATTGAGCCCGTTAAAACTTTGGCGGTTACTAAATCCGATGTCCAATCAGCAATAATCGCACCTGCCGATCGAGACGTGAACATCGTAACTATTGTTCCTACGGGAACTGCGGCCAATGCTTATGGCTGGGGTTATGCCGGGGGACAGCAATCCCTTACCCCGGTCAGGAACGACCTTAACACAATTGCCATTATTCACCGCATGGGCGGCGACCAGGATCCCGGTGGCTATTCCGGGGATATGGGTTATGATATCTCAACCGACGGTGGAATGACCTGGACAACACAAACAGAATTTTGGATTGCAGTTGAAAACGATGGCGGAACATATTTTAAAGATGCGGCGCGTTACCCGAATGCCGGATTATATAAGCCTGAGGGAGGCGACCTCCGCCTGGTTTATGATATGCCCATACTTTGGGGGTCCAATGGAGGCTGGGGCGGTTATGGCCTTGGCGCTGTCAATACAGTTGACACTTCGGACCATACAAGGAATATGTTCACATATCCTGAAAATTCAGATTTCTGGATGGGTGTTCCTTCCGGTTATGCTTTGTCTGGCCAGGGATTGTCACTTGGCGTGGATTTAGATTATGATATCGACGGTACAACCTATAACGACCAGTTGATCTTGACAAAAGGTTATTGGGACGATGGCGCACAGGATTTCATTTTCTCACAGGAAGGTTTGGACGCAACATTTGATGTCTCTGTAACTTCAGCAGATGAAAAAGTTGCATTTTCCGCTGACGGACAAATCGGGTATATCTGTACTCTTGCTAACGATGGCCAAGCCACACAACAGAGCGGATACAGCAACTGGTATCCTGTTTATTGGAAATCGACCGATGCAGGACAATCATGGGACGGCCCGTTCTTTATCCAGCTTGACGGCCCTGACGGTATTGGAGGCATTGTTTATCACCACCTCACTGACCAGTTAATTGCGGATTTATTTGAGCCACCGGTACCTACCCGCGAAGAGATTTCTTATTCAACTGCCTTCGACCACGATATTGCCGTTGACAATAACGGAAACCTTCACATTGGCGTTATTATCGGACCAACAGGCTCCGACCCGCAGTCAATTATTACGGCAAATGGTTATCTTGCAGCCGTTGATTTGTTTACAACGGATGGTGGTACTTCTTGGTATGTCGAGGAAATGGGCCGTCCGGCAACTTTCCGCGGTACTTTTGGCGATTTAACAGAAGACAACAGAATCAGGATCACTTCAACTCCCTCCGGAGATAAGATGTTCATTTCCTGGTTGGACACAGACATTGAAGATGCCACTGACAACGACAAACCTAACTTATGGTGTCGCGGATTCGAATCATCTACCTATATGAAGACACAAGACGCCTCGGGAAATGACGCACCTACAAATGTAACATTGTTCTCGGCCGGTATGTGGCAGGCCTATTTTGGCCAGGCATCAAAATACTGCTTTGTAAATGGTGATACCTATACCATTCCTTTTGTTTATGAAGGCATGGATCCTACAGATCCAGTTCAGCCTGTTACTTTCCAGTATATTCAGGACTTTGCTTTCTCAGATGCTGATTTTACCGTACAAGGTGTTAATGATCTTGCCGAAACGAATAATATAGGAAGTGTTTCGCAAAACTTCCCTAATCCTTTCAACAAGGAATCCTATGTTACTGTTAACCTTACCAAAGGCACAAACCTTAGCCTTGAGGTTTATACTTTAACAGGACAAAGGGTGGTTGCCAAAGATTATGGTTATACTACAAATGGTACGCATACATTGACCATTAATGCCGCCAACCTTAGTTCAGGTATTTATTTTTATACTGTAACCGCAGGAGAAAATAAAGTTACCAAGAAAATGCTCGTCGAATAAATAATATTCAAGATAGAGTTAAAAAGCCGTCTTGCCTCAGGCAAGACGGCTTTTTTGTTGTTGTGTAGGGATGGGCGACAGGAAGATGTTATCTTAAGAACAATATTAAAAGCGTGTCTAAGTTTTTATAAATTTGCAGCCGTGGATTTTTTACCGCAAGGCAATGGGAATTAAGGGTGTTTCTTTTTCAAATTAAAATTACAGATGACAGATTTCTTCACAAGGGAGTTAATGCAAAAATTCATCAAGTTTGGCGTAGTAGGAGTCTCCGGCCTGTTTGTTGATTTCGGGATAACCTGGCTTAGCAAGGAAAAGATTAAGATCCCCAAATACGTTGCCAATGCAATTGGGTTTTCTTCGGCAGCCACTACCAATTATTTTTTGAACAGGATATGGACGTTTGAAAGCAGCAACCCGAAAGTAATGGTCGAATACAGCGAGTTTTTCCTGATATCGATGATAGGCTTAGCGGTAAACACAATAATTTTATACATTCTTGTAAGCAAGTTTAAACGGAATTTTTATTTGTCGAAGGTATTTGCGATCGGAATAGTTACCGTATGGAATTTTTTCGCAAATGCTTTTATTACCTTTAACCCAACAAGTTCAACGGCTTTTTTATTTTAATGGCGCTTCTATGGTTTCGCTCCTGTCGGGGCCTATCGAGATAATTTTTAGCGGCACATTGGTTTCGTTTTCAATAAATTTTATGTACTCGGCAAGTGCTTTTGGAAACTGCGAATACTCCTTGATTTCCGACAATTCTTGCTTCCAACCATTGAAGGATTTATAAACAGGCTTAAAATCAGTGCCTTCCATGCTGAATTCAAATGGGACCTCTGTTGATGTATCACCATTGACATTATAATTGACGCCGACATTTATTTTGTCGAAAGCGTTAAGCACATCGGCTTTCATCATTATCAGGTCGGTAACGCCGTTGAGCATAATTGCATATTTCAGGGCTGGCAGGTCGAGCCACCCACACCTTCTCGGGCGCCCTGTGGTTGCACCGAATTCGTTGCCTGTTTTCCTGAGCTCCGCACCTTCGGCGTCAAAAAGCTCGGTAGGGAAGGGGCCGCTTCCGACGCGTGTGCAGTAAGCCTTGAAGATGCCGAAGACCTTCCCTATTTTCGAAGGGGGAATTCCTAAGCCGTTGCAAACCCCGGCAGATGTCGTATTTGATGAGGTTACGAAAGGATAAGAGCCGAAATCAATATCGAGCATGGTTCCCTGGGCCCCTTCGGCAAGTATTTTTTTGCCTTCTGCAAGAGCATTGTTAAGGAAGTATTCGCTATTGATTTTCTCAAGGCTTTTCAATGTCCCTAGGGCGTTCATCCATTGTTGTTCATATTCCTCGAATTTATAGCCTTCGAATACAAACTCGTTTATATCGGTATCGAACTGACGAATAATGCCGAGATACCGTTTCCGGGCCTTTTGATAGCGTTTCTCGAATTCTCCCGATTCGGCATCACCGACCCTTAGTCCGCTTCTGGAGACCTTGTCGGTATATGTAGGGCCGATGCCCTTGAGCGTGGAGCCGATCTTGTCCTTGCCCTTTGCTTGCTCATAAACGGCATCGAGCAGGCGGTGTGTAGGCATGATCAGGTGTGCTTTGCGCGACACCAAAAGATTTTTGCCCACTTCGACCCCTCCGTCCGTAAGTTTATTGATTTCCGATCGTAAAATAAAAGGATCGATAATAACACCGTTCCCGATTACGTTGATGGATTTCTTGATGAAGATACCTGACGGGATAGTGTGCAGGACAAACTTTTTCCCCTCGAACTCAATTGTATGCCCTGCATTAGGGCCACCTTGAAAACGGGCAACGATATCGTAACGGGGGGTTAAGACATCAACGATTTTTCCTTTGCCCTCGTCGCCCCACTGGAGGCCTAATAAAACGTCAACTTTCATTTCAAAAAAGGTTTGTGCATTAAAAAACCCTGTTGCACAGGGTTACGGATATTGTCTGACAAAAGTACTAAAATGAGAAAGCATCAAACAGGATTGTTAATAACAATTAGCTCTTTTTCCGAGTTTTTCTCGAATTGCCCGACTTGCATTTACCATAGAAAGTTAGTGAGTGGTATTGCACCTCCACGCCCAATAATTGCTCCACCGACTTTTGGATCTCCTGAAGCCTCGGGTCGCAAAACTCAAGGACTGTCCCGTCGTCGAGGCAAACGAAATGGTCATGTTGCTTGAATTTGAAGGATCGCTCAAATTGCGCGCAGTTGTTCCCGAACTGATGTTTGGTTACCAGGTTGCAATCGAGCAGTAATTCGATAGTGTTATATAGAGTGGCACGGCTGACGCGGTATTTGTTGTTCTTCATCTTGATATATAGGGTTTCTATATCAAAATGACCTTCGGTAGCATAAATCTCCTTTAGTATGGTATATCTCTCGGGTGTCTTTCGATGACCTCGTGATTCAAGGTATTCCGTAAAAATCTCTTTTACCGATTCGTAAGTATCTTTCTTAGAATTTGACTTCATATTCTACGCTTTAAGGGTGTAAAAATACAAATTATATTTAAATGGTTTAAATATAAATAAAAAAGCTGCAAACGTTTTAAACCAAATCGTCCAAATTGTCCACCCTTACAACCTTTACGACTTCCTTTATTTTTTTCAATTTCTTGACAAGCCTTTTAAGTACCTGAGTGTCGGGTACATACAACGACAAACTTATGTCTGTCAATCCTTCGGAACTTCTCAAATACATATTTCTAATGTTCACTTTCATCTCGTTGCTGGCAACTACCGTCAGTTTGGAGAGCAGTCCTATCTTATCTACTGCCTTTATCTTGAGGCTTGCCAAAAATGTGATGCCCTCTTTTTGTTTCCATTTTGTTTTAACTATGTTTTTCCCGTAATGTGTCATTAGCTGGGTTGCCCTGCCACAGCCTGTCCGATGTATTTGTATCGGTTCTCCCGGGAAAAACAGGCCTATGACATCATCGCCGGGTATGGGGTTGCAACATTTCTCGACAGTATAGTCGGGGCTTTGAAGCTTGTCGGCAGCCTCATTGTTTTTCTTTTCGTTTTGGCCGTTTGTAGCGGAGTTTTCAGTGATTTCTTTTTCAAGGGAAGGTTTAATGTTCAAATAAGGGATTTTTATGTTTTTGCGAAGCCAACCGCTCCATCCTTCCCCGCTGGAAAACGAATCCTTGATGTCCCTAATATTAATTTTGTCGTGGAACACAAAATAAAACAAATCCAGGGGGCTGTTCAATCTTTGAACCTGCATTAGTAAAGCCAGATTAGCTTTTGAGAACTGCAGGTTAAGCTGGTTGAAGATTTCCCTTAGCTTTTCCTCTCCCTCAGCCCTATACTTCTTGCGCTCGTTTTTAATGGCCTGTTTTATCTTTGATTTCGATCTGGCGGTATGAACATATTTATACCAATCGGGGCTGGGACTAACCGTTTTAGAGTTTAGGATCTTAACCTGGTCGCCGGTTTTGAGGACATAGTGCAAAGGGTACAGCTTGTGGTTTATAGTCGCGCCAAGGCAATGATTCCCCAGGTCGGAATGTATTGAATAAGCAAAATCCAGTACCGTCGAGCCCATTGGAAGCGATTTCAGTTCACCCGTAGGCGTAAAAACCAAAATCTCATCTGAGAAGAGATTGCTCTGGAAGTCATTTATGAAGCTTATAGTTTCTTCATTGTCCTCGCTGAGGAGCTCACGTGTTCGTTTCAGCCAATCGTCCAAGCCAAGTTCGGCCTGCTTCCCGTCTTTATATTTCCAGTGGGCTGCATAACCCTTGCTGGCTATTTCATCCATCCGCTTGCTGCGTATGTGCAAATCGACCCATTGCCCATGCTTGCTCATCACTGTCGTATGGATTGCTTCGTAACCGTTTGCCTTTGGCGTACTTATCCAATCGCGCAAACGTTTTGAGTTCGGGCGGTAAACCGACGTGATTATGGAATAGGCCGCCCAACAATTCAGTTTTTCGGCCTGCGGGTCGGAATCGATTATGATGTCTATTCCTTCTGTATCGCTGATGTCATCTGTGGTGAGCTCGCTTCTCTCCATTTTCTTCCACATCGAATAAACAGAATGAATATTTCGCCTTATCATATATTTAAGGCCTACACTGTCGAAGCCTTCTTTCAAAGGTTGGGTGAACTCATTGAACAATACAGATTTGTCTTCTGAGACTTTATCGATTTGGGCTTTGATCTCGTTATACAGAGAAGACTGCAAATACCTGAACGACAAGTCTTCCAGTTCGCTTTTTATTTTATAAAGACCTAGTCTGTTTGCCAAGGGAGCATAGATATATTGTGTCTCGGAGGCTATTTTCATCTGCTTCTCGCGAGGCATGATTTCCATGGTTCGCATATTGTGGAGCCTGTCGGAAAGCTTGATGAGTATAACCCTCACATCGTCCGAGAGCGTAAGTATAACCTTTTTTAAGGTCTCGGCCTGGGCCGTTGTGTTGCTGTCCGATATTTCTTCGATTTTTGTAAGTCCGTCAATAATCCTGGCAACGTCGGCATCGAACATAAGCTCGATATCCTTTACCGTCATATCGGTGTCCTCGACTGTATCGTGTAGCAAAGCCGAGATTATTGATGTCCTGCCCAAGCCTATTTCACCTGCCGCAATAGTCGCCACTTCCAAAGGATGATAAATAAAAGGCTCGCCGGTTTTGCGCCTCATATCCCGATGCGCATCCGCAGCCACCTTAAAAGCTTTACGGACCATCCAGCGGTCGCTGGTTTCCTTTCTCGTATGCCATACCTCAATCAGACGCCTATACTTACGAAGTATTTCGAGCCGTTCCGTTTCTTCTTTATTCTTTTTTGTTGGCATACGATGCTGGATGAATTTACAAAATTAATAAGAATAGGCATCTGTTTTACATGCATAAAATAATTTTGAGCAATATTCTCGCATGCTACATCAATGAGTTTGGATGATTGAAAAAATTATTAGAAAAAATTATGATTCGATTAGGCATAAGTTTTGTAGTTTTGAAACCCTTAATTTTAAATAAAAGCAGGATTGAAATACAGATTTGCATCCTTAATGCTATTGCTAACTTATTTATTGCTTGGATTGGGCAGCTTGCATGCTACACACCAGCGAGCAGCCGAGATAACATACAAGCATGTTAGTGGGCTGACATACGACTTCACCATCACGATGTACACGCTGACATCGAGCCCCGCAGATGATGCGAGGCCAACTATGCCGATTTTTTGGGGCGACGACACGGGTGATGAGCTTGAACGGATCTATTTTCAGCCCATACCCGATGTTTACGATATGACATTAAATATTTATACCGGTTCTCACACTTTCCCTGGCCCCGGGAATTATAAAATAACGGTTGAGGACCCAAATAGAAATAGTGGTGTCATAAATATCCCGAACTCCGTTGACGTTCCTATGTTTATCGAGTCGGAACTTATTATAAACCCTTTTATTGGGAACAACAATTCCGTTCAGTTACTAAACCCGCCCATCGACCTGGGCTGCGTGGGCACCATGTTTATACATAATCCAGCTGCTTACGACCCTGACGGCGACAGCCTGTCGTATAAACTTGTAAACTGCAAAGGTGCAGGGGGTTACGACATTCCAGGCTATACTTTTCCCATGGCCAGCGAGTCGTTTGCTATTGACGGGATAAGCGGGGATATTGTTTGGAAAAACCCCGTTATCCAAGGTGAGTACAATATTGCCTTCGTTGTTGAGGAGTGGAGGGAAGGGTTTAAGGTAGGTTCGGTGCGTCGCGACATGCAGATAATTATTAGCTCCTGCAACCATGAGCCGCCCGAAATCATAACCAATAACGACACCTGCATCCTGGCCGGTGATTATTTGGAATTCGATGTTTTCGCCTGGGATCCCGATGGAACAACGGTTACCCTGGAAGCTTTCGGGGGGCCATTTGAGCAAAACCCCAATCCGGCATTCATCACACCCGACCCGGCCATCAGCCCCGATACGGCTAAAACGATTTTTAATTGGCCTACGCTTTGTTCCCATATACGCCATGAACCGTATTCAGCCGTCTTTAAGGCCACCGATAGCGACCCAAATGTAAATTTGGTGAATTTCAAGACGACAAACATAAAAGTTAACGCACCGGCACCCGAGAATCTTACCGCCGAGCCTTTGGGCAACGGTATAAAGCTGACTTGGGAAAAAAGCCTCTGTGAAAATGCCATAGGTTATAAAATTTATCGCCGTATAGATAGCTCCGGATGGGAGCCCGGATTTTGCGAAACAGGTGTGCCTCCTTATACAGGCTTTTATCTGCTCAAAGACGTAAGCGATTTGAACACGCTTGCCTACCGCGACGACAACGCAGGTTCCGGACTTGTTCACGGCACATTGTATTGTTACAGAATAACCGCATATTTTAATGATGCCGCGGAGAGTTATTCCTCGAACGAAACTTGTGCCTCACTTAAAAGGGATGTCCCGATAATCACGCATGTCAGCAACGACAGTACTGACCTGCAAAAAGGAAATATAGAATTGAAATGGGCAAAACCCGTTGAACTGGATACCATCGAATATCCAGGGCCGTATAAATATGTTGTTTACCGACAAGAAGGAATCCCTTGGTCAAACCCCGTTTTAATTGCTGAGTTTCAGGGGCTTGACGACACGGTTTACCTTGATCAGGAGGTAAATATAAACACTTGGGACAAACCATATAATTATTTGGTTGACCTTGAAAGCACAACAATCGGCTATATCGGAAGCTCGCAAAAAGCAAGTTCCATATACTTGATTACTACTCCACGAGACAAAGAAATATTATTGACATGGACTGCGGTCGTCCCTTGGAAAAACTATAAGGCAACAATCTTTCGAAAAGAGAAAGACGCGTCGAATTATGACTCGATAGGCACGACCACAAGCTTATCGTACCGTGACAGAGGTCTCGTAAACGATGTTGAATATTGTTATTATATCAAGCTTTTCGGTGAATATTCCATAGACGGGATAATAAAACCGCTTATTAATTTCTCTCAAATAAGTTGCGAGATACCTGACGACAATACCCCGCCCTGCCAGCCCGAAATTAGTGTATATACTGATTGTGAGCAACTTAGCAACGAAGTTAGGATGTGGTTGCCGTATGATTCGTGCAGTTATGACGCCATGCAGTATTATATCTATTATATCCCGGCATCAACCGACCAGGTCGTTTTACTTGATTCGGTGGATTTTATCAGTGGCGACACATCGTATTACCTTCATCTCGGCTTGAATAATGTTGTCGGTTGTTATTACGTTACAGTTTCGGACAGCACCGGGAACATAAGCGTAGAAAGCCGAATCGGCTGCGTGGACTATGATGCTTGCCCATTGTATGGAATCCCGAATGTTTTTACGCCCAATAGCGATAATTTCAACGATTTGCTGGTTCCGTTGGACTTTGACATCGGCAACCCTAAAGCGACCGTAGAGCGTATCGACCTGAAAATATTCAACCGCTGGGGAAAGGTGCTTTTCACGACTGTGGACCCACAAATAAACTGGGATGGCAAGAATCAGAACAACGGACAGGATTGCCCTGAGGGTGTTTATTTTTATACCTGCCAAGTGTATTTTGTTACATTGGAAGGAATGAAAAATATCAGCCTGAAAGGATCTGTTACCATAATAAGGGGCAAGAATTGATTATACTTCCCCGCCTCATGCCCCGCCATGAATGGCCGGGGCTGTTGATATGTTTTGGCGACACGGTCTGGGGCAGCAACGAACCATCGCGGAGGTTGTCAATAATCCCTCGCCTTCGGGCCGGGGTAATTACGACCTGGCGCGGCAGCAGATATTCGGTTATGTTG
>JAJRQZ010000073.1 GCA_024279935.1 Bacteroidota bacterium
AAATCCGTGATATACTGGAATCTTACAGCAGCTATTGGGTCGGTAGGATCCATGTCTTCATAAACAAAAGGAATGGTATAAGTGTTGCCGTTTGTAAAACACGCTTTTGAGGCTTGTCCCATGTACGCCTGCCACATTCCTGCCGAGAACAATGTTACGTTCGTAGGGCCGTCAACTCCTGAGCCGTCTTTGGTTTTCAGATAAGTGGATGGCTCAAAGCCGCGGCACCACAAATTGGGCTTGTCGTTGTCAACAGCATCTTCAACATCGGTATCCAGCCAGGAAATAAACATTTTATCAGTAGATTCGTTTGACGTAATTCTAATTCTGTTGTCTTCCGAGATGTCGCCGAAGGTGCCTCGGAAGGTAGCAGGGCGTCCCATTTCCTCAACATACCAGGAAGTGCCGCCATCAGTAGTAAACAAATCAACAGCTGCGATATAACCTTTTGCGGAAACAATTGACTGGGGATCGGTGCCTGTTGGTCCTATTATTACGGCGATATGCAGGTTGCCGTTTGCGTCAACAACTATGTCATGATCGAAAGAGGTAGTATAAGAAATATCCTCGCGGGCAGGTACTGGGGCTTCAAAAAGATCTGCGATCAGCTGGTCGGTAAGGTGGTTATAAACGATGCCCTCGATACCGTTGGATCCGTCAAGCTGGATAAAGAACGGGCCTTCCCAGCTTTGACCGGCATCGGTAGTCTTCCAATATATCGGATAATAGTTGCTGTACCCGCTTTGCTGGGGGGCTTCCCCGTCATTGCCCAAGGTAGAAATGTATCCTGTTTGTCCGTCGGGGGAGAATGCAACTTTGATGTCAGCCGGGCCGTTCGAAACATCCATAGGGGCATCAAGGCTTTCCAGGGCATAGTCAAAATCCTGAGTGTCGGCGTTCCAATATCCTCTAGTGATAATTAGATTGCCATTGTATGAAGTCGCATCAATATCCTGATCGTCGTCAACAGCGATGGAAAGTCCTGGATTAGTAAGGAAGTAGCCTCCGGGAATGGCAAGCATCATATCTGTCTGGTCAGGATAGAGTAACATGTTCTTAGTATGTTTTGAAGTATCGACGGTATTTGCGACTCCAAAGCCATATCCTCCCCAACCACCGTTGGTCCCCCATAAAATAGGAGCAAAGAAAGTAAGGTAAGTATCTCCGCCTTCAGGTTTGAACAAGCCCGCATTCGGGTAACGGGCTGCATCTTTATAATAATCGCCGCCGCCGTTTTCTGTCGCAACCCAAAATTCAGTCTGAGTTTTCCATGTCAAACCACCATCGGTTGAAATATCATAACCAAGGTCTCCTGAGTATCCGCCCGGGTCTTCGTCCCCGCCCATGCGGTGTATAACCGCAATTGTGTTTAAATCTGGCCTTACAGGTATCAACGATTCCTGTCCGCCTGCATATCCCCAGCCATAAGCATTGGCCGCAGTTCCTATGGGCACTATGTTTACAACCTCGACATCCCTGTCGGAACTAGTTACAATCCTTGACTTTACCTCAGATTTGGTTACGGCAGTCGAACTTATAGGTTCAATTCCGTTGGCGGGAACTTCGATTCTCTTCTGCTCTCTTGTGTCAATCTTGAATTTGTATGCTTTTTGGGCTATGGTGCTAAACCCCATACCTAAAGCCATAGCAAAAAGTAATATTTTTTTCATGCTAAAAAATTATTTAATGGTTATTAATAATATTCACTATCAATTCAACTAAAAATAGTTGGACAGCAATTGTTATATTAAGACATAGGATGCTATTATTGGTTGCACTTGAAAGGTAAATAAACGTTATTTTTATTACTTTTGTTAAAAATCAACCAAATCCCTGTTTTTATGGGCTTAGCGAAGAATTTCAACTTGAGTGATTATATGAGAATGATGGTGATTTCCACTATTGCCGTTCTGTTTTCTTATTTGCTTATTTTCTTTGTCGGGAACTATGCCGTCTTGTATTTTTCCTACGATTTCGATATCGGGGCATGGTTCGACATATCGGGGGTTCATTTCGAGCAACTTAGGGGAAGCTCTCTTTGGACCTATGACGCAGAGGTTACGATCTTCCTTTCAAAGCCCTTGATCGTCCTAACCATAGGCATAATAAGCCTCTCCCTCCTATTATTGATAAATAAGCTGAAAGTAACTTTTTTTTTGTTGTTGATCTGGATGAACATAGTTTCGTTCAATGCATGCTTCGGGCTTTTTGTCGATGATTTTATTGCCCAAAGCGGTTTGGTGTACGTTGCCGAGCGGATGGAGATCAATATGCTTGCCATGATTTTCTCGCTTGCCATTACCACATTTATCATGATACGGCTGGGCATGGTAAACTCAACTATTTTCTCTCTCCTGCTGCCCGAAAAGAAAAAAGCCGAATTGCCTCTCAGGATCATTGCCGTTCTTATTGTGATAATTTTGCCCTGGCTTCTTTCGGGCTTGCTGATTTTCGCCTTCGCATACTCGTCATACGATTTACGAATACATATTAACACTGTCTCCACTTTTCTGATAATCCTTCCTTTTTTTTACTATAAGGGGCGAGAGATCAAGAACATGGAAGCAAAAAAAATCAAGATCACAACCTGCGATTGGTTGACATCGGGCATTTTGCTCGGTTTGTCTGTCCTATTATTTTTAAGTATGCTAAACCCCGTCAGTATTTGGGGCGCATAGCCGGGAACAATAGTATCATAGACGAATCAAATTTAATATATTTATCATTTCAAATTAAAAATCAACATCATGATTCAAACTCAATACATTAAAGTAACATTGCTCAGCGTCATATTTCTTTTTGCGATAAATGTTTCTTATGCAAAAAAGAAAAAAGACGATGGCAAAAAAGAGCCCAAGGTGGAGTCCTCGCTTTTCAGCGGGCTTAAATGGAGGAGCATAGGACCGGCCCTTACATCTGGCAGGATAGCCGACTTTGCCGTTAATCCCGATAACCACAGCGTATATTATGTTGCCGCTGCCTCCGGGCATATTTGGAAAACCACCAATAACGGCACAACCTTCAAGCCTGTTTTTGATAACAATGGTGTTTATTCCATTGGTTGCCTTGCAATGGACCCTGCTAATAGCGACATAATTTGGGCGGGAACGGGAGAAAACAACCATCAGCGCGCCTTGGGCTACGGTAACGGGGTTTACAAATCGGTTGACGGAGGAGCCTCGTGGGAAAATATGGGTTTGAAGGAATCCCGTCAAATCGGGGAGATATTGATCGACCCGAGAAATTCTGACGTGGTTTTTGTTGCTGCAGAGGGATCAGCCTGGGGGCCCGGGGGCGACAGAGGGCTTTATAAAACAGTCGATGGGGGGAAGACATGGGATAAAGTACTGGAAATAAGCGAGAATACCGGTGTTGCAAACATCTGTTTCGAGCCCGGGAACCCCGATGTGATTTATGCCGGGGCCGAACAAAGGCGTCGCCGGCAGTTTACAAAAATAGGCGGCGGCCCCGAATCGGCATTTTATAAGTCGAAAGACGGCGGAAAAACATGGGATAAGCTTAAAAACGGCATCCCCGGAGTTGACAAAGGCGGTATGGAAATAGTCGTTTCACCGGTAAACCCTGATATTGTTTATGTTATGTTCTAGGCCTCTGACGACAAGGGGGGATTTTACCGTTCAACAAACAGGGGAGGCTCGTTCGAGAAAATGAGCGCACATAATAGTAGTGGGCAATATTATAGCGAACTGCTGTGCGACCCCAAAGACGAGAACAAAGTTTATAGCCTTGAAACCATATCGCAATATACAACTGATGGCGGGAAAACATGGAAAAAGGCAGGGAACAATAAACGCCATGTTGACGACCATGCAATGTGGATAGACCCGGAACATACCACCCACTTTTTTATAGGTGGCGACGGGGGAGTATATGAATCATGGGACGGGGGCAAAACCTATCTTTTTAAAAACAACCTGCCTGTTACCCAATTTTATCGGGTCGGCCTCGACAATACAGAACCTTTTTATTGGGTTTATGGCGGCACCCAGGACAACAATAGCCTGGGAGGCCCTTCAAGAAACCTCAAATCGGGTGGAGTGGGAAGCGACGAATGGGTTGTAACCCTTGGTGGCGACGGCTTTTGGCAGGCTAGTGAGGAATCAAACCCCGATATCGTTTATTCGGCATACCAGTATGGCAATATTTATAGATACGATAGAAAATCAGGTGAGAAAATAAAAGTTAAACCTACTCCCCGCAAAGGCGAGTTAACTTATCGCTGGAACTGGGATGCCCCTTTTATCCTGAGCCCGTTTAAAGATACAAGGCTTTATATGGGAGCCAACAAGCTTTTTAAAAGCGACGACAGGGGGAGTTCCTGGGAGGTAATAAGCGGGGACCTGACACGCAACGAGGACAGGAACCAGTTTAAGGTGATGGGAAAATATTGGCCTTCGGATGCGGTTGCCAAAGATATCTCCACATCGCAATGGGGGACGATAGTGTCGCTTGCCGAATCGAAGCTTAAAGAAGGCCTGATATATGTCGGCACCGACGACGGCCTTATTCAAATAAGCGGGGATGGCGGAAAAACATGGACGAAGGTTTCCTCTTTCCCGGGCGTGCCCGAATATACTTATGTTTCTGATATTTGCCCTTCGACTTTTGATGAGAACATTGTTTTCGCAAGCTTCAACAATACCAAAAGCGACGATTTTAAACCTTACGTACTAAAGAGTGCCGATAAGGGCAGAACATGGAGCTCCATTAGTTCCAACCTGCCGGGGAATGGTAGCGTCCATTCTATTATGCAGGATCCCGTAAACCCTGATTTGCTGTTTGCAGGAACGGAGTTTTCCTTTTATTTCAGCCTCGACGGCGGACAAGAGTGGACAAAATTCGCAAACGGCCTCCCAGATGTCGCTGTCAGGGATATTGCCGTCCAGAAAAGGGAAAAAGACCTGGTAATTGCTACTTTCGGCAGAGGGTTTTATGTTCTCGACGACTATTCATCGCTCCGTGAACTAAGCGCAGATAAGTTGAAAAGTGAGGATGCTATCTTGTTTCCTGTAAAAGATGCCTTGATGTATGTTCAGGAGGGAAGCAGATATGGAACAGGATCGGGGATTTATCAGGCCAAAAACCCAAAGTTCGGAGCCGTATTCACTTACTTTATCAAAGACGTCCCCAAAAGTTTGAAATCGGAAAGGCTGAAAAAGGGAAAGGAATTATTTAAAAAGGGCGAACCGATTCCGCAGCCCACTAAGGAAATCCTGGACAAGGAAAAAGCAGAAAGAGGCCCATGGCTTAAATTCGAGATTAAAAATTCAACGGGCGATATAGTAAGGAGTTTTTATAAAAAAGCATCGAAAGGGATTAACAGGGCCTATTGGGATTTAAGATACCAGAATCCGGGGCCGGTTTCTCTAAACGATGATAAGTTCAACCCTACCAAGGATGCCGGAAGCAGTTTCAGGGCACTACCCGGGAAATACAGTGTTGAAATGTCGATATTCCATAGTGGGGAAGAAAAACATCTTGCTGGCCCTGTTGAATTCAATGCCCTTGTGCTGGACAATACCACTCTTCCCGCAAAAGACAGGGCTGCACTCGACAATTTTTACAAAAAAGTCATCGACTTATGGCGGGTAACCAACGGGGCACAGGAGTATTTTCAGGCACTGCAAAAGAAAACCGCCTATATACAGCAGGCATTGCAGCAATCGCCACAGGCAAGCCTCGAGCTGAAGAACACCGCCAATGAACTGAAACATCAGCTTGAGGATATAAAGTTCTTGTTCGACGGGACACCTGCTGTGGCCAGCCGGGAAGAGGTGCCGCCCGAACAAATGCCTTTGAGCAACAGGTTCGACAACATTGCTTTCGTTGCCTGGCAGTCAACATCGGAGCCTACCAAGACCCAACTTCAGAATTATAAAATCCTGATGGAGGAGTTCCCTCCGGTTTTGGAAAAGCTGAAATCCGTTGATGCTTCCTTGAAAGGGCTTGAAACCGAGCTTGATAAACTAAAAGCTCCTTATACGCCGGGCAGGGTCCCGAAATTTTGACCTTTGATTAATCAAGGTTTAAGGATATCGTATCTTAAAAAGCAATATGGCCCTGCTGTTTTTGGGTCATGTTGTTTTTTTGAAATTGGAATAAAAACCGGGTTTTGACTGTCAAATATCTCAAAAAGCCGTTGGGAAAAGATTTTTCGACATACAGCGACGAGAAATTGGTTAGGCTTAGTGCCTCGGCAAATACCAAGGCATTTGCGGTTTTGGTCAACAAGTACAAAGACGATGTCGCCGCAGTCGTAAAAGGCATGCTTGGCGATGTGCCTGAAGCCGACGACGTTGGCCTGGAAGTTTTTATCAGGTTTTATAACTCGGCTTCTAAATTCCGGGGCGATTCGCACTTAAAAACATATCTCACGCGCATTGCCATCAATTTGTCGCTCAATGAGCTGAAGAGCCGCAAAAAGAAATATATGTTCAGCATCGACGACTCTATTAGGGAAAAAGCAAGTATTAACGACGAGTTTTCGGACAAGGAAATAAAGGATGTCGTTAATATGGGCCTGGATAGGCTGGAGGCCAAATTTAAAAGCGTCCTCGTATTGCGCCTGATACAAGGTTATTCAACCAAAGAAGTCGCTGAAATCCTAAACCTCCCCTTGGGGACGGTTCTTTCGCGGCTTTCGAGGGCACAGCAAAAATTAAGGGATATAGTTCTTTCTTTCGATAAAACATATAGTCATGGATAAAATTAGGGAAATAATGCTCAAGTCTCTTGAAACCGATCTTTCAAGAGAGGAAGAAACATTTTTGGATGATAAGCTGAACGCATCCGAAAGCTTGAGGAATGAGCTGAAAGATTACGAAACCTTGCGCAGAGGTTTAATGCATTTGGATTATGAATTCGATGATGATTTTACGGGAAAACTGCTGAGCCGTATTCAAAACCCATCCGACCTTTTCGGCAGTTTCAAGAAGATAGCCTTTGCTTCGGCAGCAGCCATTGCCATTTTAATAGGGAGCGTTTACCTGATGGACGGGAGCTTGAGCCTGGATTCGCTTTTTGGCCTCCATGCTTATCCCGTCGAGGAGGAATTCTACTCAATGCTTAACTTTTAATTTTGTGAATCATGAACTTAGGTCTGAAAAACACATTGGTGATTATTAGAACCCTCCTTTTGGGAGTGGTAATAGGGTTTCTGGTCAGTGGCAGGTTGACCAGGATGCGCATTGAAAATATGCGACAGGATTTTGCCCGTCAGGGGATGGACTACCGTTTTATGCGCACCTTGAAGCCCAGCCCTGAACAATTGGAGGATATAAGGCCGATATTTGATAAGTACAATGAAATACGCCGCGAGCAATTTGAAGAACACCTCCAAAGCAAAGGAAGATATTCGGCGAGTTCGAATCGGAACTGCGTCCGTACCTCTCGCCGCGCCAATTGGACAAAATGGAAAGGATAAAACAAAACTTCGGCAACGAATTCCCCGGCTTCAGGAGGCATAAGGACGCATGGGGCAACAAACACAGGAGAGGAATGGGAAACAGAAACTAACCAATATGCTCCCAAATAATAAACCCGTTCAATGCATGCCGTCAAACGGACGCGCTGCTGACTTTGAATTTGCGGTCTATCTTCTTGAACAATCCCTGTAAAACTTTTCCCGGACCAACCTCAACAAGCTCATTGGCGCCGCTGGCAATCATGTTCTGCATGATTTTAGTCCACATAACCGGAGCGGTCAACTGAGAAATAAGGTTCGACTTAATAATTTCAGGGTCGTTAACCGACTGACCTGTAACATTTTGATAAATAGGACAAATGCCTTTCTGGAATTTCGTCGAGTTTATTGCCTCCGCGAGCTCAACTCTTGCCGGCTCCATAAGGGGAGAGTGGAAGGCACCGCCCACGTTTAGCTGCAAGGCTCTTTTCGCACCGGCTTCGTTACATTTGGCAATAGCTCTTTCGATGCCTTTTATCGAGCCCGAGATCACCAGTTGCCCGGGGCTGTGATAGTTCGCGGGAACAACGACATCATCGATGCGGTGGCAGATACTCTCCACTACCTCATCTTCCAGACCGAGTAGGGCAGCCATAGTGGAAGGCTCTACCATACAGGCTTTTTGCATGGCATCGGCGCGCTTGGCAACCAGTTTCAGACCATCTTCAAAACTTAGTGTTTTGTTGGCGACAAGGGCGGAAAACTCCCCCAGGGAATGCCCTGCGACCATATCGGGTTTAAAATCCTCGCCTAAGGCATAGGCCAAAATTGCCGAGTGTAAAAAGATAGCAGGTTGTGTTACATTTGTTTGTCGTAAATCATCTTCGCTACCATCAAACATGATATCAGTAATCTTAAACTTCAGTATGCTGTTCGCTTTATTGAACATATCCCTTAATTTAGAAGACGATTCATACAAATCTTTGCCCATTCCAATATATTGGGCTCCCTGGCCGGGAAAAACGTAGGCTTTCATATTTTATATTTAAATCTACTTTAATTTAATTATTACGGTTGGTTGATTTCTTATTTTCTGTTTCCAAAAAGTCGCAGCAAAAATAGGAATAAATTTATAAAGTCGAGATATAAAGTCAAGGCTCCCATTATTGTCATTTTCCTGGTTGTATCGTTTTCTGTATTTATCTGAGAACCAATGCGTTTAAGTTTCTGGACATCATAGGCCGTAAGACCTGTGAACACCAAAACCCCGCCAATGCTTATAATGAGGTCGAGCGTTGAGCTGCCCATAAACATGTTTACCACGCTGGCTATGATAATTCCAAACACGCCCATTATCATTATGCTTCCAAACTTCGTGAGATCGGTTTTGGTTGTATAGCCCAGAATGGCCATAGACCCGAACATGCCCGACGTTATTAAAAAAGTTGTTGCTATGGAGGCCCCGGTATAAGCTAAAAATATAAAGCTTAAGCTAACCCCCATTAAAATGGAATAGGCAATAAAAACCAATACCATTGTTGAGGCCGACATTCGCTGAAATCCGGCCGACATCCAAATTACAAGGCCAAATGGGGCCAGCATGGCTATCCATCCCATTATCGACATAGATTCTGTTTCGGGGTTTATCAATGTGGCCATAAGGTTAGGGGAACTAGCAAAAAGCCATGATGTTGCAGCTGTTATTCCCAGGGCCAGGAACATCCATGAGAAAACGTTTGCCAGATATGTCCTGGCTATCGGCATTGCCACCTCGCGCTGTTGATACCCTAAGTTGTTGTTAAAAGTGTTCATTGTCTTATTTTATTGTTAACGTTTATTTGCTATTTGTATTTTACAATTAAGATAAATTAGAAGAAATAAGGTTTATAAATTCGTTTCGTGTTTCAACTCTTTTAAACGCACCGGTAAAATCGGAAGTGGTTGTCACCGAATTCTGCTTTTGCACTCCCCGCATTGCCATACAAAGGTGCTTAGCCTCGATAACAACCGCCACGCCCAAAGGGTTTAAAGTGTTTTGAATGGCATCTTTTATTTGTGTCGTAAGCCTTTCCTGCACTTGCAGCCTTCGGGCATAAGCCTCCACAACCCTTGCTATTTTGCTTAATCCGGTAATGTAGCCGTTCGGGATATAGGCAACATGCGCCTTGCCGACAAAAGGAATCATGTGATGCTCGCACATCGAGAAAATCTCTATGTCCTTAACTATTACCATCTCGCGGTAATCTTCTTTGAACTTGGCCGAAAGCAATATCTCCTCCGGGTTATGGTCATATCCCTGAGTAAGGAACTGAATTGATTTCGCTACCCTCAGCGGCGTTTCCAGCAAACCTTCCCTTTGCGTGTCCTCACCTATAAGGTTTAGTATTTCCGAGTAATGGTATTTCAGTTGCTCCAGTTTGTCGGGAGCAAAAGAGTCTATCCTTTCATATCCTATTAATTCTTTTTTCTTTTCCATTTTGTTGAAATAATGAATTTGCTTTAGTCAAATAAAGTGCCAGTATGTTTATTTAAATATCAGCCATAATATTCTGCGGAGTTGTTCTCAGACTCGCTTAGCTTAACACAGTGGAGCTCAGCACCTAATGATTTGATTTCTTCCTCGATTTCGTTCCAGATGCCTACTGCCAGATTTTCCGTCGAGGCCAGTTTGCCCTGCATAAAATCCACTTCTAAGTTTATGTTTTTATGGTCAAGCTTAACTATTACCGTTTCCCTGATGAGCTTGCTCAGAATTTTAAGGTTTACCAGAAAGCCCGTTTCCGGACTGGTTTCACCCTTAACCGTAACAAAGAGCTCGTAATTATGCCCGTGCCAGTTGGGGTTGGAGCATTTGCCGAACACTTCGAGGTTTTTCTCATCAGAGAAATCATTTCTATACAAACGATGTGCTGCGTTAAAACGTTCCCTGCGGGTGATGTAAATCATATTATTTTTTTTGCAAAGGTTGGAAAAAAATTAATGCGGCTGTTTTAATTTTTCTTAATTGATACGGTAAGAAACAGATGTTATTGGAGCAAACATATTGCAGCTTATAATGTTACTGACCAATCATCAAATATTTACAAAGTTGATTCCCCTAATTCGGCAAATACATTTTATTTATTCGATTATGCACCGCCCGAATCTCAATGCTTGTTATTCGTCGCTAAACTCTTTCAGCAGCCTCCTGTAGTTCGAGAAAATCCTGGCCCTGGAAACAAAGCCGATATATTTGCCGTCGTCGATGACGGGGAGGTTGAAGTTGCCGCTTTCCTGGAATCTTTGGGCTACGGATTCCATGTTGTCATGCGGGCTCACGATAGTTTCGGGCATAAACATCACATCCTCCACCAGTGTTTTGTCATACAGCTCTGGCTTGAAGATGATGTTCCTGATATCGTTCACGAAGACTACCCCGTAAAAATTGTTTTCCTCGTCAACCACGGCAATGACGTTGCGCTCCGATTCTGATATTATCCTCACCAAATCACCCAAATTACCTTCGCGGTTAACAGTCTTGAAATTTTTCTCTATTAGTTTTTCAACGCTCATCATCTGCAAAACGTTCCTGTCCTTGTGATGTGTCATCAGTTCGCCCCTTTTGGCCAGGCGTTTTGTGTAAATGCCATGAGGCTCGAAAATCATTATTGTTAGATACGATATCACGGAAGCTATTATCAATGGGGTAAACAGTTCGTAACCTCCTGTAAACTCGGCTATTAAGAACACTCCTGTGAGCGGTGCGTGCATTACCCCCGCCATAACCCCCGCCATGCCCACCAGGGCAAGGCTTTTTTCGGGAACGTTGTGAAGGAAAGGGAAGGTCTCCAGCATCTTACTATACAACACCCCCGAAACCGCGCCCATGAACAAGGAAGGTGCAAAAATGCCGCCAATGCCGCCGCTTCCGCCCGTAACAGCCATGGCAACAACTTTGAAAACCAAAATCAGCAAAAGGAACAACGAAAGCCAATAGATGCTGTTGATGTCACCAAAAAGCGATTCGTTTATCAAGCCATCGGTGCGCTGGTTTATCAACTGGTGCATAAACTCGTAGCCCTCGCCGTATAGGGAAGGGAAAACATAAATCAGCAAACCCAGCAACAGCCCGCCCAGCAACCATCGTTGCCACTTTTTGTCGAGCAGGCCCATTTTGGTTTCTATCAGCAAAGTCGTCTTGGTAAAATATATCGAGATCATGCCCGTAAAAACACCCAGTCCCGCATAATACACCAGATGGCCCACCTTGAACTGTTGAACGAAGTCGAAGGAGAACAAAACGCCGCTTCCCAGAAAAAGATACGAGACTGTTGCTGCCGTTGCTGCCGATATCAGCAACGGTATCAGCGTTACCATCGTCAAGTCGAGCATCAACACTTCAAGCGAGAATACCACTGCTGCGACAGGAGCCTTAAAAATTCCGGCAATGGCCCCCGTGGCACCTGCCCCTACCAGAACCATTATTGTTTTATAGCTCAAGTGAAACCTGCGTCCGAGATAAGAGCCTATAGAACTGCCTGTTAGCACAATAGGGGCCTCTAAGCCCATAGATCCCCCGAATGCGATTGTGAAGGTGCTGCCGATCATCGACGAATACATATTGTGAGGTTCCAGCCTTCCTTTTTTTCTGGACAGGGCATATAAAATCCTGCTTACGCCATGGCCGATGTCGTCGCGGGCAATGTATTTGGAGAATAGTATCGTCAATCCTATGCCAAGCAAGGGAAAAGCAAGATAAAGATAGTTCCCCTGTGTAAAATCGAAGCCGTGCGTAATAAGGTAGTTGGTATAGTGAACGGTGTTTTTTAGCAATACTGCCGCTAAACCGCTGACCAGGCCGATGAACAAACTCAAAATCAGCACCAGTCGTTTTTGGTTGGCTTTTGTGCGCACTATTCTATAATACTTACGGTTCACTGTCCTATGATCTTTTGTGCCTCCGAAATTAAGAAAAAATCCCTTTTGTTAATTTTTGCAAAAGTAATCTTTAATGCAAAGGATTAGTAAATTTTCCTAAAAATAGCTAATGGACATTCCCCCGCCCGATCAGGCTCTGACGCTATCGGTACGGCATAGATCCTGTTCGCAAGTTTTGCCCGTTTTACTTCGCAAGTCATTCAGGACGTCCTCGGCAACCCAATGTCATCTCGAACCGCGACCCAAACGTTATTGCTTTAAGCAAGAGTAATGGTGTTGCGGGACCCAATGCGCTTTAAGCTGATGACTACCTCGTTTTGGTCATATCATCGTCAACGGCGATAATAAAGTCGGCGAGATTATCGTATTCCTCTTCAAGTGATTCAACATCGCTTTGTTCAACGGAAGTTATGGTGATGATCTTCAGGCCGGGCTTGTATTTATTTAAATACCAGATTATTCCCTCATAGTTGTTTGAATGGTAAGCCCCGTTATAATGAATTAGTGTTTTCCCGTTTCCCGCAAATTCGGCAATTGAATAACCCATAGTGGCATCTTTTATGGCCTGAGCCTTAGGCAGGTTCGGATTTGCATGCCCCATCGACTCCATTTGTTTCATCATATCGGAATAGCCTTTTAGCTCAGCATCGTATTCAATCGGCAAGGGGGCGATATACGATCTAGCCTCTGCCGACAGCGAATCCAAGGCCTCGAAACCTTTTTTATAGGCAATCGAAGCATAACGGCGCGGGATATTCGAAGCCACGAATACCAGGTCGCTATCCTTGGCAAACTCTAGCAGCGGCCTATAATCTGTTTTATAATTCGGCCAGAGGCGCGCTTCCGCCTCAAAACTTTTTTTGGATATCTTGCCTTCTAAATATTCGTTTAGTATTAACTGGTTGTCGGCTTCGAACATCTCGGCAGCAAGAATAATTTCCCCGTTTTCCGCAGTATATAAATCCCTTGTCAGCTCAATCTGAAGCCAATGGCAGATCGGGTTGTCGTGCAGTTCTCCAAAAAAAACAACATCAGCATCTTTGGCAGCCTCCACCAGCTTTTTATACTTGACGTTCTTGCCATGGCTGTTATAAATTCTATAAGCAGGCTTGTCGCCTGTAAACGAACTTAGTCCTAGGACTATGAGAAGGGAAACAACAATCTTATTCATAATTTAATTTTTATTGGTTTATTTCTTTAATTTTTCTTCATGAAACATAAGCGGGAGAAGGTTCTCTATTCCTTCAACGCTTAGTACGGGCCCTTTTTGCCCTTTCATTAATATCTTTATTTTGCTGTGCTGACGTTTTTCGGTCTCGGCTATAACCTGGCGACAAGCACCGCAAGGTGTAATCGGCGTATCAACACTAAAGTTCTTGGTTTTTGCCGTAACGGCAACTGCTTTTATTTTCAGCTCGGGAAAATTGGCTTTAGCGGTAAATACGGCAACCCTCTCGGCACACAAACCTGAAGGGTAGGCGGTGTTCTCCTGATTGCTGCCCATAATGATTTCGCCGTTCTCCAGCAAGACCGCCGCACCTACCTTAAACTGCGAATAAGGCGCATAAGAAGTGTCCGTGGCCTTTGTAGCCGACTCAATTAGCTCTTGTTCCGCCAAAGACAAGTCGTCGGGAGTGTCGAACTCGGTAAAATGTATAGTAAGTGTTTTTTCCTTCACTTTGTTTTTTTTGCTAAAATATAAATTTCCAGGCATTTGCCCGATTTTTCCCAAACATTAAAAAAGAATAAAAGAATGCAAACAGGGTAACGCCCGCCTGTGTTTCCAGAGTGTCGTCGGAAAGCATCGATATGGTCATGATCATAAAAAACACGCTGAAAAAGTAATCGGTGAAGCTATTTGTTTTAAAAGCCGGGTATAGTAGTGCTGTGATAAAAATGGCAAACCCTACGACCCCGAAAGCAATAAATATAGCAAAGTACTGATTATGCGCATGATACCTAAACTCGTTCTTAAGCTGCGAGTTCATTTTGTCATATTGTTTATAGAGTGCTTTTTCCAGGTCCCCCGTTCCAACGCCAAAGGCCCAGCTTTCTTTTATCACTGCCAGCGAGGCTTTTAAATACTCCAGGCGCTGCATAACTGAGCTTCCGCTCGGGTTTCCTGTCAATTTATAAACCTCGTATCCTTTAATGATTTTCAGGATCCTTGTCTTAAAACCGGGTTTTTTGATATAATTGACGTTGGCACAGCCGTTTTCAATCATTTTGATGTCCCAATCGCTTAATTTGTAAACACCCTCATAATCCTTTCTCAGATCCCTGGACGTCATATATCTTATCAGTCCTTCCTTTATGCTGTTCCCATCCTGGTCCAGCTCATTAAATTTCTTCTTGCTTCTCTCGTTCCATGCCTTCTTGAGTTCCGGTTCACAAATGTAAATACCAACATAACGCCCATCCTCGATTTTTCGCGAGATAGTATCGTGCGTATATTTATTTCCGCTTGCCGTAGCTTTATCCAATTGAGAGACGATGATCGACGGGGCAGTGGTGGCCTTTTTCACGGTATCGCTGATTTTATAAACCAATGTTGCGGGAATAAGGGCTATTAATAACAGTATCAATATTTTATACATCAATCTCCGCGACCGGATCATATTCCAGATCAGCAAGCCTAAGCTCATGAAGAGTATGATGGTAAAGCTGGTTACCGATTCAATTAATACGATAAACACCAAAAGCCATAGGCTCAGGGCAACAAAAAATACTTTTATCCAGATGTTGAATTTATGGTCGGCCAGAATAAAATACAGCAAAATAAAGAAGGCAAAACTAATGTTCAACCCAAATCTAATGGAAGAAATGAATGGGGAAATTTCCCTGATATCCATGAAGTCCTTGCTTATAAGCAGGTATAAGCTTACCAATGTACCGGCAAATACCGCCATGACATAAAACGACATCAAAATCCTGAACTGCCTGTACTTCATTCTTTGCGTTGTGGAAAAAACTACCGGAAAAAGCAATAGCGGAAGCTTGACCCGCAACTCTTTTAGGGTATAATCCATATCGCTCGACATTGCCGACCCGAGAACGTGCATTAAATAAATCAAGGCAAAAACAACTGCTGCCTTATTCTGGAAAAACAACTTGAACTTATCAATGAGGTTGGTATAGGCCAGGTTGAGAAAGTATTTGACAAAGTGCACAGAGCCTTTTATAAATCCGCCAAGCTTAAAGAACCTCTTCGCCAAGCTGAACGAAAACCCCGACCAAACCCACAGGAAAAGTATCATGAACTCGCTGACGCTCATCATGAACTTCGATAATGGGATACTTATCACAAGCAATATCAGAGCGAAAAAATAAGCTGCTGAATGTATATTTGAATTTGACTTTAACAAACGTATCTATTCTTTAGTTTCGGTTTCTTTATAAGTGCCTTTGAGGATAGAATCGTATAGTTCGGTATCGTTAAGCACATCTATGGCTTTTTTAACTTCTTTATCATTTTGCAAAGAGGCAATGATTTTTCCTTTTTGATAGTAGTATCTCGATATAATCTCGATTCTGAGCATTTCCTCGATCTCTGTCCTGAACTTATCAATATCTTTTTTCTTCTCCATTTTGATCGATCCCTTTAGTTGGTCGATCTCGGCACTAATCGCATCGAGGTAATGCTCTCTTTCTGCGCTTTTCTGCATTCTGTCAAGTATGGTTTCCGTTTCGGTCAGATAATCAAACCCTTGTTCTTCAACACTTTCCTTAAAGTTATTGTATGTTTCGTCATCGATTGAAAAGTCTTTGGCCTTGCTGATGCTATCATGCTTGGCAACAAAGGCATTAGCAAAGTTGAAGATATAATTACCTGCATATAGGTCAGCGCTTATCTGCGAGAAGAGTTCAGGCTGTATGCTTATATCGGGGAAAATGCCCGCCCCGTCAAAAACTTCCCTGCCGCCCCTTGTTTTAAAAACACTCAGCAAGGAATCCGGGATCTTGCCGTCATCGCCATTGTTCCCGGGCTCAAAATAGTCGATCGCCTGTATGCATCTCCCGCTGGGAATATAGTATTTGGCAACCGTGATTTTGAGCTTGGAATTGTAAGGAAGCATTAATATGTTCTGGACCAAGCCTTTGCCGAAGGTTTTCTGGCCAATTATAACTGCCCTGTCAAGATCTTGCAGCGATCCGGAAACAATTTCTGATGCCGAGGCGGTATTCTTGTTCACGAGAACGACAACCGGGATTTTTTTGTCAAGCGCGCCCGATTTTGTCTTGTGCACCATTGTGCTCTCCTTGAGCTTTCCTTTAGTGATGACAATAGTCTCGCCCTTTGGCACAAAGGTGTTTACGATATCGACGGCCTCGTTGAGCAGTCCGCCCCCGTTGTTTCGCAGGTCCAGGATTAGCCCTTTCAAGCCCCCGCTTTTCTTAAGCTCAAGAAAGGCGTTTTTTACATCGGCGGCAGAATTAGGGTTGAACTGCGATAAACTGATATACCCAATCTGCTTATCAAGCATTCCCGAATAAGGAATATTGGGGAACTTTATCTTTTCGCGAACCAGCTCATGCTCGGTAACAACAGTATCGTTAAAAGGAATTGTTTTTATCTTCAACACGGAACCCGGGACACCTTTGAGTTTTTCACTGATCTGCGAAGATGTTTTGCCAATAGCCGATTCGCCACCAATCTCAACTATCCTGTCGCCGGATTTCAAGCCTGACTCCTGTGCCGGAAAACCTTCGTAGGGCTCGGTGATAACGACATAATCCCCCTGCTTTTGTATCAAGGCCCCTATTCCGCCATATTCGCCCTTTGTCATCAGCTCAAAGTCCTCCAGTTTCGACTCGGGAACATAAACAGTATAAGGGTCAAGTTGCTGGAGCATCGCATCGATGGCTGTTTTGGTCAAATCGCCGGGCTTTATATCATCGGCATATTGCAGGTTCAGCTTGCGCATTATATCGCCATAGATCTCCAGGTTTTTGGAAAGCTCGAAATTATTATTGTTTTGTGCTATTATTATACTGCTTAACAACAGTGCGACCAACAAGAGTTTTATCTTCATATTTTTTTATTTCAAATTAAGATCAAGGAACCGGATCGTAGCCGCTGCCACCCCAGGGATTGCACGACCCGATACGCTTTAATGCCATCCAACCGCCTTTGAACGGGCCGTGTTTTTGAATTGCTTCCACGCTATAATGCGAGCAAGTTGGAGTATATCTGCACGAACGGCCTATAAAAGGCGAAAGGGTATATTGATATACCCTGATTAGCAAAATAAACAATTTAGACAGCAGAAACTTCATCCTGTTTTTTTATGGATTGCAAAATTAAGATTATTTTCCGTTCTATCTCCTTAAAAGAAAGTATTGATCGCCCGGTATAAATAAACGCGACTAAAAAATATCTTTGCGCTTCTGCTTCCCCAACACCTAAAATATGCTTGTTCAACCTATATGCCTCACGTGTCAACCTCTTTATCCTGTTCCTGTCAACAGCTTTCCTGAAATTTCGTTTAGAAACCGAAACCAATATCGCGTTATTGTGGATCTTATCATCACCAACGCATAAAAACATTACTTTAAAAGGATACTTATAAAATGCGCTCCCCGCTTTAAACAAGCGGCCAATCATTATTTTGGAACTCAACCTTTCTTTTTTCCCTAGCGAATAATCCATATAAGACATTTAGTGGAACGAATAGCTTATGGTTGTCGAGACCCCCCAGTCCTGATGTGCGGCATCCGAATTAATAGGCTTGTTATCAAAACTATAGTAATAATTAATCCCAAGAAAAAAATCCTTGAACAGCTCAAGCCTGGTACTCAGGTTGTACTCGATCCTCAACCTTGCTTTTGTTGAAAGGCTGGGGAAAAAGGTCAAGTCGGTAGCCACATCGACCTTAGGGCTTACATATTTAAAAAGCCGGTAGTTGACAGTCAAGAACAGCTCCTGGTTGTTCACGGAAAGGGAGTCGCCGTTGGACCACTCGTGGTTGGTGCTTAAACCTATGCCGGAATACAACCTGTTGCGGTGATTCATGATTAAATCGTAATTGGCCGATGCCGTTAAATACAATCGCAAATCTAACTTCATCTCCGTGTTTTTGTTGACCCCCGTGAAAAAGTTCATGGCCCATTTATTACGAATTTCCCTCTTGAAACCTATCATCACATCTTCTTTCGACGAAGAAATCGTGTCTCTCTGCGTATTAATGGTGTTATTCCAGTTAAAACTGAATTCCGACTTTCGTTTGCGATAGTTTATCTGACCGTTAAAATCAAAATTACCTGTTTTGTTGGCCTTGGTATAATTTAACCCGAGCGAAAACTTACCGCTCAGCCGGAGCCAGAAATTCTGCTTTATGGGATATAGCTCCGCAATGCTATCGATGCTCACGACATCATAATTGTCCATGAGTATTATTTTTACCTTTCTTCCGTAGCCAATGGTGTCCAGGCTGCCGAAATAATTAATTCCGTTTGCCAGCTTGATCTCGTAATGTTTGTTCGAACGAATAGTCTTTATTTTGTCCGTTTCGAAGTTAACGGTCCCAATACCGTCAATCTTATAAGTAACTATGCCATAGTCGAGGCGCTTGATCTCCCCCGTAAGCACATTGCCGTTTATGTGTATTATGGTGTCGGTTTTCTGGCTAAAAGCCAAAAGGCCGATAAAAACAAACATTGCAGATAAGATAAGTTTCAAAAAACGTAATTATTTTTATGCAAATTTATAAAATTACTCCCAATGGCATTAATTCTTAATTTTGCAAATGCTTGTTTTAAATGAATGATACGAATAGAAAGTCGTTAAAGTTATGTTAGGCAGTGGGATTTAGGGTTCCGCAAATCGGGCATTTCAAAATAATTTAACGGCAACAGTTTTTAAATGAAGAAGTTACAAACATATATGTTAAAGTCGTTCTTGGGGCCGTTTGTGTTTACCTTTTTCATTGCTTTGTTTATTCTGCTTTTGCAGTTTTTGTGGAAATACATCGACGACCTGGTTGGGAAAGGCCTGGAATGGCATATTATCGCCCGCTTGTTGTTCTATGCGTCGTCAACATTCGTGCCTCTTGCCCTGCCCTTGGCAATATTGTTGTCATCGTTGATGACATTTGGCAACCTTGGCGAAAACTATGAGCTTGTTTCCATAAAGGCTGCCGGCATCTCGTTGCGCAAAGCCATGAAACCACTTGCCATTGTGGCTGTCTTCATTAGCATAGCCGCTTTTTTGTTCTCGAATTACGTGCTTCCCGTTGCCAATTTAAAATTCGGCTCTTTGCTTTACGATGTCCGCCAACAGAAACTGGCTTTTAATATCAACGAAGGCATTTTTTATAACGGCCTTGATAATGTCGTAATTCAGGTGGGCCGTAAAGACAAAGACAACAAAACCATTTATGACGTGAAGATCTACGATCATACCCAGAGGATGGGGAACACACAAATCACACTGGCTAAAAAAGGGGTTATGGAACTCTCGCCCGACAAGCAACGCTTGGTTTTCACGCTTTACGACGGTAATTCATATTCAGAAATAAATGAGCGGGCTTATAGGAAGAACAGGCCGTTTCAAAGTACGAGATTCGAGAAACAAATACTGGTTTTCGACCTTGGCGACTTTCAGCTGAACAGGACAAACGAAGATTTGTTCCGCTCGCATTATTCCATGTTGAACATCCAGCAGCTTAGCCACTCCATCGACAGCCTAAGCGAGAACAAAGTCGAAAGGGTTGAATTTTACAAAAAGAAATACCTTAAGCGATAT
The DNA here is from genome assembly GCA_024279935.1 of Bacteroidota bacterium. Taxonomy (GTDB): domain Bacteria; phylum Bacteroidota; class Bacteroidia; order Bacteroidales; family F082; genus BM524. Next base: position 20,085 of record JAJRQZ010000073.1, read on the forward strand.
TCTTATATCGACAAGCTTGACAGCACGCTCATGGACACTGTTGTGGTTAAGGACAGCGTTTTGCAAGCCGGCTTAAAATACCCGCTCATCAACAATTTCGACCATTCAAAAGCAACAGAGATACTGGCAGCTACACTCAAAACCGTACGTACGCTAAAGGAGAATGTGATTTACTACAAAAAAGAGGTGGACAACAGGGAACTAATACTGAAAAAGCATGAAGTTGTCTGGCATCAAAAGTTTAAATTATCGCTGGCTTGCCTAATATTCTTTTTTATCGGGGCGCCTTTGGGGGCAATAATAAGAAAAGGCGGCCTGGGATTCCCGGTTGTGGTTTCAGTACTGTTTTTTGTGGTTTACCATGTTACTTCAATAACGGGCGAAAAGGCAGCCCTAACAGGCGAATGGAATGTTGTTTTCGGTGTTTGGCTGTCAACCCTGGTAATATTGCCTATGGGATTGTTCCTCACCTGGCAAGCAACCACCGACGCACCTTTGCTCGATTCCGAAAGCTGGGGGAGGTTCTTCGCCCGCTTCGGTAAAATATTGACGATTTTTAAAAAGAAATAATATAACATCCTGATTTAAGGTTGAAATAGAGAAAACGCTCAACAAATGGCCAAAAAACTGAGTATTGACATCGACTACTTCGAGGGCTACCAAATGCTTGGCATAGTTAGCTCGTTAAAAGACTATACCCTGGCATTTCATATTAATACCAAGCTTGATATTGAACTTAAAAAATATAACGATATTAGGTTTAGCGATAAATCCGATAATGTTTATGGCTTTTCCTGGTACTATTTCTTCAATAATCATTTATCGGCTAAAACATATCTGATATCTAACAAATCGGATTTCGCAAGACTAATCCCTTCCAAGAAGCAAATTGATTATTTTATACTTTTCAAGGACTTCTCCAATGTTGATCTTGCAACATCATCAATACAAAACATCAGGAAGATCAATAATGTTATGGCTGTCTTTAATTTGGACCTAAATAGCATAAAAGATGCGGATTTATTCATCGAGAATATAGAGCTCCACGAGATAGAGGAAATACTAAAACCGGCAAAACAAGCAAGTAAAAAATACATAAAACCAAATATATACGTCTAATTATATATCTGTTACGATATGTATCCCATTGAGCTCAAAAGTGAATACCTGAATCATTTCAGCGAAGATAAATTCTTGACAAAGAGCTATCGACTCGCCAGAAAACTTGGCGTCAATATCTTGTTCAACTCATTGATTTTATTTTTTTTGATAAGTGATATTAGCAAAAAAAAGCGGCAGGATATCTAATGATTAATTTTAATGATATAAATAAAACTTAAATTCGCAGTAGAACCGACAGGAAAAGGAATTAAGGTAATAGATTTCCCCGCACATCTTGAAGTAGGAATACGAAAAAGCAATGCTCAATTTATCAAGCAATTTATCAAGGAAGAAGAATTGGGGCAGATGCAGCTAAAATTGGGGGAAAAGGAAACGCCAAAATTATATTTACAAGAATCTGTACTCCATTCAACTATAAACCAGTTTGATGGCAAAGCGGCAAGACAGTTCCTGAAGTTTTCAAGAGCCTCATTCTCATATCCTTCAGAAAAGTTTAACCAATGGGCTTTAGGTTTTGAAATTGCTGATAAAAACACTAAAGGTGTTTTATATCCAACCCGTCTGGGACTTGTTCTTTTTGGTGAAAACGTAGAGGAAATTTTCCCGCATACATTGTTTAAAGTTGAAGTCTGTTATAATAAAGATGACTCTGAGATAAAAGATTTTGGAGGTCCAATTGTAAGTCAATTATCCCCAATTCTTAACTACATAAAGGAAAAAGCTTTAAAGTTAACTATTGACAGAAGAAAAGGCAAGCGAGAAGAAAAAATTGATTTTCCTATAGAAGTACTACGTGAAGCGATTTCTAATGCAATTATTCATCGTGATTACGAAAATGAAAAAGCCACTAATTATCTTTTATCTGGGGTATGCACATGTCGCATACGCTTAATAGATTTATATTCAACAGGTTCATGTAAGACCCCTTGTTCAATTATTCTTTGAAAAAGTAGTCCCCTGCTATTTGATTTTCGTCTATTGTACCTAAAAGTGTATTCATCTAAATAATTCGATAGATATTC
>JAJRQZ010000074.1 GCA_024279935.1 Bacteroidota bacterium
TAAACCTCTAAACCTCTAAACCTCTAAACCTTTAAACCTTTAAACCTCTAAACCTCTAAACCTTTAAACCTCTAAACCTCTAAACCTCTAAACCTTTAAACCTTTAAACCTCTAAACCTCTAAACCTCAAAACACCGAGGTATCGGCACTTACAGCCTTCACCTTTTCACCCATTTCCCGCTCTTAACAACTTTATTCTCGCTGTAAATACGATAGAAATAAATACCCGATTGTAATTTATATGGCGAAAGCACGGCAGGGCTCATTTGTATCTGTTTATGCATCAGTACTTTGCCTTGGCCATCAACGATATCGATCCAGGCGCCTTCCATTTCGGGAGGTATGTCGATATAAATCTTGTCGCTCCCGGGATTGGGATATAGTTTTATCTTGCTGTAAACCGGCGATTCGTTGATCTTTACGTAAACACTTTGGTTTTCGTATGCTCCAATGTCTATTCTTCCACCAAAAATTCTTGGGTTTCCTGCTAAATCAAATTCAGGTAAATTTAAACCAGTTGTATCGGGTGTTCCGGTGTTTATGCATGGCGAAGTTTCAAGCAAAGTCCAGTCGGCTGAAAGTCCGTCGTAATCTATTCCTGCTCCGGGTGTGGGGTTTGTGAATTGGGGGTTGGTGGAAATATTTCCTGTCCCATTATAACCATCTTGTATACAACAATAATCTATAGGCAAATCAGGGCTACTAAATTGAACATAACCAAAAGGACTTCTATTTCCATAAACAATATTATTTACAAATTTATGATGCTGCGATATTGACCAAATACCTCCATAATCACCTCCCCATTTGCGAAAATTATTTACAATAATATTATTAATAATTACTTTATGACTATAATATCCATAAGCATCAAAAAAACCATAGTCCTCGTTGTTGCAAATTGTATTATTAATTATTTTTGAGTACTTACTACTTTCCCATATGGTTCCTCCAATAGATTTATTATTGAACATCTTATTATCAACAATGTTGGGATACCCTTCAGGACAACCTTCAGACGATACAGCAGAGCCTGCTCCAGATAAACCTATTGCATATATTATTGTGTCATGAATCCAAATGGTATCTATTCTAAAAGCAATGTTTTTATAAAACAAATTGTTTTTAATAATTGACTTTGTAGATTTTAAAAAAACCCCGCCACCCCAATCTTTACTATTGTTATTTATAAAATCATTATTACGAAGTAGTAAAGATTTTAATTCATTTACATAAATACCTGCACCTTTATTTCCTGCAAAATTATAATGGAACAATGAATTTGTAATTTTTATATTACTATATTTTTTAGCATAAATTGCTCCTCCACTATTGCTCGAACTCGTATCGTATTTAAAAGTCCATGATTTACCATATTCAAATTTACAATACTTAAAAAATGAGGTATCGTTGGCACTTCTGGATCCAAAGCTTATTCCATGCCATCCACCATCAATTATCCATTCATTCATAAAGCCAGTGGTGTCTGACATTGTAAAAAGTATGCTGTCCTGTCGTGTTCCTATGGCTTCAACTTTGCCCATAACATTTAAGGAATAGTGCCCCTGAAATTCTACTACAACTCCCGGATTAATAATCAATGTTGTTTCTTCAGGAACATTGAAATCTTCATATATTTTTACTGTATCGGAGGTCCAAACTATTGTGTTTTGACCAATTGTTGTTAAAGTTGATAATAGTACAAAAATAATTGATATCCGTAGTTTCATAATTGCTATTTTAAAACAGGTCTGAATAATAATATTCAGACCTTTAAATGTATTTTGGTTAATATTCGATTGGAGGAAGTGAAACAAAGTTTGCATACCAAATTGAATAAGTATGATAATATAAACCATCATCTAAATATGCACCTTTATCATTCGTTGTAACATCACATACAAAGAAATCTTTGCCAAGGGGTCTTCTACCTCCAGTACCATCAGGATTTTCATATTTATAAAGTATTTCATTGTGTCCATCAACAAGAAATGACCTTAAATCTAAGTAATCAATACATGTATCACCATTAGGCCATACAATATTATACATATAATCTGGATATTCTGAGGCAAATGCAACTCTTGGGACTATATTTATAGCATGTACAGTATCATGAGGTGCAGAATAATTTACATAAATATTATTAAATCGTCTCTCCAATTCGTAGCCGGCATCGGAATCCCAAAGACTATCGCCATTGCACATACCTAACACATTACCATAATACCAATTATCCTGTGAAGTAAATTCGTTATATAAATTTAAAACATTAATACCAAAACCTCTTGTTAATCCTAAACTAATAGTACCATCCCTTTCGGTTGTACTATTATACAAATCTCCAAGAATTAAATACTTATAATCTGTTTGAAACCCATCTAGTTTGGATTGCATATCAGTTACCATTTGATTGTAAACTGTAGTGATATCACTCATACTTACTTCTCCATTTTCATTCAGTTGAAGGGTATAGTAGGTAGTATCAATTACTAAATCATTATATGTAACACTTGATGCTTCCTGTATATTATACAATGCTTCCAAATACCAAATTGCACTATCTAACGTCATAGACCCATCATCTCTAACTCCCGATTTTATCTTTCGATTAAAGTTTGTAAGGTTTCGCCATATCTGCATCTCCTGGGCTGTATATGACTTACCGCTTACCGTGGGTGTTTGGCCGCTAAGCCCGTCTTTCTTGCAGGAGTATAATACTGCTACTGCAAGCCCCATCAAGACTAAAAGAAATAAAACTCTCTTCATTTTAATGATTTTTAATGAATAATTTAGTTAACAATCCACCAAAAATGAGTGCTTGACAAATAATACTTTTTGCTTATCTTTGCCGCATCCCCTTTTCGGTTTTTATATAAATGTCGTCTAACATTTTCATGTATTAATTTTTAAAGGGGTTTTTTTATGCCCCCGGAAAACCTAAAATTTGTCGGGAGTTAAAACCAAGCCCAATTATGGCTGGCTTCCCCGTATTAATAAAAAATAACCTTTTATTCTCTCTTTTTTAGTCAACGTATATTTTGTCGGCCTGCCTCTTTTTCCAATGCCTTGTATTTTGTAAACTTCTCTTCATCGGAGGCTTAGTATTGTTGGTTATTGTTACAGCAAATGTAAATCATTTATTTCGATTAAAACAAATGTTTTTGATAATTAATTTTCTTCGGCAAGTTCGATTTGTGTTTTTCATCATAGGGGGGGGCTGAGTGTCGGGCTGTTATGATATTGCTTAGAGCGTTTATAAACTGTTTAGACTTGTTCCGGGCAATGTTTATTATTCGCAAACATGATTCTAAGACCGTTGCAATGCCAAGTTTTTTTAATGAATTAAGACAATCTTTTATTCACCTTCTTCGTTGTCGTATTTTTAAAGTCCTCACAGACAATAGTCTGCTGCGGGTTTAAAAATACTGCCGCCCTCTCAGGCAAAAGACGAGAGGCATGCTCGAATTTGAACAAAATATTGTCTTTTGCAACGGTCTTATTCTATGAAGTTCTTCAAAGAACTTTACCGAAACCTTGTTCTTAGGGGATTTCTCCTTGCGCAAGCTTCGCTCTGCTACGCTTGCTTAGTCGAAATGACGTGGGGATTATCACCTACCCCTTTGAGCCTTTAAACTTCTAAATGCCTAGGTATCGGCAATTCAGCCTCAATACCCCTATTTCCATATTCCCCACTTCGA
>JAJRQZ010000009.1 GCA_024279935.1 Bacteroidota bacterium
AAAGATAACACGCTAAACCTAAAAGAAATACAAATGAAAATAAATAGAAGACCAAGAAAAAACCTAGGGTTTGAGAAACCTTTCGAATTATTTTATAATTTTATAAATCATAAAGTTGCGTTTGCTAGTTGAATCTACCTCCAAAGATAATTGATTTCAATTTGAAAGTCAATTTTTTTACTTTTGCAGGCTATCTTAAAAATACATGAGAAAAGTTCTAAAGGACACTACAGAAGTAAAGGTCCGCTTCGGCGAAGTGGATTCCATGGGAATAGTCTGGCATGGCAATTACGTTAAATATATTGAGGAAGGACGGGAATCCTTTGGGAAAAAATACGGCATTTCATATCTCGATATCTACTCGCATAACATTATGGCTCCGGTAGTCAACATGAACATCGACTTTAAGAAACAGGTTAAATACGGCGAAGTCCTAATTGTGGAAACCGAATATATCGACACTCCAGCCGCAAAGGTGATCTTCGATTTTAATATTTACCGCAAAAGCGATAATCAATTGGTGGCGACGGCCCGAAGCACCCAGGTTTTTATCGACATGAACAAGGAAATGATTCTATACCCACCCGATTTTGTATTGGAGTGGAAGAAGAAAAACGGATTATAGACATTATGGGCTTTTGAAAGCGTAAAAACTTCTTTTTTAAACCTTCCAGGTTTTGAAAACCTTTTAATACTTTTTTATTTAGACCTTCCAGGTTTTGAAAACCTGGAAGGTCTTAAACCAACTTGTAAATCAACATTCATGCATTGTTAATATACAGCATGATAGATTTTCATTTTTTTACAATTGGGGAACGGCTTTTGTTTTGAGTGCCTAAAATCAGCTTTTTTGCTTCCCAACATCTGTCCTTCAAAGTACATATTGGCCAAATCATAAACAACAATCCCGCTTTTTTTTGATTCTCTGTTTTTTAGTGCCAAATTTACAAGTTGGGTTAACGAATCTAAATATTTTGAAAATAAGTCTTTGAGAACTAGAAAGTATGGGCAAATTATAATATCTTTGAAAACTAGGTTTGAAACCAGGAAAATCCATAAAAAATACAAAAAGCTATTAATTATGACCTCATAATATTTGTCTAAATGCAAACTGAACTATTACAATACGAAACATTTTATCATATATATAATCAAGGAATTAATGGATGCCCTATCTTCCGTGAAAACAAAAACCATGATTACTTTTTGGGGTTATACCATAAGTATGTATCGCCGGTTGCCGATACTTATGCCTGGGTATTAATGGGAAATCATTTTCATTTTTTAGTCCGAATTAAATCACAAATTGAGATTAATACTCATTTCTCAAAACTTAAAGACTACAAGAACCTGGACGGCTCCCATAAAAACCGCCCCACTCAACAATTTTCAAATCTTTTTAATGCCTACACAAAGGCATACAATAAAATGTATTTTAGGACGGGTAGTTTGTTCGAAAAAAATTTCAAAAGAAAAAAAGTTGACAATCTATCTTATTTACAGTATCTTGTATATTATATTCATCATAACCCAATTCATCACAACTTTTGCGATTATTATTTGGATTATCCCTGGAGTTCTTACCTGACAATTTTATCACCTAAAAAAACTCATCTGAGTCGAAAAGAAGTATTAAAATGGTATAATAATACCGAAGGTTTCATTTCATTTCATGACAAAACAATTGACCTTAAGATAATTGCAGATTATTTAATTGACAAACCAGTAAAAATAACTGATATAGCCGATTGAATAATTGTATCTCGACCTTTCAGGTTTCAGAAAGCCTTTAGTGCTTTTTTATTTAGACCTTCCAGGTTTTGAAAACCTGGAAGGTCTAAATAAATCTAAGTATTCTAGAACCTGAAAGGCCTTAACGAATCTACTTACCAACTAATGGTCATAAATTTATAGCAATTTTCTTACATTTGCCGTCGCTGCCACTTTTGCAGAACATTAATAAATATCAAAGAATTAATTTATAAACTATTTATAATCTGTATAATACATTTCACAACCCTGAAATATGGGAACGAAATAAAATAATATGGCATATTTTTTATCCACCAACATAATAAGTTCGATTGGTTTTACTAGCGAGGAAAATTTTTCAGCATTAAAAAATGGCGTTATTGGAATAAAACCCGTTTCTGAACCCAGTTTATACCCGGAGGATTTTATGGCTGCCACTATAAACCGTGCTGCGCTTAAACAGAAACTTATTAGCATACAGGCAGCAGAAATTGATTTTACGTTTTTGGAGCGGACAATGATTTATTCCATCAAACAAAGTCTTGAAAACACCAACGTTGACCCTAAATCAAAATCCACTCTATTTATCATTTCCACTACCAAGGGCAATGTTGATTTACTTGAAAAAAGTAAACGACATGATGTTGACCCGGAGAGGGTTGCATTGTGGCGAATGGCTGAGGTAATCAGCAGTTTCTTTGGCAATCCGAACAAGGCCATCTGCATTTCAAATGCTTGTATATCGGGTGTTTTAGCCTTAAATACGGCGGCCATGTATATCAATGCCGATCAATACGAAAATATAATTGTCTGTGGGGGCGATATAATTAGCCGCTTTGTCGTGAGCGGTTTCATGTCGTTTTTATCGCTTAGCGACGAGCCGTGCAAACCTTTCGACAGGGATCGCAACGGCTTGAGTCTGGGAGAGGCCGCGGGAACAATAATCTTGAGCAAAAACCCATCGGCCTCAAAGCAGGGCATTAAATTTATTGGTGGCGCAACGGCGAACGATGCCAACCATATCTCTGGGCCGTCGCGAACCGCCGAAGGTTCATATATCGCGATAAAAAAGGCCATGTCGGAGGCGGGCATAAGCCCCGGCCAAATAGACCATATCTCTGCCCATGGCACGGCCACTCCATATAACGACGAAATGGAAAGCATCGCCATTTCAAGGCATAATTTGCAGGACGCGGCAACCAACGGAATAAAAGGAAGCGTGGGCCATACACTGGGTGCCGCCGGAATTATCGAGACTGCTATCCTATTGGAGGAAATGCGCAACAACACCCTGCTGAAAACTTCCGGATATAAAAACCACGGCCTTAGCGAACAAATAAATATAAGCACGGAAAATTCAGTGCTTGAGTTAAATACGTGCTTGAAAATGGCTTCCGGCTTCGGGGGCAGCAACGCAGCCTTGATCATCCAAAAAATTTAAGATGGGGAAATTATTTATCAATAAATATTGCCACATAAAAAACAACAAGGTTTTCCTCGACGGTAAATTAGTTTTTTCAGACGATGAAGACCACGATATGAAACCATTCCTAAAATCGGTTTACCGTTTTTTAAAACCATCCTACAATAAGTTTTTTAAGATGGACGAGATAAGCAAGCTTGCTTATTTATGTTCTGAATATCTTTTGCAAGATTTTGATTTATCGGCATTTAACAAAGATGAAATTGCCATTGTCTTATCGAATTCCTATTCCACATTGATTACCGATCAAAATCATCAAAATACTATTGAGGTAGCGGACAATTTCTTTCCGAGTCCTTCCATATTCGTTTATACGCTTCCAAACATAATGATTGGTGAAATAGCCATCAGGCATAAGATAAATGGTGAGAACATATTTTTTATTGTTGAAAATTTTGATGCCGGGCTGCTCACTGATCACATCAATAACTTATATTTGACCCGTAAAGCCAAGGTGTTTATCGGCGGCTGGGTAAATATGGGCCCGGAATCGTATGAGGCCTTTTTATATTTGCTCAGCCCTTCCGGCCAAACCGGGAATAATGCATTGGAAATTGAAAAAATATATAATACTTAACTGATACTAAATGGATGATCTAATACAAAAATTAAAGGTACAAATCATAGAACAATTAAACCTGGAAGATATGGAGCCCGAAGACATTAATCCGAAAGAGCCCTTGTTTGGCGAAGGATTAGGCTTGGATTCCATTGACGCACTTGAGCTTATAGTTTTAATGGAGAAAGAATACGGCATAAAAATCCAGAACCCGAAAGACGGGCAAAAGATTTTCCGTTCCATAGAGACCATGGCCTCATATATCCAGATGAACCAAAAATAATGCAAGAAATTGTTGTAAGCGGCATAGGCATAATCAGTTCCATCGGGAACAATATTGACGAAACCTATGCCTCCCTTATTGAGAAACGCTCGGGGATTGGCAAGATCGAAATCCTTGAAACACTGCGCAGGGATGAGTTTCTGCTCGGAGAAATCAGGTTAAGTCATGAGCAGCTTATTGACCTGGCAGAAGTGGATCCGGCAAAAGCCTGGACAAGAACAGCATTATTGGGGATTGTTGCCGCTAAACAAGCTATAAAAGATTCAGGAATTGAGGCAAGAAACTGTTCGTTAATCTCCGCGAGCACAGTTGGCGGAATGGACAGGAGCGAGCTTTACTTTAAGGATTTTCTTACCGAAGCGAAGCATAAAGCCTATATCGACAGCCACCACGCAGGAAACAGCACAGAGATGATTGCCGGGCAAATAGGCATCAAAGGACTTATAACAACCATTAGCACAGCATGTTCCTCCTCGTTGAACAGTATAACTTTCGGCTGCGATCTAATAAAGTCCGGCAAGGCAAAAACCGTTATTGCCGGCGGAACCGATTCCTTATCTAAATTTACCTTAAACGGCTTCAACACATTAATGATACTCGACAGGGAATTATGCCGTCCCTTCGACGAAGGCCGCCGGGGGCTGAACCTTGGCGAAGGTGCTGCATATCTGGTGCTAGAAGAGAAATCAGCCGCTATTGCTGCCGGAAGGAAAATCTACGCCCAGGTTGCCGGTTATGCCAACGCAAACGATGCTCATCACCAAACTGCATCATCAGGCGATGGGGAAGGCCCTTTCCTGGCAATGAAAAATGCCCTTGAAATGGCAGAAATAATGCCTGGGGACATAAATTACATAAATGTCCACGGCACCGGAACCGAGAATAACGACCTGACCGAAAGCATAGCCTTAAAACGGCTTTTTGGCGAAAATATTCCTGATTTCAGCTCAACTAAAGCCTATACCGGACACACTCTCGGCGCAGCCGGGGTCATAGAATCGGTAATCTCTATCCTTGCTCTTAAAAGATCCGTTGCCTTTCCGAACATTAATTTTAAAAGCCCGATAAAGGAAACTGGGTTAATCCCGGTCACGGAAACAAAAAAACTAAAAAAAGCAGGGTATATTTTAACTAATTCCTTTGGCTTCGGGGGCAACGACTCATCAATAGTGTTTTCTGCCCTAAAGAAAAAAACTAGCGGGGCCAATAAGCCGAAGATACTGGCGAATCCCGTTTTTATAAATGGCAGCGGCTGTGTTTCCCCGCAAAACACCCTGAACAACAATTACTTGCACGACAACATCCTGGAGCATGACAGAAATTTCCTCCAAATCGTAAAACCAAATTATCGAGATTTTATCGATATTAAAGCTCTGCGCCGAATGAGCAAGATTGTAAGAATGGGGATGGTTTCCTCTGCCACCGCATTGCAAGAGGCAGGAATCGTAATTCCTGACGCAATAATGACAGCAACAGGAATGGGGTGCCAAAACGATACCGAAATTTTCCTGAACTCAATTATTGATGACAAAGAGGGCTTGCTTGCCCCTACATCATTTATCAGGTCAACGCATAATACCGTTAGCGGAGCAATAGCCCTTGCCCAACAAAACCACTCATGCAACCTCACTTTTGTACATCGTACTTTTAGTTTCGAATCGGCTTTGCTGAACAGCATGATGATGCTAAATAACAATAAGGCCAAGAACATCCTCCTGGGCGGGTTCGACGAGATAACAGAAGTTAGCTGGTTGATAAAAACCAAAATTGAGTTTTTTAAGACTAACCCAATCAATAGCTTAGGGCTTTATAACGATGAGCAAAAAGGGGCATTGGCCGGTGAGGGGAGCTCGTTCTTCGTTTTGTCTAATGAGGAAAGCGATAAGTCTTATGCAAAAGTCTTAGGCGTTTCCATGTTCTTCCGTCCCGAAAACAACAATGAAATAAAACATGAGATTTCAGCCTTCCTAAATCAATATTCCATGCAAGCCAAAGATGTCGACCTGGTGATCCTGGGCTTTAACGGCGATCAGGAATTTGATGATATCTATAGAAATATCGAAGAGGACTTATTTGCTGAAACCTCAAGGGCAAACTATAAACACCTCTGTGGCGAATACGATACATCAGCAGCTTTTGCAAGCTGGATGGCTGCCGGGATACTGAAGGAAAATAAAATCCCCGAAACTATCATTCGAAAAAAAGCGAATAAGGATTCCGTCAGCAATGTGCTTATCTACAATCAATTTAGAGGCATAAACCATAGCTTGATATTGTTGGAAAGGATCTGATGCGCTATCGGGCACTGATGTGCTGACCGGGATTTGAAATCCCGGTTTCCCGGACCGGCGGATTTATAATCCGCATAACTTGATAATAAAAATATGCTGATAGAAAACTTTTATAAAACACTTGGTTCATCCTGTTCCGAAAGGGGCTTTGTTTTCAACATCAGGCTAAACCCCGGTCATGAAGTTTACAAAGGCCATTTCCCCGATCAACCCGTTGTACCGGGTGTTATACAGCTTCAGATCATCAAGGAACTGCTTGAAGGGCAGAAGCAAATGAGCCTTTTCATGGACAGCATTGTCCAAGTGAAATACCTTCGGCCGATATTGCCGGGTGAAGACACCTTGCTAGACCTCGAAGTAAGCATCAAAACCCAAACCCCTGAAAGCATCAAATCAAGCATTGTTATTAGTTCCGGGGAAACCATCTTCACGAAAGCAAACATCGTATTCAGCATCAAATAATAAGTTACTACTCAGCAGGTTTATCAAGTTGATTATCAATAGCCCCATGCTTCAGCGTGGGGCTATATATTTGAAATCGCAGTAGTTTTAGCGGAAATTTTGTGTTTTTCAAACAAAAATTGTGACAAAACGGATAGGTAACCAATGAGTTAATGTTTTTCTCTACTGCTGACTAGTAACAATAATAAACAAACCCTTGATCCGGATTCAATGCAACAAACAGGCTTGCACAACCCGGATGTGTTAAGAAACGGATTTGCAATCCTTATATTAATTTGCAGCCGCAAACTGAATAAAGCAACCCCTATTATTAAAACCCGATAATTTAATTAGTTTTGAAGAATTATTCTTAACATTACCGTGAAACAAATTCAATATAAATCAACAATAAAAAGATGAGAAGGACAATAATTTCAATTTTATTGTTAAGCAGTGTTTTATTCGTGTCCCAAAGCATTGCATGCACAATAATCGCCGTTGGCACAAAGGCATCGGCCGATGGGTCGAATATAATTTCCCATACCGATACAGGACCGGATTCAAGACTGTTCGTAGTTCCGGAAATGGATTTCAAACCTGGCGAAATGGCTCCTGTATATTGGGGAATTCAGGATGCCGAAAGGGATTTGCGCGACGATGGAGTGATTCTAGGCTATATCCCTCAGGCAGCCCACACCTACAAATATATTCAATCGGCATATTCACATATCAACGAGTTCCAGCTTGGCATAGCCGAAAGCACCACCGCCCAGCGAGACGAACTTGTTTGTACCAAAGAAGACGGCGAACAGATAATGACCATTGAGCAGGCGCAGATCTTCGCTTTGCAGAGATACAAAAAAGCACGCGATGCCGTAAAGTTTATTGGAGGCTTGATGACGAAATACGGTTTCGTGCCATCAAGTGGAAACGGTTCAGAAACCTTGGTGATCGCTGATACAGAAGAAATTTGGGTGCTTGAGATATTCGGCGTAGGGCCGGCATGGAAAGCCGATAGCGGCAAGCCCGGAGCAATATGGGCCGCACAAAAACTTCCGGCCGACAAGGCAACCATGGTTCCAAACTGGAGCATCATCAAGAAAATAAATGAAAAGGACAAGGAAAACTTCATCCTTTCCGAAAACTACAAACAGGAAGCCATCGACCGCGGATATTACGACCCGAAATCGGGCGACCCCTTTATTTGGCAGAACGCATATACTCCCTTGCCCGTGGAATATGCCACAAGCCGCTTCTGGCTTTTCCATCAGACCTTCGCGCCAAATTTAAAACAATGGCCCGACCGTTTCATGGACGAAAGCAATTATTATAAAGGTATAAGCCCTTATTTTCAAGTTGTTGAGCCTTTGTCGATTTACCCATTTTGTATTTCACCCGAAAAAAAGATCTCTGTTCGCGATGTAATCGCTTTTCAGCGCTCTACTTACGAAGGCACTATTTACGACATGACAGGAGGCCCTGAATGGTTGGTCCCGGATGGAAAAGGCGGCTATGTCAAAAGTCCTTTGGCAACACCGTTCCCCGGCAGCGACCTAAGGAAGCTTTTAAAGATAACCTATCGCCGGCCCGTGGCACGCCACCGCGGGCATTACGGAATGGTTTTGCAATTGCGCGATTGGCTGCCAAACGATATAGGTGGGGTTTATTGGGTTTACCTCGACAATCCCTACTTTAGCCCCTATGTCCCCATTTACGCTGGAAACCTCTCTGTTGCCGATTGTTACAAAACTTATGACCCTAATAAATACGACGAGGGATCTGCCCGCTGGGCGATAGATTTTGTTGATAACCTGGCAAACCTGAGATTCCAGGAAATTTCCAGGGATGTTCAAGAAGTGAGAACCCCCTTTGAGGATAAATTGTTTAGCGATCAAAAAACCATTGAAGAGTCTGCCATGAAGCTCTACAAGAACAATCCGGCATCAGCACAGGAATTTTTAACAAGCTATTCCAACGGACTGATGAAGGATGTTACTGAGATGTTCATTGATCTGCGAAATGAGATCATCGTGAATTATACCAATAACTTGGAGTAGGGCGCACAACCTACTTTGCGCTGAGCCAAAACGAGGCCGATAATTATGATTCCCCGCTCTTTGTTCCCTCAGTTATTATTTCAGGCTGCCCAAGCACATTGAATTGGAAGATGTCATTGCGCGAATAATGCCCGACAACATCAAAATCCAGCTTGCTCATCGAAATCTCGTCTAGATCCAGCTCGGCAATCAAAACGCCCGATTTACCAAAAAGCGGGCCGGCAATTATTTTACCGGAAGGTGATACGATCACGCTTCCGCCAGGACAGATATCCTCATCTTCATCCTCCACAAGATGCTGATACTTATCAGGGTACATCGCTTTTGTGAAATACTGATTGCATCCCAGCACAAAACATCTGCCCTCAAGTGCAATATGTTTCATCGTTGATGTCCATTCGGGGCGGGAATCAGCCGTGGGGGCTATATAAATCTCCACTCCCATTTTATACATCGACATTCTGGCCAGTGGCATATAGTTTTCCCAACAAATCAGCCCGCCCAGCTTGCCGATCCTTGTTTGGAAACCAACGAGGGATTCCCCTCCTGCGTCAGCCCAGACCAGCCTCTCGGTCCCGGTGGGTTTTATCTTCCTGTGCGCTCCCAGCAAACCTTCCTTAGGGGAAATATAAAGTACTGAGCAATAAAGGCTTCCGTTATGCTTTTGTTTTTCCGTAACACCAACAACCAAATATATGTTAAGTGATTCAGCGATTTTTTCCAGATGCTTCAAGTCATCGCTTTCCAGGTCGATGCTGTTGTCGCGATACTTGGCATAGAGTTTTCTGCCTTCGGCGGTACGGCTCCCGATTTTGGCCCCGAACGTAAAGCCGCGCGGGTATCCGGGAATAAAGGATTCCGGGAAAACAATAAGCTCGCACCCTTTAGCAGCATACTGTTCACATAATTCCTCGATCTTCGAAATTGTCCTGCCCTTGTCGAAAAAAACCGGGCTTTCCTGTATCACGCAAACCTTGACTTTCATTTATCGCTTATTTGAAAATAAAGCTTAAAGGTAAAAAAAAAACCACATTCTTAATAACGACAATATGAAGGGGGGAATTTAGCAAGTTCAGGACTAAGATCCCTTGCTCGGGCTCAAGTTTACCTATTACTTTATAGAGGGGAAAAACGGGAACCGTAATAACATTCAAGTATTAAGAGGAATAGGTGGCTGATACGATGTTGTGGCAGTTGATGTTGAAAAAAAATGCCAAAAGCCCCCCGGCCAAAAACAATTACAAAGAAGCAAGATCACAGTTGACGTTACTACTCAGCAGGTTTATCAAGTTGATTATCAATAGCCCCATGCTTCAGCGTGGGGTTATATATTTGAAATCTCAGTAGTTTTGGCGGGAATTTTGTGTTTTTCAAACAAAAATTGTGACAAAACGGATAGGTAATCAATGAGTTAATATTTTTCTCTACTGCTGAGTAGTAACCAGTTGACTATTCCAATTGTTTATAAATTAGATAAAATTCGAAATCTTTTTAACTTATTCACTTTAAATTCATAAAATATTGTTAATTTTACTTTTTTCATATAAAATCTATTACTCATAAACACATTCAATAAAATTATTAATCAACAATTAAAATTATGTTTAAAAAATTACATTCTTCAAGATTGACAACCTTAGTAATTGTCATTGGTATTATAATGAGTTCCTGCGGCTCTAGTAAAAAACTTCCAAAAGCCGAGAATCCCTCTGGCGAAACTCATTTAAAAGTTTATTGTTCAGGACCGGAATTTAGATCCGACGACAAGTATTTTCGTTCAAATAGCGAAGGTGAAAGCCTGGATGCTGTTACAAGCAAGAAAAAAGCCTTGATAAATGCACGCGCAGAGATGGCAGCACAAATAAAAGCTGTTATCACCGGCATGGAAGACAACTACAAAAATTCGATGGAACTTAACAACGTTGAGAATATTGAAGAGAAATTCCAGTCTTTTACACGCCAAATGCTCGACCAGGAACTTGCCGGGACAAGGACTATTTGCGAGGAAAGGACAAAAACATCCGAAGGTAAATACAAAACTTATATTGCCCTTGAACTTGCCGGCGACGAAATATTTAACGCAATGAACCAACGCTTGTCAAAAGATGCCAAGACAAAAATCGACTACGATTATGAAAAGTTTCGTGGAGCCTATGAGAAAGCACTTCAGGATTACAGAGAAAAAAACCAATAAGCAGTCAATATGCCTAATGTTTGCAAATATTGCATAACGGGCTTCTTATTATTGCTGCTTTATTCATCTCATGCGCAAACACAATTCTCAGACAGTAGCAGTCAAAATTATATCTTGTTTCAAAAAGAGTTTGAATACCGGATAAGACTGTTGCAATCGCAAACTGAGAAGCCTGTGAAATACGAAACGGTTTTTGTTGAGCTGCCCAACGGACTCTTCAACAATAAGCTTACTCATAGTTTATTTGTGGCATTTGGGGTCTCCGATCCTGTTGATGATACTAGCCAAGCTTATAAAATGGCTCTTAGCCGGGCCATTTTTATGGCTAATATCAGTACGGGAATGGATATTGATATTTTCTATGAATATTTTGTAAACGAAAAATCATCAGGTAAAACTGAACTGGATTCCAGATTTATACAGTTTTATGATATAAAAAGTAAAAAAAGATATATGTTGGCCGATTCAATTCACAAACCTTTTCATTTTCGTTTACCATCCGGAGAAACAATTGTCTTTTTACAAAAATATGATTTAATGGAAATGCTTGGTAGTGAATGTACTAAAGACTTTCTGTTTAGTATCTGGCTGTCCGAACACCAAAGTTTTAATAAGTATGAACCTATTAAGCGCATCTCAATAAAACCAAGATGCATAAACAAGGATGTTTCGTCATTCAACTCCTATTCCTCTGGCAAACTGAAACTTTCCTATACTTTAAGCGATAGCGACAGCATTGTTGACGACTCAAAGTATTATGTCTATCAAAATAGTATTGAACATTTTAATGCAGACAGTTCCTATTCTATTTATCCTTTAAAAAATGGAATATGGACAGCATTGATAAATAATCTTGTAAATGAGATTATTGATAAGACCAATATAAAAAATGGTAATGTTTCGGGCATGGAGGAGGAATATAACAATCAGTTAAGAACATATTCGCAAGATATTGGGACTAATGTCTCTCTCAAACTGAAAATACTTGATGTTCAGTTGTTTGAAAATGATTTGTACTTGAAAACTATTTATAATTGAAATAATTATCAATAGAGGTCAGTAGTTAAATACATATATTTTATTATCTTTGAGGTCAATAAATATGGTAGTCTTATGGATTTATTTAAAGGAAGAAACCTCATAGAGTTTGCTGAACGCTTCAAAACTGACGAAGATTGTATAGAATACCT
>JAJRQZ010000075.1 GCA_024279935.1 Bacteroidota bacterium
CGATGATTATAAAAACAATAGAAATTTTGCGGATATCCGGAACTGCTGCCGGGGTGTTTTTGGCATACTATATTGGTAAAACGCCACAGGAAGTATTGAGTATTATGAGTGTTTGGGTAATAGTTTCAATAGCAGGAACCTCTGGTATCGAGAGTTTGTTTTTTGGAAAGCTGACAGCTAAAGAAAAAGGGTTTGAACAAGGTGGCAACTACCAAATACAATCTGCCATAGCCCTGTTATCGTATGCAACAGCAGCATTGTTGGTGTTTTTTTTAAACTGGGGGACACATGCTGAACTTACGATTGTTGTTGCGTTCTTGTTTTTTATGGTTTTTTCGGCTGTAAATCATGCTCGCTCAATTATTGTTGACAAGAACTACAAATGGGCAAACCTTAACAGGCCTTTTCTTTCAGCCATGCTAATTGCAGTTTTCTGGTGGCCGGTAGCGGCGAGTTTTTAATTATGCGTTCTTTTTTTAAACGAGTACTCTGAAGAATTATAAATTAATCAGGATCAGTGTTATAGTGTATGTTTTTGGGGAAGAAGATGAAATCCAGCATCTTTTTTTGCACCCTGATCTTGTTCATCATCTGATCACGCTCCTCCCTGCTGTCCCTCGCAACCTTCGATTTACCTCCTTTGACGGCATATTTGATTTTTTGGGAGTTTTTCTTTAATGTCCCCTTGTCTATTTCCTCACCCGACTTGTTTTGCTTTCTGTTTCTTTTTTTCGATTTCCCGAAAAGGATGTTGCTCAAGTGCAGCTCAAGGTGGTACTCGCTGTCGCCACCCAAGCTTTGCATCCCGAATGCCGCTATATCAATGGCATTGCTTACAATATCCGTTCGGGGGACGTAAAGCCTGTTCTTAAACATGAAAATATTGCTCCTAAGGGTCTTGAACTGTATATTGTCGAGTTCCTTTATGCTGGTGAATTTTGAGATTTGCCGGGCCGGGGCATAATTATAGACACCACCTTTTTCCAGCATTATGTCGCCGCTAACCATCATTTTGTCAATCAAAGCTGAATCGTCGATCGGGATAAAAGTATTTAAGTCCGTCGTCAACAAACCGCTGATATTTTCGAAAGTAATAAGCGAGTCCAT
Organism: Bacteroidota bacterium; assembly: GCA_024279935.1. Classification (GTDB taxonomy): domain Bacteria; phylum Bacteroidota; class Bacteroidia; order Bacteroidales; family F082; genus BM524. The sequence goes on from JAJRQZ010000075.1 coordinate 1,108, forward strand.
TCCAAAATTATCCATATCGCTAAGCAGGGTCCTGATATTCATTTTTTGAATTCTGCTGTGCATGGAAACCGATTGGGTGCCGTCTTCCCTTATTTTATAATTCAAAGAGTTGTTCATTTCACCTTCAAATACCTTTAGCTTAAATTTGTCCACAACGTAAGAGCTGTCAGTAAGCTTAAAAAGCGTTGATATATCGTTGATATGAAGACGATTGACCTGAAAGCCTTCAATAGTTGATGAATCAACGACAAAACTATTTACTGAAGCGGAACCATGAATCAGGAATGTCCAGTTTCGTGCATCGCCAGGGGCGCTTGTGTCTTCTGAAGGAATATTTTCTTTTCCGGTCGTTGTTGGCCCTATAGCCATCAGTTGCTTAAAATCATCGAACAGGATATCTCCAAGCTTTATATGGGCATTGATATTCAATTCCTCGTTTTGATTTAAAACAAGGGTTTTATAAATATTCCGTATAAGGCTGGAATCCATTTCAAGCTTCAAACCGTTGTAAGTTGCCGAAAGATCATCAATAGTCAGTTTGTCGTTTTTCAGGCCTATCAGCGCCGAAACGCTATCGATATCCATTATGGAATCAGGAAACGCAAGAGAAACATCATTGAGCGCAACACCTAAGTCGCTGTTTTCGAAAAGCAGGGGAAATAATTGAAGGCCCATTGAATCGGGATGGATCTTTCCTTTGGATATAATGTTGAGCTCAATAAGCCCAGCCATGTTTTTTATAACTGTGTCGGGCATAAAGGCCTTCAGATCATCTAGTTTAATAATGATTTTTGATTTGATGTCAAACTCGGGGTTTTCGATGTTTTTTATTTCCCCTGACCCAATAAATTGGTTTTTTCCGCTTTGAAGTTTTAATGATCGTATGTCGGCGCTCATTTTTCCGGGATCGGCAAGTTTTCCGGAAAGAATAAGCGATAGCGAGCTGTTTTGCAAATTAAGGTTTAGCGATTGGGACTTCAGGCTCAATTTATCGATTGTGATTTTTTTATCCCCCGGTTTTTCAGATGAAAGACTGATTGCGGCATTAAAGCCCTCCATTTTCAGCGAATCGCTCAAGATTGCAGACACCTCCCTGACATTAAACAATATAGTGCTGTTTTCCAAAATATAATCCGCATAATCGTCGGGAATTGTTTTTGGAAGAATTCCTTTTGTTTTTATGGAAGCAGTAATATGGCCATCCAAGTTTTGGGCCAGGCTGTCAGGGATAAAGCCATCAAATTCCTTCAGGTTTATTTCCAGCCTTGAACTAAAATTATAGCCGGGTTTTTGAAGATCATCGATTTTCCCTTCGAGATGGACACGGCTTTTAGGCGAAACAACATCAAGGTTGATTATCTTGACGGCAGCCTCGCTCAGGTCCGCTTTTTCTCCACTGCTAACCTCAAGTCTCAGGTTCAAAGTATCTATCGCGGGATAAGCGGCAGTTTGAAGCCTGATGTTTCTGAAAGCGACGTCGGCATTTAGCCGGGGCAGCAAGGTTGAATCGGCATATTTACCTTTTATTGCGGCAGAAAAGTCCATCATTCCCCCGATATTTATTATTCCATAGTCTTCGAGATAATTTTTTGGGGCATACTTTTTTAAAATATCTAAATCCAATGCTTTTGCCTCGATACTGGCGTCAATTGAAAGCGTGTCGGCTAAGCCGAGAACCCCTTTGACCCCCAAATTAATCCCCTCGCTAATTATCGACAGTTTTTTTATCCTTGTTTCGTTGTTTTCATATTTTATGTCGAAATTTACGGCACACGACTCCATTTGATTAATCTTAATATCTTTGAAATAGCAGCGGCTTAATATAAAGCTGCCCTTGGCTTTTCCTGAATAAACAGAGTTTTTGACTTTGGCTTTTATGCCAATTTCCGGGATAAAAACCTGGCCCCCGATCAAGCTAAGGCTATCGTAATAATTAACATGAATGTTCTTAAGCTTAAACTTCTCGGTGCTGAGATCAAGGGGAAACACAACTTTTTCGTTGGTGGTCTCAGGCATGGTATCGGCAAAGGCTTTAAGAAGGAAGTCGATATTCGGTTTTCCGTTCTTGTCAGTGATATAATCAAAATCCAGGCCTGAAATTTCCAATTTGTTTATTGTATAGATTCTATTTATCAGATCCCTGGAGTCAAGGCTCAACTTTAAGCTTTTGATAAAAAACAGGGTATCGGCGTTCTGGCTCTCAGGGTCCCCTATCCAAAAATCGTTTATCTCGGCACTTAGCCTCGGAAAAGAGAATAAAGGAATAAGGGAAACATTACCGATTGACATAGGGGCGCTTATCTCGTCCTCCAGTTTTTCCATGGTAAAAGAAGCCAGCTTATCTTCATAAATCTTAGCCACAACTACCAACAAGAGCATAAAAAGAACAACTGAAACAATAAAAACACCTATAATTCTCAGCAATTTTTTCAGGATTTTCATACTTTAGTATTTTGTGTTCTGTCAGAGATTATCCTCTCTTTCAACCACAGACAAATGTAAAACAAATTTTGGAGAAGCAGGGTTAAGCAGGCTTTGGGGAAATTGGTCGCAGGTTCAATTAAGAAAAGCGAAAACGGGCAGTGGGATTTGGTTATAATGTGCTGTTTTAGCCTCAAGCTAAAACCATTCTTAGCCCGGTTTTTAGCATTCAAAAACAAAACCCCTGTAAACATTGGCTTACAGGGGTTAATTTGAGGTACCGAGCGGATTCGAACCGCTGTATATGGTTTTGCAGACCACCGCCTAGCCACTCGGCCACGGTACCATTTAAAAACGGTCTGCAAAAGTAATGTTTTTTTGGAAAACACAGCTTTGTTTTCGAGCTATATTTTTCTCCTTCAAAACTATGCGGTTTCCGATATTGCTGTTCGGCATGCAATTTTTATTTTATCTATCGAAAAAATAAATAATTTAACGGATTAAATCGTTTGTTTGGTCTCTTTACTGGATTCAGCATGCAAAGTACCTGGTTATGTGTAAATTATATCGTTTAATCAAAAAAGAAGCAAATTGGGCCGTCAGGCTTATATTGATGCTTGTTCTATTGTTTGTTGCTCCCTTTAGTATTATAACCTCCGGTAACAACAGCGACAGCTTGTTGATGAACGACAAAATCATCTTCGGGAAATATATTTCCCTGTCAAGGGATGAGCAATTCCGTCTCGACGAAAGAAAGTTGTTTGCGAATAAGGCACTTGAAAAGGCCGGGGAAACAGGGAACAGCAATCAAATAATGGAGGCTTTGAGCAGCCTTGCGTTTATTCACGCACAGCAAGGGCATTATGCCAGGGCCATGGAAACTTTCGGCTAAATGAGCAAGATGTCTGATTCGGTGGGTTATAAAAATTTATCCGATTGGCGTCGTAAAGCCTATGTCGCGAATGTCAGCGGATTGCTTTATAAAGAATTGGGCGAATACGACAAAGCCCTTGAGCAATATTACAGCTCGCTTTCCGTAAGCGACTCTATCAATTGGACAGAAGGTGTTTCCACTGCCATGAACAATATTGCGGTTTTATATAATTTGCATGGAAACACACCTCAGGCCATTAAAACCCTAAGGCAGTCGTGGGAAATTGCCGAAGCCGACAGCATCAATTCCTTGCTTTTTGATATTGCCTTGAACATGCTCGAAATGTATTCTCAGCTCAAGATCTTCGATTCGGCAAATGTTTATGGGCAAAAAGCACTGCAAGTAGCATCAGATATAAAATCGCCCTATAACAGTGCTTATACTTATCTTGGTTTCGGCAAGCTTTATCTATATCAAAAAGAAAACGATATGGCTACCGAATCATTGAAAAAAGCCATTGGCATATCCGATGATAACGGTTATGAAGAAATCAGGCTGGAATCCTTATTGTTTTTGGCAAAAGCATTTCGTGATCAAAACAAGCTTGCCGCTTGCGATTCAACCCTGGATGTTGCCGGGCATATCGATGATGAAATCAAGCTGCCAAACCTGCACATCAGGTTCTTGGAACAAAAGGCCAGGCTTTACGAACAACTCAAGGACTTTGAAAAGGCATACCTGTTTTACAATGAATCGGTCAGCGTTCGCGATTCCATTAACAAAAGCTGGGAAAACATAAAATATTCGGAAATTGAAGCCGTCAACGAGCTTAAGTTCCAGAGGCAAAAAAACGACATACTCGAAAAAAGCCTTTCCTTAAAACAGTTTCAACTCAGGAACCAAAGATTTGTCATCGTCATATCGCTTAGTTTTTTAATAGTGATACTGTGGTTTTTGTTTGTTTTATATCGAAAGCGAAAATATGAATTAAGAACCAATAAACTTCTGCAGGAGCAAAACGAAAGAATCCGATTGCAAGATAAAATAATTCAAACAAAGAGCCGCGAAAGCTTAAAGCAGGAACTGGATTATAAAAACCGGCAGTTGACATCATTCTCTTTATCGGCCTTAAAGCAAAGCGAATCATTGGATATTGTTTTTCAGGAATTGAGGGAAGTGCTCAACAGACAAAACATAAAGCCTTCTACACGCAATAAACTTGAAGCAATCATCAGGCACCTTAAACCTCATAATACCGATAAGGAATGGGATGAATTCCGCTCATATTTTGAAGATGTCCATCCTTCGTTTTATTCAAACCTGAAAAAAATGGCTCCCGACCTAAGCCTGAACGAGCTAAAGATATGTGCTTATCTGCGCCTTGGGATGAACACAAAGGAAATAGCGTCTATTACTTTCAGGCAAGTAAGAAGTGTTGAATCAACAAGGTTCAGGATAAGAAAAAAACTGGGCCTTACTGCCAACGACAACCTTTCCGCTTTTTTAGATGGGCTTTAATTTGCTTTATATCTATCTGCTATATGTTGTTGCAGTAGTGTTTAAGTAGTGTTGATTTTCTTCGCAGTAACTAAAACGTAGCATTTATGGGGCCAATGGCGTTTTTATGATATAGTTTTGCATTAGTTTTATCAGGGAAATTATTTTATTCAACAATTACAATCATCAAAAATGAGGAAATTTTTATATAGTAGCATACTTGTTTTGTTATATTCTTTTTCGGCCCATGCCCAATGGACGGATGACGCATCGGTAAACACCATTGTAAACGATATGGCGGGCGCACAAGCCGTGCCGCATATTGCATACGATGCTAGCGGAAACTTTTATGTTGGGTTTTATTCCAACAATGCCGGTAATTACGACATTCGACTTCAATATTATAATTATTCCGGCATCGCCCAATGGGCCAGCAACGGTATATTGATCAGCGACCACACACAAAATTCCTGGGTTACCGAATGGGATTTAACAACTGACAACAGCGGCAACTGCGTAATGGCCTTTAACGACGTGAGGGATGGGAACGCCAATGTTTATGCGTATTCCATTTCGCCAAGCGGTACTTTTAACTGGGGCGCCGACGGCATCGCCCTTACATCCTCCACCGAGGATGAATATGTCCCAAGCATTACGGTTACGTCAACCAACAACATCATTGTTGCCTGGTCGCGGCCAACAGCAACACAAAACGAAATAGTGATGCAAAAGATTACCCAGGCAGGGGTTTTAAGTTGGGGAACTGCCGGAATAAGCTATCAAACAGGTTCCGAATCCTATACCGGCGCCAGGGTTTTAGGAGTAGATAACGGGAATTACCTGATGGCATTTTATAAAGAAACAGGTAGTTTCCCATCGCTTACCAGAAGTATTTATGTCCAAAAATTCGATGATGCCGGGGCTGCTGTCTGGACCGGCGACGTATTGGCCAGCAACTCCAACGGCATCAACAATTACAATAATTTTTATATTGCTCCCGACGGCTCCAACGGTATAGTCATTTCATGGACCGATGACCGCGACAGCGACATGAACATCGACGGCGCTGTTCAGAGAGTTGAAAGCGACGGCACCATAAACTGGCCTGCAAACGGCGTTGAGGTAAACACAACCGGTTCTACCAGTAATCAGGACGTCAGGATATTGGGTGTTGACAATAGCGGAAACGTGATGGTAACATGGAGCAAGAAAAATTCCAACCAAAGCCAGACAGCTATTGCGGGACAAAGGATAAACCCATCAGGTGTCCGACAGTGGACCGACGACGGGATAGAGTTTGTTGCTATGAGTGCAGATATTGCCTCTTCAGACGGTGGTGTTGTTTACGATGGTTCAAACGCTATGGTCATTTATGAGGAATATGTCGGCGGATCTTCAATATACACCCATGTAAAAGCCCTGGCCGTTGACAGTACAGGAGCTTTGGTGTGGAATCCGACAACAACACTGATGGCTTCCCGCTCAACGGAAAAAGTACATTTAGCTGTTTCAGGTATTTATAGCGATCAGGTTATTGCCGTTTGGGAAGAAGGAAGCTCATCGGATATTTTTATGCAGAACATTTATAACGACGGATCGATGGGCGACCCTCCAATAAGCGATGACGCAACTTTGAGCGACCTAACAGTGAATGGCGTTACTGTTGACGGCTTTAGCCCGGCCATTTATTATTATACCGTTCCCATTCCTGCCGGCGATCCCGTTCCCGTTACGGGCGCCACGGCCAACCACCCAGCAGCCACCGTTGCCATTACACAGGCTAGCAGCGTACCTGACTCTGCTATCGTGCTCGTAACTGCCGAAGACGGTATTACACAACTAACCTATACTGTTAATTATACCATTGCCGGTACCGATGCAACACTATCTGACCTTACCGTTAACGGCACTACCATTGCCGGTTTCGACCCCGATACCCTCAACTATGATTATACGGTGCCTCAGGGCGACCCCATTCCTGTTGTAGGGGCAACTCCCACCGATCCTAATGCCGATGTTGAAATTACCCAGGCAACTTCATTGCCCGGAACGGCAACCGTTGACGTAACTGCCGAAGACGGGACAACTCAACTTACTTATACGGTAAACTTTTTATACACGCCAAGTACCGATGCCACACTAATCGATTTATTGGTCGATAACCAGTCGATACCGGATTTCAATCCCGACACCTTAAACTATACCTATGGCGTTGTTTTCGATAATCCGGCTCCCACCATTGATGGCATTCCCAACGATCCGTTGGCAACTACCGACATCACCCAGGCGACTACAGTTCCCGGTGACGGTACGATTTTGGTTACTGCCGAAGACGGAATAACAACATTGACATATACCGTAAGTTTTTATTATTTGGATTATGACGCAACATTGTCGGACCTAACGGTCGATGGCGTTACAATCCCTGATTTCGACCCGGAAACATATTATTATGATTACCTGCTTGAAAACCCGGATAGCATTCCGCAGGTTGACGGAACAACAACCGACCCCGATGCTTATTTGACAATTACCCAGGCAAGCAGTGTTCCGGGAAATGCTGTTCTGAACGTCTTGGCCGAGGACAGTGTTCACGAAAGCACTTATACCGTTCATTTTTATGCCCTTGACGGTGATGCTACCCTATCGGACCTAACTGTTGACGGTATCACGGTCTCAGGTTTTGATCCGTCAATTATATATTATGAATACGATGTTTACGAGGGTGACGACATCCCTTTCGTCGATGGCACCCCGAACGACAGCCTGGCCACCAAACAATTGACCCAGGCAACCGATATCCCAGGTGATGCATTTGTCCTGGTAACAGCGCAGGACACTATAACCCAAATGAATTATCAGGTACATTTTAACCTGATAACATCCTTGGAACAAATAAACGAAGGAATAATCATCCTATATCCGAACCCGGTTGAAGGCGGGTTTAAACTTTCCGGAATAGGTGAAGCCGTTGGATTGAGAATAGTGGGCTTACTTGGTGAGGAGATATTCTCAAACGATAGTTTCAAGGGGGGGGCCATCGACACCAAATCCTATGAACGAGGCGTGTATTTCGTACAAATCCGCTTTGACAGCGGAAAAAAACAAACGATACGATTTATCAAGAACTAATCAACCAAAATTATCACAACCCTTGTTCTTAAACAATAAGCACAAGGGTTGTTTTTTTATTACAGCTCCAGTTCCAGGCTTACGAAGTCCATTTTGCCCCCGAGAGGCGGGTTAAGTTTCCTTATTTTTATTTTTGCGCGCATAACTTCCGGGAATCGGGCTTTTACCTTGTCAAGTATCCTTCTTCCAACATGCTCCAATAGTTTCGATTTTGTTTTCATTTCCTCCTTCACTAGCATGAAAACCGATTGGTAATTAACCGTATCGTGTAATTCATCGCTGATTTCCGCTTTTGCGGTATCAACTTCCAGGAATAAATCGATGCTGAATTTAGTACCTATTATCTGCTCCTCTGCAAAACAGCCGTGATAGGCAAAAAATTCCATGCCTTCTATTGATATTATTGACATTTGCAATATAATTTTAGTGTTTTCTGATTTTATCCCACAGAAAGGGGGCCTATTCTTTTCTTCCTAGTTCATGCAGGCCCTGATCGATTCTTTCAAGAGTTTCTTCCTGTCCGATCCTGGAGATTATATCAAAAAGATGGGGGCCTTTCAGTGCGCCTACTATCAATAAACGGAAAGCGTTCATCACGGCGCCCATACCATATTCATTTTCTTCAATCCACTGTTTAACAACAGCTTCAATATTCTGTGCCTCAAAACCGGCTATATTAGCCAATATCCCTTTAAGTTCCGTCATTAAATCAAAGGAGTTTGCTTTCCACCTCTTTTTAACTGCCTTGGCATCATATTGTTGTGGGCGCTTAAAAAAGAAATCGAGCTGATCCCATAAGTCGTTGACGAAAGTTGCCCTTTCCTTAACAAGCGAAATTGCATCTGCCAATTGCTCTTTTTCTACCAATATCCCGTTTTTAATAACAGTCGGCATAAGCAGGTCGGCCAGTTCGTCATTATTTTTTTTGATTAAATATTGATGGTTGAACCATTTTGCTTTTTCGAGGTCGAATTTCGAGCCTGATTTTCCCACTCTTTCAATGCTGAAAGCCTCAATTAGCGCGTCCATTGAAAACAACTCCCTTTCGTCGCCGGGATTCCAGCCCAAAAGGGCAAGCATATTTATAAATGCCTCGGGGAAATAACCATCTTCGCGATAACCCCTGGATGTTTCTCCTGTTTTTGGGTCGGTCCATTGCATGGGGAAAACCGGAAAGCCCAGCCTGTCGCCATCACGTTTGCTCAACTTTCCGTTTCCATCGGGTTTAAGCAATAATGGCAGATGGGCAAACCCTGGTTTTTCCCAACCAAAGGCATCATAAAGCAAAACGTGCAAGGGCAGGGAGGGCAGCCATTCCTCGCCCCTGATAACATGAGAAATTTGCATTAAATGATCGTCAACAATATTGGCAAGGTGATAGGTTGGCATACCATCGGACTTAAACAATATTTTATCGTCCAGCACTGAAGTATTAACCTCTACCCTGCCCCTAATAAGGTCGTTCATGACAACAACTTCATTTTCAGGCATTTTAAATCTAACAACAAAAGCATCTCCGTTCTTGATTCTCCCTGCTGTTTCTTTTTCCGAAATATTTAATGAATTGTTCAAGTGCTTTCGCTCAACGGCATTATAAACAAAAGTTTTTTTCCCGACTTCGTAGGCCAAGCGCATGCTATTTAGTTCGTCGGCAGTATCGAAGGCATAATAAGCGTTTCCGCTTTCTATCAGCTTGTCGGCAAAATCCTTATACAAATGTTTGCGTTCGCTTTGTTTGTATGGCCCAAACCCCCCTCCTTTTTCAATGCTTTCGTCAAATTCGATTCCACACCAGGCAAAATCCTCGTTTATGTAGTTTTCGGCTCCTTCAACAAAGCGCGCTTGGTCAGTGTCTTCTATGCGCAGTATCAGTTTACCGCCGTTTTTCCTGGCAAAGAGATAATTGTAAAGCGCTGTGCGAACACCTCCTATATGCAAAGGCCCGGTCGGGCTTGGGGCAAACCTCAGCCTTATGTTTCTATTACTCATCCTAATTCGATTTTTAGGCGGCAAAGATAGGGAAAAAGAACTGCTGTTTTCAATAAGCAGCAAGTTCTTGAGGAATACTGCGACTGCTGCATTATTTGAAAATCAGCACAAAAAGAAAAAAGGCGTTACTTAAAATAAGCCCCGCCTTTTCATATTGAGATTTGGGAAAATCCTATTTAATAAATCGTTTAACCACTTGCTGATTCCCATCTGACGACAAAATGGTATAAACACCTTTTGGCAGCGAAGAGATATTTATCCGCTCACTATTATCGGAAATTTCGGTCTCAAAAACCTTTCTTCCGGATATATCATTAATAACCAGGCTTCTGCCCCCGGCAGTTTGATTCAAGAAATATACATTTACGTAATCGGTTGCAGGGTTTGGCCCGATGGTGAAATAGGCCGGCGACGAAGTTTCCTCAACGATAACGCTGATGCCGTCAACAAACTCCATTGTCCAGTTATCGGGATCCACCGAATAAAAATCGTAAACCGGAGTGTCGAGGGGGATAACAAACTCGTTAATATTATCTGTTTGATGTACGGTTATGGTGGTGGTAGTCCCGTCAACCAACAATAGTTTTATATCCAACAACATATCAAAAAGAGTTGTCGTATTAGTGGTTGTTGTCTGCGTACTGGTAATATGGAGCTCGCTCAAATTAGTATCATAATACCATTCGAAACTATATCTGGGATAACCTTGGCCATAATACCACTGGTCGAAAAACTGTGTGAAGTCCATGCCGGTAACATCCTCTGCCGTGTTTTTAAAATCCTCTCCTGTGGCAGTGCTGTCGGTAAAGTTTGTCTGGAATGTTGACATAACGGCAAAAAACAAGCTGTCGTCCTGTATTTCATGGCGCAAGGTATGGATTATCGATGCTCCTTTGCTGTATGTTAGCTGTCCGTTGAAAATCCTCCATTCGTTACCCGGATAAATTTCATCTTCCGGGATATAAATGCTTCCGTTGGAGCCCATCGCGCTGTTCTGTTTCGATACGATAAAACTTTGCCCGGCATCCCAGCCGTTAATAAACTCCTGAATTAGGTAGTTGGAATAAGTAGCGAACCCTTCATTAATCCATATATCGCTCCAGGTGGCACAGGTAACATTGTCGCCAAACCACATATGCCCAAGTTCGTGGGCAACCAGGTCGAAGCTAAAGCCACCGATAGTGGTCATTGTCTGGTGTTCCATACCGCCACCCAACTCAGTAAGGCAGTGGCCATATTTTTCTTCACTAAAAGGATAAAGTATATACAATTCCGATAAAGTATCGATCATCTGGCCGGTGGCATCAATACCGGCTTTGTTGCCTTCCAACACTCCCGGGGCGTCGTAAATAAAATTCTGTATCAATATCGAATCACCGTTCATTTCCGACGGATGGGCATAAGTGTTATATTCCTGATAATCAGCTACTGCAAATGAGATCAGATAATAATCAATTGGGTAGCTTGTTTTCCACTCATATCGCGTATTACCGTCTCCGAGGTTGACAATATTAGTTAAGATGCCCTCCGACCCGGCCATGTTGCCGGAACTTGTTGTCAGGAAAATCCATGCAGAATCAGCCTTGTCTTCGAGGTCCTGTTTAACAGGAAACCAATCGCTGGCCGCAAAAGGTTCCGAAAGCGTCCATGTAACGCTGATGTTGTCGTATCCGGTGTTTTCGTTTGAAATACCGCTGAAAAACCCGCCCGATGGCGGTTGTCCGCGATAAAATATTTGTGAGTTAAAGCTGTTTCCTTGCGGGACGGCCGCAACCGGGACAATAACGTTATTGTCCTCGCGAGTATAATTGGGGTATTTGACCCCGTTAAACAAAATACTATCAATAGCTTGATCCGGGATCAGCTCGAAGGCAAAAGTGTCAAGGGTTACCAGGGCATCGGCATAAATCGTTACGTTTCCTTCAACATAGGTGGATGCGTCCGTTACGGTAATATCCAAAAAATAAAATGTAACGTCATAATCCGATAAATACTCGCTTTGCCAGTTATAAATCGCCCGTAAAGGGTTTGCCTGCCCAAAATACTTGGCATGTGAGCATTGCAAATCATCATTGCTCATGGTGCTGTATTGCGAAAATGCGGCTGTCGAAAAAACCACTACGACAATAAATGTAAATATGTGTTTCATGTTTAATTTTTTAAGTGCGTTTAATTTTACAAAAATATTAGCAAATTCATTTCTATCTTTGCCGAATATTATTTCTTTACCAACATAAAGTATCTGACATAAAAAAGAATTTAAGAGTTGCCTGTGAATGAGGATTTTAACATATTGTTATCAAAACTAAGCCGCTTTAAGCGGAAGTATTATCTCAATGAGATGCTCCGGGGGCTGATAATAGGCATTTTGCTAATTGTGAGCTTGTTTATCGTACTGGATGTTTTCGAGTACTTTTTTTGGACGAACACTATTGTCAGGGCAATAAGCTTTTATTTGTTTGTTGCATTTACATTAGTTGTTATCGCCAGCCTTGTTCTTAAACCCTTGTTTAAGATTTTTAAGCTTGGGAAAACCATCAGCATGGAGGAAGCGGCGGTAATTATTGGCAGGCATTTTCCTGAAGTATCAGACAAACTGTTGAATGCCATACAATTACAGTCGTTGATCGAAGATATGGACAGTAATTCCATCGGATTGATCAGTGCCGGAATCGAACAAAAGACATTAGAGCTCAAACCTTTCCCCTTTCGCAAGGCAATTAGTTTTAAAACGAACATAAAATATCTGAAATGGCTGATCAGCCCGGCCTTGATTATTCTGATCACCTTAATTATCAGTCCGGCTTTTATAACGGATCCGGCCTATAGAATAGTAAACCACAAAACTAGTTTTAGCAAACCGTTACCGTATAAGTTCAAATTGCTCAACGATTCGCTAAGGGTTGTCCAGGGTGACGATTTTGTTGTAAAGGCAGCAGTTGAGGGTGACGAAATGCCCGAACAGGTTTATATAAACGAAGGCAAATACGACTTTAGGATGTTTGCCGCAGCAAATAACGAACTGGAATATAGGTTTACAAAACTAAAGAGCGATATCTACTTTAACATACTTAGCGAGGAAGTAAAGAGCGAAACCTATCACCTTCAGGTTCTTCCGCGCCCTGCCATAAGCAATTTCAAGATTCGGCTGAGCTACCCCAGCTATATAGGGAAAAAGCCGGAAGTAATCGAGAACACCGGTGATTTAATCCTGCCTGAGGGCACTGAGGCGCATTGGTATTTTTATACCAAAAACTCAAAGCGGTTTTATTTGATTAGTGATAATAGGACGGAAAAACTAGAGTCCGGTAATAACCTGTTCGAGAAAACCCTCGTACTCAAGAAAGACTTTGATTATAAAGTAGTTTCGGAAAGCAAGGACAATATTTTCTCCGACACCCTATCGTATGGTATTTCTGTTTTGAAAGACCGAAAACCTCAGATAGAAATCACTGATGCCCAACAAGAGTTTCTCCTGAGCTATTTGCTTGTTTCGGGCAGTATTTCTGATGACTACGGGTTTAGCAGGCTATTGTTCAAATATAGGAAAAACAATATCGACAGATGGGGTGAAACAGGGATACCCATAGATAAAAACGTTGAAAAACAGGGATTTAATCATTCATTTAATACCAACGACATAAAACTTATTGCAGGCGAGGAATTTGAATATTACTATGAAGTTTGGGATAACGATGCCGTAAATGGCTTCAAGAGCGCAAAAACGGCGATCATGAAATATCAAATGCCTGGCAGGGACGAATTAAACAAAAGCATCGATAGCACTTCTAATAAAATGATGGAGAAATACGAATCCTCGCTGAGCGATTTTGAAAACATCTCCAAGGAAATAGAAAAACTGAAGGAAACGCTTTTCGAGAAAAAAAACGCCGACTGGAACGACCGAAAGAAGATAAAAGATCTTTTAAAACAGGAAAAAGAACTTCGTGAAAGCATGTCGGACTTACAAGAGCTTAATGCTAAAAGAGAAGAAATAAAGGAGTTCTTGAACGAGAACCCAAATCCCGAGCTACAGGAAAAACTACAAAAACTAGAGGAACAAATAGAAAAACTGCAGGATACCGATTTGCTAAAAAAACTAGAGGAATTATCGAAGAACATCGATCAGCTGAACAAGGACCAACTCGACAAGCTCTTGGATAAAATGAAAGAAAACCAAGAGGAGTTTATGGATAATCTTGAACAACAATTGGAATTTTTCAAGCAGGTCGAGCTTGAACAAAAACTAGGTAAAACTGCTGACGATTTGGCCAAACTTGCCAAAAAACAAGACCGGCTCAAGGAAAAGACGGCCGATAAAAAAACCGACACCGAAGACATCGCAAATGAACAAAAGTCGTTGAACGAGGAATTCAAAGGAATACAAGAGGAACTAAAAAAAGCCGACAGTTTAAACAAATCCATGTCGAAGCCGATGAACATGGAGCTGCAGCAAGAGCAGCAAGAAGAGATTGGCGAGCAGATGGAAAAGGCTGCCAGCAATATCGCTTCGGGTAAACGAAACAAATCTGGCAAAAACCAGACTAGCGCGGCACAGAAAATGAAGGATCTCTCAGAAGGCCTGCAAATGATGCTAAAGCAAGCCATGCGGCAGCGTACCGGCGAGGATGCCGAACAATTGGGGAATTTGCTGGACAACCTGCTCGACATCAGTTTCGACCTGGAATCGTTGATGGCAAGAATTTCCGAGACCTCCGACAACGACCCTCAGTTCAACAAAAACAGCAAAAACCTCCGCTTTTTAAAAGAAGACTATGCCGTGCTTCACGATTCGCTTCAGGCCTTGAGCAAAAGGCAGGTCTTTATCCGGCAGTTTATCGTAAAGGAATCGAACAAGATTGGAAACTATATCAATAAATCCATTATGAGCGTACAGGAAAGGCAAATTCCGCAAACAACAGCAAATATGCAATATGCCATGACTTCGGCCAACAATTTGGCTTTGATGCTCAACGAATCGCTCGACCAGATGAAACAGAGCATGAACATGCCCGGAAGCAAATCGGGAAGCGCAAAGTGCCAGCAGCCCGGCTCCGGGGATTCTCCCGGTATGCAGCAAATGATTAATATGCAGAAAAGTATCGGCAAAGGCCTAAAACAATCGGGCAAGCAAAAAGGAGAGGGGAAAAACGGCAGCAAAGGAGAAAACGGCGACGCCAGGAAGCTTGCCGAAATGGCTGCGCAGCAAAGTGAGCTGAGGAGGCAAATGCAAGAGTTGATGGATCAAATTGAAGGCCAGGGAGGTAACGGAAAGGCCTTACAAAAGATTATCGATGAAATGGAAAAGCAGGAAACCGATATTGTGAACCAACGCATTAGCTCAGAAACGCTCGAACGCCAAAAAGAAATAGAGACCCGCTTGTTAAAAGCAGAAAAGGCCCTCCTGAAAAGAGAAAGGACAAGAAGCGCGAGTCGAAGGAAGGAAAAAACATGAAAAGGGGAAACCCTAAGGCGAATTTCAAGTATAAGATGGCAGAAACTGATAATAAAAACAATATTATAAATCGTCGGCCATTAAAGCTTCAAGAATCGTATAAAAAGATTTCTGATAAATATTTATACGATTTAAAGAGCTCCGAGGAGTTAAAAAATAAATAAAATTAAATTAATCGGTCCTATTTATTTGTGATACTATGACAGCAACATCCTTTATTCCCGGCAAAACCGCCATTCGACAAATTGAATATTTTGTTGATAATCTATACGAAAGCCTATTTCTCAACGATACTTATTATGGAAATTTGTTGATTTGCTTAAGCGAACTGAACGAATTGTTGTTTAATAATTCGCAGGAAAAACCAATTGAGCTAAGTTATACTACCGACCATAAAACCTTAACATTGATAGTTAAAAGCATTGATGATAAGGTCTTTAATCATTTAAAAACGGATATAAACCACAACGACAACGAAATAACCATTGAACTGCTTAAATCTTTATCGGATTCGTTCGAGTATGAAGACGGGCAATTTCTTCTGACTTTCGATATCGGTGCACTTCACAACTCGATTTATAAAGAAAGGCTCAGGTTGCTTAGCGAATACTTTATGAAGCATAAAATTAATTCGGTTGATTGATGGTTGGTTTTGCCTTAAACAATTTTGATCTGCCTGACAGGCTTGAGGAGAATAGTATTAAGCACTGGATTGCGGATTGCGTGCTCACAGAGAAAAAACTTCTCGGGAATTTGAATTATGAGTTTCTCAGCGATGAAGACTTGTTAAAGATAAATATCGAATATTTAGATCATAGCGATTTTACCGATATCATTACTTTTAACAATTCTTCAAATACGGATATTATTAGCGGTGATATTTATATTAGCCACGATAGAATTATAGATAATTATCAAAAACATGATACAACTCTTGTATCTGAAACATTAAGGGTTATAATTCATGGCGTATTGCATTTATGCTCTTATGATGATAAATCAGATCGCGACAAGGAGCTTATGCGAGAGAAAGAAAATTTTTATATAGCAAAGTTTTTTGCTTGATGTTTCACGTGAAACTAAGTTGAATGTTTGAAAAATATGACGTAGTTGTTGTCGGGGCGGGCCACTCTGGTTCCGAAGCCGCTGCTGCCGCCGCAAACTTGGGCAGCAAGACTTTATTGATTACAATGAACATGAACGGAATTGCGCAAATGTCGTGCAATCCAGCAATGGGAGGAATCGCTAAAGGGCAAATCGTCCGCGAGATTGATGCCCTGGGTGGCTATAGCGGCATAATTACCGACAGCACTATGATACAGTTTCGCATGCTCAACAAATCCAAGGGCCCGGCAATGTGGAGTCCAAGGGCACAAAGCGACAGGATGATGTTTTCCGCAGAGTGGAGAAAGACGTTGGAGCATACGGCAAATCTGGACTTTTGGCAAGATGTTGTTGTTGGCCTTATTATTGAAGACAGTACGGTAAAAGGCGTTGAAACAAGTATGGGCCAGAAGATATACTCGAAATCCGTTATTCTTACAAACGGGACTTTCCTGAACGGCATTATTCATATAGGCACCAAAAACTTTAGGGGTGGGCGCATGGGCGACAAGGCTAGTAAGGGCCTAACCGAACAATTAGTCGCGCTTGGCTTTGAAAGCGGCCGGATGAAAACCGGAACACCTGTAAGGGTTGACGGCAGGACAATCGACTTTGAGCAAATGGAGGAACAAAAAGGAGACGCAGACCCAGGACACTTTTCGTTTCTTACAACAACAAAACTAAAAAAGCAAAGAAGCTGTTGGATTACCTATACATCCGAAAAAGTACATGATACCTTAAAATTGGGGTTCGGGGATTCTCCAATGTTTGCCGGCCGCATCGACGGAACCGGGCCGCGTTACTGCCCTTCGATCGAGGACAAAATTGAAAGGTTTTCCGACAAGACACGTCATCAGCTATTTGTTGAACCTGAAGGCTGGGATACGGTTGAATATTATGTAAACGGATTTTCATCCTCCCTGCCCGATCATATACAACTCAAGGCCTTGCGCAAAGTAGCAGGGTTTAAAAACGCGAAGATCTTTCGTCCCGGCTATGCCATAGAATACGATTACTTCCCCCCTACCCAATTACAATATACTTTAGAGACCAAACTTATCGCAGGATTATATCTTGCAGGCCAAATCAACGGAACAACAGGTTATGAGGAGGCCGCGGCCCAAGGTTTGATGGCCGGAATCAATGCTAGTTTGAAAATATCAGGAAAAGAAGAGTTCACCTTGGGACGATCCGAATCATATATCGGTGTTTTGATAGACGACTTAATTACAAAAGGTGTTGACGAACCTTATAGGATGTTTACATCTAGGGCAGAGCATCGTATTTTATTGCGACAGGATAATGCTGATGTACGCTTAACACCAAAATCCTACTATTTAGGATTAGCATCCCAAAAAAGAATGGACAAACTAAATCGAAAGAATTCCAAAATTGCACTTCTTGGTGATTTTATCAAAAAACAAAGCGTTTCCCCTGATCAAGTTAATATCTTGCTTGAGAGATGTGGTACGAATACAATAAAACAAAAGTTAAAACTCTCGAATCTCTTATTACGGCCACAGCTTTCCCTTGATAATTTAATCTCGAATATTGGCTTCCTCAGTGATTTTGTCCATGCAAACAAATTGGATACCGAAATAATCGAATCTGTTGAATTAATGACAAAATACGAACGCTATATACAAAAAGAAAAAGAATTTGCTATTAAGATCAAACAATTGGATAGCGTTGTCTTGAGCGATAATTTCAACTATGCGAAGCTACAAAGCCTTAGCACGGAGGCCCGTGAAAAACTAAGTAAAATCAAACCAAAAACTCTCGGTCAGGCTTCCAGGATAAGCGGTGTTTCGCCTTCAGACATAAATGTGCTCGCGGTTTTTTTAAAAAGATAAAAATTTGTTTCACGTGAAACTATATAATTTATGATTACCATTACCAAATGTCAAATTTGTAACAACAAGGTTTTTGAACCATTGTTTTCCACGAAAGATTATTTTTTTACTGGAGAAACTTTTTCCGTTTCACAATGCGCAGAGTGCGGTTTTGTTTTTACTAACCCCATTCCCGATAAGGACAAAATATCCGAATACTATAAAACTGACAAGTATCTTTCGCATGACACGTCGGGCAATGGTTTAATGGGAAACTTATATAAAGTCATAAGGGGATTCAATTTAAAAAACAAATCCAGACTTATAAGCAAATATAAGGCAAAAGGGAGAATATTGGATATCGGCAGCGGCACGGGCGAGTTTCTAAACTATATGAAAAAGAAACAGTACGAGGTAATGGGTATTGAGCCTGAGCAAAAAGCACGTGATTTCGCAATTGATAATTATGGTCTTGATATAAAAGACGGATCTTTCATCACAAAATTACCAGACAAAAAATTTGATTTAATTAGCATGTGGCACGTATTGGAACATGTTTACGATATTAATTCCCGGCTGAAACAAATATATGAGTTGCTATATAAGGATGGCTTTCTTATAAACGCTCTGCCCATGATTGATTCCCCTGACTCTAAAAAGTTCGGTAAATATTGGGCGGGCCTAGACGTACCCCGTCATTTACACCATTTTTCAAGCAGCACTTTCGGCTTGCTTGCACAAAATAACGGTTTTGATATCATCGACAAATATCCGATGAAATTTGATGCGTATTTCCTTAGCTTATTAAGTCATCAGGCAAAGAAAAACATGCTGGCCCCGATCAGGGGGTTTTTCGACGGCTTTATAGCTAATTTACTCGCCGACAAAAACAAAAATTATTCGAGCATGATATTTGTGCTGAAAAAAGTATAAGTATAATTCTTATGAACACGGAAAGTAAAAAGTTGGTAGTACTATTGATTAGTATAATAATTATACTTTCAGCCCTTTTTATTAATGATATCAACATTCAAAAAAAAACCAACAAAAGCATTATCCTGGACGAATTTAACACCGGGATTTCAAAACAGCTTTCTTTCCTCAATGATAAGGCAATTGAAATTTTCGATTTGTTGGACACCCCAACCGACAATTTTTGGCCATTGCTCGAAAGGGTAGAGGACGGTCAGGATTTCTACCTTTATGTGTATAAACACGACAGTTTGCTGTATTGGAACACTTCTAGCGTTTATATCCCACTTATTTCGATTAAAAACCCGACGTTTTTAAGGAAGAGCGCAAATAGTTGGTATTTAGGCATTTATAACCAACTGGGAGATTATCGGGTCTTGCTTTTAGAGCCTATAATAAGAAGTTATGAGGTTGAGAACCAATATGTTAAAAAGTCAGTTAACCCAAAGTTCTCCTCTTGCAAAAACATAAGGATTTCGACGGTATTCGACCATACGGCAAGTAAAATCGATTTTAAGGGGCAGGAAAAATACTATTTAAGCATGCATAACGAAGAAGATTTGAAAAACCCCACATCAATTGGCTTTTTCTTTATCTGTATTCTTTATGTTCTCCTTGGCTTGCTTTTAATACATTTTAGCCGATATGAAATATTGCGCTTCGACAGATCCCAAATATCATTATTGCTTTCCTTTTTAGTTTTGTTATTAATTCGGCTTATTGATATTCAGCTAGGGTTTAGCATAAAATACTTTCCTAAATTTCTACTCTTAGGTTTCTCCTCTGATTATTTTAACTTTGTTTTAGGGGACGTCTTCGTATTCCTTACAATATTTTCAGTCTTCGCTATAACTGCCTACAAAGATATTCTCCTTAACGAATCGAAAACAGAATCGAAAACAGAAAAAGCCTCCCTTCATACCAGTGCCGCGTTTTCATATTTAATCTTGAACATTGCGCTTTGGTTTTTAGCATCAACTCTCAAAACAGTTAAGATAACCGATGTATATTTCTTTATCGAGGACATAAACGGCCTGTTTATTGCGTTTTGGATTTCCATTACCGGAATACTAATTTATGCAAATATCCGGTTGATAGGCTTGTCCTTTATCAAGAACAAATCGAAATTTTTATATGCAGCAATGATCTTGACCGTCAACCTGGTTTTTGCTGTTTGGCTGTTTGGCTATAATTTCCTTTTAATAACGATAAGTTTTGTCTTTGTGTTATTGTCGTTTTCCGTTGAATCGATTACAAAGAAACTAAAACAGTTCTACGTCCTCCACCATTTAATATATATCATAGCAATCACGTCCGGTATTTCAATAGTCATCAATCAGCAATTAGACAAAAACAGATTGAGCGAACATATTTCTATTTCGGGTTTTTTAAGCAATAACGGTGACAAGAACATAGAAAATTTTTGGTCCGATTTTATCAGGCAATCCAAAAAGGACAAATTAATCTCTGATTTCAAGAACCCAGCTAAGAATATAAGTCCCGATAGTATATTGGATCATATTGAGCATATATATTTTAGCGAAAAGAACCCGGGCTTCAGCTACCAAATCACATATTGCGTTAATACTGATAATTTGATGATAGGGGAGAGCGATGAGATAGTTAATTGCTCGGACTTTTTCGATGAACTGAACAAAAGGGCAATATCAATACCGTTAACTGATTTTTATTTGCTCGACAACGAGCCCGACAACATTTATTATCTGGGTGATTTTAAACTGGCCGATAGCATTTATTTATATATCGAAATTTATTCGTATTTCATACCGGGCGGCCTGGCTTACGCCGAATTGCTTGTAGATAGGAAGCCTAGCACTCCGGATTTATCTGACTATTCGTTTGCAAAGTACCACCAAAACGTATTGACGAACAAATTCGGGGATTTTGAGTATCATACAACATTGGATGTTTTTGCGGAATTCCCGGATTCAACGGTTTTCGGGTTCAACGATTTTCTCCACCTGAAAACTCATTATGGGAATAAGGACGTATTGATCGTAAGTAGGCCTATAAGCAAACTTTCTTCAAGGATATTTTCTTTTTCATATTTCTTTATTTCTCTGGCATTCATGATTTTACTGCTTACAAGCATAGTTTACAGCAATAATTTTAATCAACTGTTCAACCTTAACCTGCGTGCCAGGCTGCAAATGTTCTTCATGATCGCGCTAAGTACCATTACCATATCCACAGCCCTGATAATATTGTATTATACCGAGAAAAACAATACCGAGAAATTACATGGCGAACTCAATGAGAAAGCACATTCGGTATTGATCGAACTTCAGCACAAACTTAACGGTTACCGATCCCTCAGCGAAATGGACGGGGAGGAGATAACGCAGCTTTTACAGAAATTCTCAATGGTGTTTTTTTCCGATATCAACCTCTACGACACCAAGGGTAGATTGCTCGCGACCTCACGCCCTCAGATCTTTGAGGAGGGGTTTTTATCCGAACTTGTCAATCCCAAAGCTTATGAGGAAATTTTGGTGGATAATCTGTTGTTTTATAATTGTACCGAAAAAATAGGCAGCCTGGAATATTATTCGACTTATCTGCCATTGCTCCTGAACGAGAACAAAGCCGTCGGAATTATTAACCTTCCGTTTTTTGCCAGGCAGACGGAACAAAAGAAATCATTCAGGTTTTTATTGTTCACTTTTATCAATTTATTCGTGATTTTGGGTATTCTTGGAACTTTTGTGGCGGTTTTTTACTCGCGTCTCCTTACCAAGCCGCTTTCCGTTTTGCAGCAGAACATCTCAAATATCCGCATAGGCGTGCAAAACGCTAAAATACAATGGAACAAGGACGATGAAATAGGCCAGCTTATAAGCGAATACAACAAAATGGTTGATAAGCTTGAGGCTAGTTCCGATTTATTGAAACGATCGGAAAGAGAAATGGCATGGAGGGAGATGGCGCGCCAAATCGCTCATGAGATTAAAAACCCCTTAACCCCTATGAAATTGAATATTCAGTACCTCATGAAATCGAAGACAGACAATGCTGTGCTGTTCGAAAGAAAGTTCAGGGATATCACCAGCAATCTTATCGAGCAAATCGAAACGCTCGACCGTGTAGCCGAAATGTTCTCTGATATGGCTAAATCAAATACCGAGAATCATGTCGCGATAAACCTGCTTAACATAATCGACTCAACAATCGAGTTGTACGATAAATCAGTGAATATTCAATTTGAGATTATTAAAACCGGCAACGATGACGATTTTTTTACACGTGGAACAAAAAAGGATTTAACACAAATATTTAGTAATCTTGTAAAAAATTCCGTTGAGGCGATCGGAAACACTAATAAAGGGGAAATTACCATAAATATATTATCGACACAGTCCTATGTCAACGTTGAGCTGAAGGATAACGGCAAAGGTATTCCCCAAAAAGTAAAATCAATGGTTTTTACACCATATTTTACAACCCGAACAAAGGGTACAGGGCTTGGCCTTGCAATAGTTAAATCGCTAATAACAGGAATGGGAGGTGATATTAAACTCGAAAAATCGGATAATGAAGGAACTATATTCTTAATAAAATTCTTAAAAACAAAAGTAACTGACAATGAATAAAATCGGAATTATTTTTATTTTTATTTTGGGCTCCTCGGCCTGTAGCACAACCAAAAACCTAAGTGTCGATAATTTTTATAACAAACTTTGGACGCTTGAAAAAATCAATGCGCTGAGCGATGCGGAAAATACCTTGTTCAGCAAAGCAGGGCTGAAATTTTCCGAAGCCGATTCCGTTTATTCAGGAAGCAACGGCTGTAATATGATTAGCGGCAAGTATATTTTAAAAGGCCACAAAATAAGTTTTAGCGAAGGACTTTCCACTAAAAGGTTCTGTAAAGGAATAGACGAACAAAAATTCCAGGAGGTCTTACGAAATACCGAAACCATCAAGATAAAAAAGGGCAAATTGTTTTTGATGAACGGGGAAACCGTCCTGGCGGTTTTTAAATCGAAGCAAGTCAATGATTAGCAATTAATTTAGAATCATTATAAATCTATTTGCAATATCTTTGTATTCATGAAATAATTTATCAAAACCAAAAATCTATTTATGAAACCAAAGGGATTTACTTACGGGATAAAAGTGGTATCGGGGGTATTATCACTTATGTTGTTTGCTATTGTTAATAGTTATAGTCAAACAGTAAACTTCAACGATAGCTGGAACAGGCAAGGCATATATGTTCAAAAACAGGGCAAGCAATCGCTTGTCCTGAATTTTTCCGTAAATACTTATTCTCGCCAGGTGATTGATGTTAACGGTAAGTCGATGGAAAAGATAAACATGGTTGGCAGCCTGCTTCAAAACGGTGAGGGAAACCCCGACCTGCCGGTCATAAGCCGTTATATCGCTATCCCGCAGGGATCCTCGGTAAAGGTGAGCATAGTCGATAAACGAACGGCCTACGTCAGCAATATAGCAGTTTCCCCAGCACCGCGAATTCCTTTCGATACCGAAAAAGGACCACTACAATACAAAGAGAACAAAAAGATATATTCTTCCAATGCCTATTTTCCCGCTGAACCCGTCCTTCTTTCCCGACCCATGAAAATTCGAGGCCTGGATGTTGTCCTTATCAGCATAAGTCCGTTCCAATACAATCCTGTTACCAACAACTTGCTCATTAACAGGGATATGCTGATTAATATAGAGTTTGATGGAGGGAACGGTCACTTTGGCGATGATAAGTACCGCAACCGATTTTGGGACCCAATACTGTTTGATATGGTAATTAACGATGATGTAATCGATAAAAACCATGAAAGATCAAAGCGGTCGGAAGACACCGGCTGCGAATATTTGATAATCGTACCAAACGATCCCGATTTTCTAGCCTGGGCTGATACCATTAAAGTATTCCGTCAACGACAAGGGATCACAACGAACGTGGTTACTACCGATGAAGTAGGAGGTAATACGACCTCTGCAATCGAATCATATATCAATGATGCCTATAACAACTGGGACATCCCGCCCTCGGCGGTTTTGCTGATGGCCGACTATGGAACGTCGGGAAACACGATTGTTTCGCCTGTTTACGACAACTATTGTATTTCGGATAATATTTATGCCGACGTTGACGGCGACAACCTGCCCGAAATTACATTTGCACGTATGACCGCGCGCAATGCCGGAGAACTCGAAAGGCTAGTACATAAAGCCATCAATTATGAGCGCACACCGCCAACGAACCCGGGCTTTTATGACAACCCCATTACGGCAATGGGCTGGCAAACCGAAAGATGGTTTCAGTTGTGCTCGGAAATAATCGCCGGCTTCTTTGAAAACGAATTGGGAAAATCACCCGTTAGGGAAAACGCGATATATCAGGGCGGTCCTTCTGACGGCTGGTCAACAGCAACCAACACTTCCACTATAATTGCGTATTTCGGGCCGGCAGGTCTGGGTTATATCCCGGCAACACCGGATTATCTGACCGATTGGGGAGGAAGCGCCACAAGAATAAACAATGATTTAAATGCCGGCGCATTTCTGCTTCAGCATCGCGACCACGGCTCCGAAGATGGTTGGGGAGAGCCGTCTTATACAACATCGGACATCCCGGGAACCACAAACACTGACTTGTCATATATTTTCTCAATTAATTGCCTTACCGGTAAGTTTAACATGAACGGTGAATGCTTTGTCGAAAAGTTTCACCGTCATCAGTATGGCGCCCTGGGCCTAATTGGCGCCACTGAAATTTCGTATTCTTTTGTCAACGACACTTACGTTTGGGGGGCATACGATTATATGTGGCCCGACTTCATGCCCGACGAACAAGAGAATCCTGTTTCAAGGGGTGTTTTACCGGCCTTCGCCAATGCTGCCGGGAAATATTTCCTGCAACAATCGAGCTGGCCATATAACGGAAACAATAAAGAAGTTACCTACAATTTGTTCCATGCCCACGGCGATGCTTTTACACAACTCTATTATGAGGTGCCACAGGACTTGACCGTTGACCATAACGATGCCATATTGAGCGGTCTCGATTTCTTTACCGTAACGGCCAACGACGGAGCATTTATTTGTTTAAGCGTTGACAACGAAATAATAGGAACGGCAACAGCCACCGGAATGCCCGTCGATGTTATGATAGTACCCCAGGAACCGGGAACGGTTGTTGACATTGTAATAACAAAACAGAATTTCTTTCGATACGAAAATTCAGTTGACGTAATTCCTCCCGACGGGCCATATTGTATTTACGATGACCATCAAATTAACGATTCCCTGGCTAATAACAACAATAAAGCCGAATATGATGAAGATATAATCATAAGCATGGATATGGAAAACCTAGGGAGCGATAATGCAGTAGATGTAAACGTTTCCTTGGGTTGCGGCAACCAGTTCTGTACGCTGATAGATTCCGTTGAGAATTATGATACAATATTAGCCGGGCAAATTGTTAACAGGACCAATGCCTTTAAAATAAAAATAGCCGACGACATCCCCGACCAAACGGTTTTGGAATTCCAGGTAAATGCCACCGACGTCAATGATTCTACGTGGGTTAGCAAAATGTTCATAAACGTTAATGCCCCTGATATAATCCCGGGCGAAATGGAAATAGACGATTCCGAAACCGGCAATGATAACGGGATGCTCAATCCCGGCGAAAATGCCATCATAAGGATAAAGACATCCAATAAAGGCCATTGCATAATTGAAAACGTTAATGTTTCGCTGGTTGCCTACAATAACTTTATAACTGTTAATTCAGATGACCAGGTCATTCCTACCCTCGGGACCCTCGGTGGATCATGGGTTGAGTTTAATGTGGACGTAGCCGACGAGGCACCTTTGGCCGTTATTGCCGAAATGCATTATACTGCTACGGCAGCAGGATATGTAGTACCGAAAATTTATTATCCTAAGATCGGTCAGTTTCTTGAAGATTGGGAAACTGGTGATTTTGACAAATATGATTGGTCTCAGGAGGGCGACGAGCCATGGGAAATAACAATGTCGTATCCTTATCAAGGATTGTATCATGCCATTTCCGGACCCATCGGCGACGACCAAGCCTCAGCTTTTAAAATCACTTATGAGGTAATGTCGAATGATGTAATCAGGTTTATGCGTAAAATTCTTGTGAAAAAGATTTTGACGAACTGCGGTTTTATATCGACAACAACATTGTGGACAGCTGGTCGGGAAGTTATGCTTATGCGCAATTCGAATATCCGGTAACTCCCGGCCTGCACACTTTTAAATGGGAATATATCAAGGATTACTCAGGCATCGGAGGAATGGACAAGGCATGGATAGACAATATTGAACTGCCTACTATGCTCGTTACTACCTTGTTTGCAGGTCCCGATACCGAGTCATGCGCCTCTGCCGGTTTTCAAACCGAAAGCTCGGCAACCAATTACAGTTCGGTGAGCTGGGCAAGCTCCGGCGATGGCGTTTTTGATGATCCCACATGCCTTCAGCCTATTTATACACCCGGCGAAACCGATAGCATTAATGGCAGCGTGGATTTAACCATGAACATTATCGATAACGACAGCCTTGAGTTCGCGGATGATATGACCTTGACCTTCAGCTATGTTACCGAGGCTCCAAACAAAGCCGTAGGCGATACATATATAGATGTTTATAAAGTTTCCGAATCTGATTACTTCACTAATATCGTTGAAGATAATTCGGGATATGAATGGGTTATCCAACCTTCCGAGGCCGGTGAAATAATGTGGGACGGCAATAATGCAACAGTTTATTGGAACCCAGGCTTTTATGGTGATGCAAGCCTTAAGGCCAGAGGCATGAACGATTGTGGCGGAGGTGCTTTTTCTGAGGAACTGTTTATTTTTGTGGATAACACAGTCGGTATTAAAAACATAAACAGCGATTTCAATATCTCAATATCCCCAAACCCCAATCATGGCAAATTCAATCTTGCTATAAGTACTGACGAAAATAAAAATATCAGCATTAAGATCATTAATTACCAAGGTGTAGAAATAATGAAATTGGAAAATATTCCAATCCCGACAAATTATTCGCGTTATTTTAATTTCGCTTATCTCCCGGCAGGCATATATCTTCTTGCAATAAAAACTGATAATGAAATTTTTAGCAAGAAGCTTGTCATAACAAAATAATAAGCCTTTCTTGTTTTTCAAAAAGGCCGGGCCAAGGCATGGCCTGGTCTTTTTTCCCAATAATGAGGTTCTTATGCATATCCCGCACCATCTTAAATCATTTTTTTATATTTTCGCTTCCTAAACTTCTCGATTATGCGGACACGTATTTTTTTTCTTGTTATCAGCCTTTTATTTCTCTTTCCCGAGGCCTTTTCCCAACCTGACAATATAATCAATTATGTTAGGGGCGATGTGCTTATACAGCTTAAAAGCGGACAGAATTCAGAACTGGTTTTGAAAAGGCTCCGGACTAAGGGCTATGATGTAAAACAAATCGTGTCGCAACGTTTCGGCATTTATCTTTTGGGTTTCGACTATCTGAAACAAACAAATGCCGGAGCCATAAAAACACTTAAGGCCGAAAAAGCGGTTATCAACGTTCAGAACAACCATTTTATTAGCTTGCGCGACACCGGGGAAACCATTCCAGACGACAGTTATTTCCCGCAACAATGGTCGCTGAGGAATACCGGACAAAACAGTGGCACAGTAGGTGCCGACATTGACGCCACCGACGCATGGGACATAACAACCGGTGGCCTTTCGGCCGATGGCGACACCATAGTAATCGCAATTATCGATTCGGGGTCCGACATCGACCATATCGACATGGATTTCTGGAAAAATACCGATGAGATACCCGATAATGGAATTGATGACGACAATAACGGTTATGTTGACGATTATAATGGCTGGAATGCTTTTATGCATAAAGATGAAATAATTGACGGGAACCACGGTATTCACGTTTCCGGAATCGCCGCCGCAACAGGAAATAACAATTATGCCATTACGGGAATAAACTGGGGAGCCAAGGTGCTTCCCGTTATTGGTAGCTCAACTAACGAGGCAATAGTTGTCGAGGCTCTTTCTTATGTTTATACTATTCGCGAAACCTATAATCTCACAAATGGCGAAAAAGGTGCTTTTATCGTTGCCGACAATTGTTCTTTCGGCGTAGATCAGGGGCAGCCTGAAGATTACCCTATCTGGGAAGCCATGTACGATTCGCTTGGCAGAATCGGTGTGATAAGCGTTGGGGCAACGGCAAACCACGAATGGGACATCGACGAGCTTGGAGATATTCCGTCATCGTTTACGACCGATTATCTCATTGCCGTTACAAACACTACCAATAAGGACAGGCTTTATCCCTTTGCCGCCTGGGGCGACACAACAATTGACCTGGGCGCGCCCGGCACCCAAATAAAGTCCTTGTTCGTAAACAGCAGCGTGGGCAACAAAACAGGTACGTCAATGGCAGCGCCTCACGTAACGGGATCCGTTGCCTTGCTGTTTGCAGGTGCCGACCAGGAATTTATTCAAAACTATAAGGCAAATCCCGGCGACGGGGCCCTTGCCATAAAACATCATATCCTGCAAGGGGTGGACCCAATTGACGACCTGACAGGCAAGACAGTGTCCGACGGCCGGTTAAATGTGTTCAACTCGATGAACCTTCTTCTTGATGCCCCGGTTTTGCATGTTGACAAAGACAGTGTTCTGGAGGAACTTTCGGTTGATACCCAATCGGAGGTAATCCTAAACCTGTCCAATAGCGGAACCGACAGCCTTGGTTTTTCCATCAACTTTGATAATAACCCGCAATGGCTCTCAAGCGATGTGGATACGGGGATTATTGCAAGTGGCGAAGCCATGGATGTTATATTGTACTTTGACAACGCAACCCTCGACACAGGCTATTACCAAACAATAATGACCATAAACGGGCCTGATTATATCGGTAAAAACCTGAAGGTTATTATGCACGTTTACGACGGGCTTAGCATTAGCCACAATCCCGAACATGTTGAGGTGGTCGTGTTCCCAAACCCGTTTAACGATTATGTGAGCTTCGTCCCTGATACTTTCGGGGAGACCGAAGTCAATGTTTACGACCTTTCCGGGAAATTGGTGTTTAAAAAAACATCAAACATCAACTCATTGAACAGCAATATTGTATGGAGACCCGACGATATCCCTCAGGGGATTTATTTTTACAGCATTAAATCACCGAAAGGAACGGCTAGCGGAAAAATCATCAGGAAGGCATATTAAGCTGAATTCGACAAATCAGATTTTCACATATTTTCCGATCTGTCACGTATTATTCTATCTTTATTTTTTTTGCTTTTCATTGTTTTTTTAGTTCGATGAAAATTAATGGCACCTGGGTTTTTACACCAAATTATTTTCTACCGTTACATTATCCACAACAACATGCTTAAACGATGATCTATCTGCCAAAACCTCATCTTTTGATCCAATAAGCCGGATTCTGTATTGCCTTGCCCTTCCATATCTCGAAATGAATTTCTGTTTTGCCCTGGTTGGTGGTATGTATCCTGCCCAAAGGTTCCTTCATGTCAAGGTGGTCTCCGGTGCTTACATAAACATCCTCAAGGTTGGAATAAACGCTGAAAAAACTGCCGTGCTTCACAATTACAGCTTTATTGTTGTTTGTTATAGTGGTAACGCTCACTACCTTGCCCTCGAAAACGCAACGGGCATCGCTGCCCTTTGAAGTTGCAATGTTTATGCCGTTGTTCCTTGTTTTAACATTTTTCAGAACAGGATGTTCGTGCACGCCGTAAAACTCTGAAATAACTCCTTTTAGCGTCGGCCAAGGCAGTTTTCCCTTGTTGCCGGCAAAAGAGTCCGATAGTTTCTTCTCTTCAGGTGTTAAGGAATAGGCGGTGGTTTTCCCCTTTGCTGTTTTGGTACCGGTAGCCTTGGCGATTATGTCTGATATCTGCCTGTTCAACTTCCTTTCCTCCTTTTGCTTCTTCCTCAGACGGGCCCTGAGGTTTTTCTCCTTGCTCAATATCTGCCTGCTAAGGGCGTTCTTTTTTGACCTTTCCTCTTCAAGGCTGTAAAGTTGTGTGTTCTCCTTGTCGAGAAGCATGTTTTTCTCTCTCTTTTTGTCTTTTAAAGACTTTAAATATTCCTGACGTTTTGCCTCTTTAGCCTTTATTTCCTTTGCCTGCTTACTGATAAAATCACCTATTTGATTTAGATAGCGCATTCGCTGATATGCCTGGTTCAGGTCTTCGGCCGAAAACAAATAGATAAGCTTGTTATATGACGTTTTATACTTATAAGCAAAATAAACCACTTTTGAATATTCCTTTTTCAGCGATCCCAAATCCCGGTTCAGGTTTTTAATGCTGTTTTCGGTAATGCTAATTTCATTATCCAACGAATAAGTTTCCTTTTTAAGGGTGGCCACAAGTTCGTTGCGGTAGGTCAGTTTATTATTTATCAGGTTTAGTTCGTTTAAAGTGTTCTTCTTTGTTTTTCTGGTTTCTTCGAGCAGCTTGTTCGTATAAGCTATCTCTTCTTCTATTTTTTTGCGTTTTTTTTCAAGCTCGTTCTTGCTTTGCTGTGCGAAAACGCTAAATACTGCCAGAAAAAACAAAAAGGATAAAATCAGATATTTGCAGCCTTTAAAACTCATTCGGCTAATTTATTAATAAATCGTATTTGGAGGGAATTTTAAAGGGGTAGTTTTGTTCAATATTCAAACGTATCTTCAAAAAGTCGATTTCCATATAAATATCTTTCTCAGCATCAATGCGGATGCTCATTTTTTTGGGGAAATACTGACCTTCCATTTCTATATACTCATCATAAACGACAAGAAGCTTCTTGCTTTCGTCGCCAAGTTCCTTAAGTTCAATCTTCCTGATCCTGAAAGTTTCCGGATCGAGCCAGATGTTTTGAACCAGCACTTTGGATACTATCTCACCCGATCTCATATATTTCCTGATCTTTCTCCTCTCTTTAATGTTGATCCTGTACAAACCATTATCGATTGAAGTCTTAAACTTATTGACGTCATATTGTGTAAGGTCGTTGCCGAGCAGCATCGATTGCAAGATGGAATATTCTATGGTTGTGCTCAATAGGCTGTCCAGGATTTGATATTTTCCGGTAAAATATGTTTTATTAAGGCGATTTATAAACTTTACCGAGTCGTTGGTGAGCAATATGCGGGCCGCCTCAATTCCCAGGGCAGGGGAAAAACTTATCCATATAAGGCTGTCCATATCCATGCGCATTTGGCCTTTTAGTCCTGTCTTGCTGTTTTCCTCGAAATAATTAATATTGAACTTCGAGCTCAATGTTTTAAAACGAACATGGTTCTCATTCATTTTTGAATATAAATAGTTGAATCCGTGTTCTTTAAGCGGTTGCCTGAGGATATGGCGCTTGGTTTTATATGAGCTCGTAATCCACAGGGTGGCTATTAGCAAAGGTAAAAGAACAAGTATCCAAAATGTCCGATTATTCATAAAACATCTTGTCTTTTATTTTTTTATCCAGCAGATCGGAATATTCCTTTTTGGTCTTTGCGGCTTTCCAGTACTTTAATGCCTCGTCGGTCTTGCCAAGCTTAAATAATATATCCCCATAATGTTCGTTGACGACGCCGCTAGAATCACCACCGTTGTTATATGCCTTTTTAATCCATTCCAAAGCCTCCGGGTATTTTTGCTGTTGGAACAAAACCCAGGCATAAGTGTCGAGATTGTTATTGTTGTAAGGGTCAAGCTCTATGGCTTTTTTGCCCATTTGCTCAGCTTTATCAAGATCTTTTTTTTCTAGGGATAAATAGTATGCATAATTATTCAGGACAATTGAGTTTTGAGGGTTCAATTTCAGGGTTTTGTCGAAAGCATCGTAAGCGGCTTTGTTATTCCCTATCTGGTTATATGCATCGCCCAGCGACGAATAGAACTGTTCAAGCAGGGCGTTGTTGTTAACAACAAATTCCCTTCCCTTTTCAAGCCTGTCGATGGCTTTTTCGTATTCTTTGTTTTGAGAATACGATATTCCGGCAAAAAACCAGGGCAGTGGATATGAGGGGAAAAACTCAAGGGCCTTCTCCGAATCCGTCGCCAGGCGATTATAATCGTTTAAGTACAAATCGCAAAAGAGCAGTTGTTCCCAAACAGAATAATCAACTCCTTCGGATTCAACCATCTTGCTGAAGATTTTATATGCTTCCTCATATTTCTTGTTTTCGTATAGCATTGAGGCATAAAACGTTTCGGCTAAGGCATCCTCCGGATGTACTTTTTTCAGGATTTCCGACAGCTCAAGGGTTTGTTGCTTTTGCTCATCGTCGAGATTTCCTTTATAATAGCTTACCAAAATATTCACTTTTGTTTTCAGCTCAAGTTCCTTGTTTGCCATGCCAGCCTTCAGTTCTTCGAACGACTGCTCCGAATTTCCTTGTTGGCGATAAAAGTCAGCCAGGGAGATATGTGCGAAAGGATCGTCGGGGTTCAGCTCCAAGACCTTTTTATATGCCCAGATGGCCTTGTCTATATCTTTTGTCTTTGTGGCATATTCGGCAAGCAAAACATAATATCTGCTCTCGTTTGGATTGTGTTTTATGAGCTTCTCATATTCGGCAACGGCCATGTCGTTCTTTCCCATTTTATTATAAAGATCAGCTTTTTGGGTTGTCAAGCCTTCATTCATGCCCATAATTTCTTCCATCCTGTTGAAATATTTAATGGCGCTTTTAAGGTCGTTGGTATAATAATAGGCAAAAGCAAGTTCCTGAACAAAGTTTATGTCGTTGGGATATTTCTCGACAAGAGTTTCATAATCTTTAACATAGGTTTTGTAATCCCCCATTTCTTTGGCAATACGGGCATGCAAAACCTTATACCATTTATTGTTGTTATCGTTTTCAACAGCAGTTTCAGCAAAGACCAGGGCTTCGTCCTTCCGGCCCAACTGAAGTAAAAGGCGGGCTTTTTCGTAGTTGGCTGCCGCATCGGACGGGATAACGCCCAATGCTTTATCAATTAGTTTCAAAGCCTCTTCATAATTTGATTTTTCTCGCTCAATTATGGCTTGAGCGAACAAGTCGGCTTGCCTGAATTTTTGCTGCTCTGTAGGTTGTTTTGGTTTTTTGTCGCCCAAAGGCACTGATGCCGATACAGTTAGAGGCATGGCCAATAATAGCGTCAAACATTGAATAATTATGTTTTTAAATAATTTCATATTTAATTCCTGGATTATTTTTTTCCTGTATGACCGAAACCACCGGCGCCCCTGTCAGTTTCGGAAAGTGCTTTAACCTCTTCCAGGTTTGCCTGGACATGCGCCGATATAATCATTTGGGCAATGCGCTCGCCGTCTTTAATCACGAATTCGGTGTCCGAAAGATTTACGAGTATGACTTTTATCTCACCGCGATAATCTGCATCAATAGTCCCGGGGGTGTTTAAAACCGTGAGACCGTGCTTGAAGGCCAAGCCGCTGCGCGGGCGCACCTGAGCCTCATAGCCCACGGGCAGCTCAATGAAAAGCCCTGTTGGCACAAGAGTTCGTTGCAAAGGTTGCAAAACGATGCTTTCTTCCAATTCGGCCCTTAAATCCATTCCGGCAGAAGCCTCGGTCTCATATTTCGGTAAATCGTGTTTCGATTTATTGACTACCCTGATTTTCATGCTGATTATTTATTTAAAAGCGCAAAAGTACGGAATTACCCGAAACGGGGGCTTATGCCGAAAAACCCTAACGCTTGTCTTGATTTTCACTTATTAGGACCTCTTTGTTCCTATACTTAACCATATCATACCAATTGTGGCTGAAATAAACGAGGCGGCCATAATACCTACTTTGGCAATTTGTTTAAGCTCATCGTCAACAAAGGCAAGATCGGAAATAAACATCGACATTGTGAAGCCTATGCCAGCAAGAAAAGCGACGCCATATATTTGTTTCCAGCTAACCCCTTCGGGAAGGGTGGCTATTTTCAACCAAACCGTAACATGCGACAATAATGAAACACCCAGGAACTTACCAAGAACAAGCCCTGCGATAATTCCCAGTGAAATGGGGTGCAACAACATTTCTAAAATACTACCGTCAATATGAACCCCGGCATTGCTCAGCGCAAAAACAGGCAGTATGAAAAAAGCCGTTACCGGATGAAGTGCGTGCTCGAGTTTTTGTAATGGTGTCTGCGCCTTGTCGTTGAGCATCCCAATTTCGGAAATCAGGTGTGCCTGGTCATTTGTCAAGAGCGGGTTGTCGTTAGCCTCTTCTTTTTTAAATTTATTTAAACATTTGAGCAGTTTGTTAACATATTCATTCTCACCGATCTTTGTTCGAGCAGGTATTGTAAGGGCAATAAGCACCCCGGCGATAGTAGCGTGGACTCCTGAGAACACAAACGACATCCATACGCCTATAGAACCTACAATGGCATAAAATGAAGTTCTTCTAATACCGGCAAAATTAGCAATTAACAAAAGCCCGATAAATAAAGCCGCTGACAGAAGCTGGCTGTAGTTTATTGTGTCAGTATAGAATATGGCAATTACCATTACTGCCCCCAAATCGTCGGCAATGGCAAGAGCAGTTAGAAAAATCTTCAGATTTATGTTAACGCGCTTTCCCAATAATGCCAAAAGCCCAAGTGCAAAAGCAATGTCCGTTGCCATAGGTATCCCCCATCCCTCAAGAAATTCAGGGTGGTTAACCAAAACCAAAGCATAAAAGACGGCAGGGACCAACATTCCACCAAGGGCGGCGGCGATAGGCATAGAGGCTTTTTTCATAGAAGATAGTTCGCCGCCCATTATTTCCCTTTTTATCTCCAGGCCGATGGTGAAAAAGAAAAGAGCCATTAAACCGTCGTTTATCCAGTGATGCAAAGAGCCTACCATATTTATCCCGCCCCACACAAAACCTGCTTTCAGCTCGTGCCATAAATAGTTGTAGGAATCGTAAACAGGAGAGTTGGCCCAGACGAGCGCTGCAATTGTAGCAAAAATCAAGATAATTCCGCCATAGGCTTCCTCGTTTATATAACGAGATATTTTAAAAGTATCAAATGGTTTATGTTTCATTGTTGTTATTTTTAAAACTGAAGATTTATTGGTTGTAAATATCAAAAAACACAATAACTTATTTGTGGTACGATGTATTAAATATCTAATATAAATCTTTAAGATTCCTTATTACTGACTGGAAATCAAGCTCAAGGTCGATCAGTTTTCCTGTGTGAATATCAAATACCCATGCATGAACCCTTAGGCCCCTTTCCTTAATTGCATCCTGGACCTCCTTGGTTTTCAACACGTTTACACATTGCTCCCGAACATTTAAGCGGACCAGGTATTTGAACTTATTTTCCTCATCTTCGATTTTTTCCAGTTCAGGCTTGTGCATGCGGTAAACATCCCTAATATTCCTCAACCATGGGTTTAAAATACATAAATCGGAAGTCTTCATGGCAGCATTGATACCTCCGCAGTTATAATGCCCGCATACAATAATATTGTTCACTTTAAGGTAAACGACAGCATAATTTATTACCGACATAACGTTTAAATCTGTATTCGGTACTACATTGGCAATATTTCTGTGAACGAACAACTCACCTGGCTCCGCACCCATCATCGCCTCGGCACTGACCCTGCTGTCCGAACATCCGATATAAAGATATTCGGGCGCCTGACCTTTGGCAAGCTTACTAAAATAATTAGGGTCTTGTTTCAGCTTCTCCAAAACCCATTTCCTGTTGTTTTTAAAAAGTTGATCAGTTTCCATTTTATTATTTTGCTTATATTTATATGACGGAAATCAAGATTGCAGTAAAACGGCCTGCTCCTTGCCGAATGCTGACCTGCTCTACGAAATATTTCTGCCTCAAATATATTAAATTTAGTAATTGAAACTATTTGCTCTGAGATATTGCGCCATTGGTAGGGTTCATGTCAACTGTTATAATAAACTTGCTTGCTTTTTGAACAGAACTCCATTATTGGATAATTAATTGCCAATTGATTTATAAGTAATTTTTTAATGCGCTGTTTAACAAGGTATTAAAATTAATGGTATGGCAATTGCGCTACATAAATTATGATAACACCAATTGTAATAACATATATAAGCGTATCCGTTTTAGTTACCCTTTTTGCAATAGGACGCAGAATAAGTTTTGCGGGCGCATTCGTAACAAGCCTGCTCATGTCGCCCATCGTGGGCTTAATAGCAATATTCAAATCCGAAAAAAACATCAAGATAAAATACTATACCACGAGATATGTTTGTCCGCAGTGCAATATCGAATATACCGAACAAAAGGAAAACTGCGATTTTTGTAAAGAAATGGGCAACGAAGTAAAGTTGAAAC
>JAJRQZ010000076.1 GCA_024279935.1 Bacteroidota bacterium
TAACCCGGATTGATGAGATATGTAACCCGGCCTGAAGGCGCGGGTTTATTGATGAGGTATGAAACCCGGCCTTGATGAGATATGTAACCCGGCCTGAAGGCGCGGGTTTATTGATGAGATATGTAACCCGGATTGATGAGGTATGTAACCCGGCCTGAAGGCGCGGGTTTATTGATGAGGTATGAAACCCGGCCTTGATGAGATATGTAACCCGGCCTGAAGGCGCGGGTTTATTGATGAGATATGTAACCCGGCCTGAAGGCGCGGGTTTATTGATAGGTTTTCTGGTCAATAGTTCGTTATGGTTTTATAATATGCACGTTATCAAATACTTGCAGAATATACGATAAGTGATCAACATTATGATAATCAGCACTTTATGGCTTAACAACAAACTAAAGCCACACGAGCTATTGCTGGTGATATCGCATATTATTTTTATTGTCATCCTTGCAACGACAATGGTTGTCAATAGTCCATGCCACTTGTGGAGGGGCTGAAGAGTTTGTATATCTCGCTTTGCGAACGTACATTTTTAGGGTCGTTGTTGTCAACATATTCATTATTGTTTTCGGTATTTAACAGCCTTGCTTTTCTGTTGTCATTTAACTGAATGATAAGCATCTCCATTATCTCCGATTGAAGATCGGCATCATAGATCGGGGCGGCACATTCAAATCTATGGTCAAAATTCCGAACCATCCAATCAGCAGATGAGAGGTAATATTTTGGTTTGCCTTCGTTGGCGAAAACAAATATACGACTGTGTTCCAAGAACTTATCTACAATGCTAATAATCCTGATGTTCTGCTCGCCACCATCAGCCTCAGGCTTGAGAACACATATTCCGCGACAAATAATATCTATTTTAACTCCTGCTCTTGCAGCATCTGAAATTTTGTTCGTTATTTTAACATCGACGAGGTTGTTCAATTTCAATATCGCCCAGGCTTCTTTGCCTGCCTTGGCATTTCGTATCTCGGTATTCAATAATTTGTTGAAGCTGTTGCGCATATAATATGGCGCCACCATCAGGTGCTTGAACTTTGGGGGGTTATACGGCGACTCAAAAAGATGGAACAGCATATTGACCTCGTTTGCAATACCTTGATGAGCAGTTAAAAGGCTGTCGTCGGCATAAACCTTGGCAGTGCTCTCGTTAAAATTACCTGTGCTTATATTTGAATAATAAATATTCTTGCCATTTTCTTTCCGCCTGATGAGCATCAGTTTGCTGTGAACCTTGAATCCGGGCAGGGTTTTGATGATTTTAACGCCTTCTTCTTTGAGTTTCCTCGACCAGTAGATATTTGCTTTTTCATCGAAACGTGCTTGTATTTCAAGGAATACGGTAACATTCTTGCCATTTCTGGCTGCGTTTATCAAAGCGTTTATGACATTGGAATTTCGCGCGGCGCGATAAAAAGTCATTTTTATAGCCCTGACCTTCGGGTCAAGGGAGGCCTCCCTCAAAAGATCGACTATATATTGGAACGATTGATAGGGGTAGTGCAACAGAATGTCCTTTTTCTTTATTGTTTCAATAATGCTGGTGTTTTGCCTTATATCCCTGTGTTTTAGCGGAACCGACTTTTGATAAACAAGGTTTTTCTCCCCTAAATTCGGGAACGACATAAAATCCTTGAAGTTGTGATACCTTCCACCGCCCCTGATATTGTCTGTTTTTGTTATTTTTAATTTTTTCAACAGCCTTTTATGCAGTATCTCAGGCATTTTCTTGTCGTAAACGAAACGCACAGGCGACCCTTGTTTTCGTCTTTTGATGCTCTCGCTCATAAGTTCCATGAAGCTTTTCGACACATCATGATCAATGTCGAGCTCGGCATCGCGAGTGAATTTTATCGTATAAGCTTTAAAACTATCGTAGCCCATCCAGCCGAAAAGCTCGAACATGCAAAACCTCAAGACATCATCGAGAAACATAAGGTGCTTTCTCCCGTTTTTCGATGGAAGCTGTACGAACCTTGAAATAGTGTCGGGAACCATTATCAAAGCATAATCCTCCTCTTTTTCACCTTTGGAGCTGCTTAGGACTGCCGCCAGATATATCGAATTGTCGCGCAAGCTATCAGGCTGGGCAAGGTTTTTCAGCATGATGGGGAATAGCAGGGGCCTTACTTCATTATAAAAATACTTCTGGACGAAATCACCTTGCTCCGCATCCAGCTGGTGCTCGTTCAATAAATATATCTTATGCTCTTTTAAGTCGTTGATAATATTGCCGAACGTTGCGGTAAATTTTACTTCCTGATCCTCAACTATGCTCAATATCTCGTTTAAAACATCCGATGGTTTTTCTTTGCGCTTGTGTTTCTCTTCGTTTTCAAAATGGATAAGCCTCTTGATAGTGGCAACCCTGACCCTGAAAAACTCATCCCGGTTATTTGAAAAGATACCTAAAAACCTCAGCCTTTCGATAATAGGGTTTTTCTCGTCCATGGCCTCCTGTAATACCCTTTCGTTGAAATGCAGCCACGACACTTCCCTGTTGATTAGTTTCTTCACTTATAGTTTTTTATTTGTAATAGCGATTTTTGCAAAGTTATAAAAAGGATCGTAAAATTTATATATGATTACGGACAATCAATATTAGCACAAGTTGGAGAGGTTCTGCCCAAGGAGTTACAAGCCAAATGCAATTTCGGGCAGTTGGATATCATGTCCGGATCCGGTTATGGCCATCATCAGTATTCGTGTCGGTAATATAAAAAAGTTGTTACAACTCAGCAGGTTTATCAAGTTGATTATCAATAGCCCCATACTTCAGCGTGGGGTTATATATTTGAAATCTCAGTAGTTTTGGAGGAAATTTTGTGTTTTTCAAACATAAATTGTGACAAAACGGATAGGTAACCAATGAGTTAATATTTTTCTCTACTGCTGAGTAGTAACAAAAAGTTTAATGTAATACCCTCGAACCATTGTACCAAAAGCTTTGTCTGTCAAGTTGAGATGGAGCAGCATTTTTAAAGCCAGCTTCTCTTACAGAAGAATTTAATAAACCAGTTGCACTTCCTGTTAAACCTTGTTGCCCAAGTGGCCTATTAGCTAAAGAAGCATCTAAAGTAACAGGGGCTGACAATGCTCCGATCATGACAAAAATAATATCCACACTAGGGTCAGTATGCTTCAACGGGTTATTGAGCACATAACTATATCAATCATAATTTCATTTATAATAAATATATTATGCACAATAAGCCAACACCGCCCATGACTATTGCATAAGGGAAGGCCATTTTTACCATTTTCCCATAGGAGAGGTTAATCAATGGGGCTAAGGCAGATGTGAGCAGGAACAGAAATGCCGCCTGGCCATTAGGCGTGGCAACACTTGGCAGGTTTGTGCCAGTGTTTATCGCAACGGCAAGTTTTTCGTATTGTTCGCGTGATAAGTCCCCGGCATTGAATGCTGCCTCGATCTCGTTAATATATACCGTTGCCACAAATACGTTATCGCTGATAGCCGACAATAAGCCATTTGCGATATAGAACATTACAGGCTGCATGCTTGCTTCCATCGAAAGAGCCAATTCAATAAGCGGTTTAAATAAATGTTGGTCATGAATCATTGCAACTATTACAAAGAACACTACCAACAGGGCCGTAAATGGAAGGGCTTCCTTGAATGCCGGTGCAATATTGTGCTCGTCGGTGATGCCCATAAAGGCCGTTTGAAAAACAATAAGCGCTAAACCGATAAAGCCTACGGGAGCAAGGTGCAACGCAAGGCCAATAATTAGTAACAGCATTGCTGCCGCCTGGACCACGAGTTTGTATTTCTCGTTTCTGCTACGCTTTTTATCTTCTGAAATAGTATAATTATAGATAATTTTCCGGGCTACATCAGGCAGCCCCCCCCCAAAACCAAATAGCTTGAATTTCTCAAGAATTACCGTTGTCAATAATCCTGCAAAGAAAACCGGGATAGTTATAACATCCATTTGCAAGAAGAACTCAATAAAGTCCCAGCCCATCTTCTCTCCGATTAACAGGTTTTGCGGTTCGCCCACCAAGGTCATGACACCGCCAAGTGCAGTTCCCACAACGCCGTGCATTATCAGGCTCCTCAAAAATCCCCGGAACTGCTCAAGAGTTTCGCCACTTAATTGTGTCCGGTCTATTATGCCGTCCCCATCAATGTCAAGATCGCTTGATTGGATTTTGTGATAAACGCCATAAAAGCCCACGGAAACACTTATAAGGACGGCCGTAACCGTTAGTGCATCCAGGAATGCAGACAGGACGGCCGAGAGGATGACAAACAAAAGCGATAGTGCTATTTTTGATCTCACCTTTGTAAAAATCTTACTGAAAATATACATCAGCAGCGGTTTCATAAAGTAAATCGCGGCAACCATAAACATTAAAAGCAGGATAACTTCCAGGTTTTGCTCCACCTCATGATAAGCATTGTTTGCAGAAGTAAGTTTCAGCGCCAAAATTTGAATAGCCAATAAGCCTCCTGATATCAATGGATAGCATTTTAGGGCCATGGCAAGAGTAAAGATAAATTCTGCAATAAATATCCATGCTGTTATGGTTGGCCCGAGGGTGAAATAGGAGAGTACATTAAATATCAGAAAACCTATTATCGTATATTTATACCAATTGGGGCTGTTGCCCAAGAAATGTTTCATCATTTTTATATTATTTTTAATTAATCATTTTTATTCCTGAAATCAGCATTGAAAACCAGGGTGAACTGCAAATACCATTTTCCGGAATCTGTAAGCTGCTGATGCATTACCCCAGCCTGTGCGCTTGCCAGTTTATGAAACTGATAACCCAATGCCCCATATAGCCTGTTGCGGTCGAAAAAGCCCTTTTCCGTATTCAGGAATATTTCGTCGTAAAGGCCAATAAAAAAGCTACCTTTCTCAATTATTGGTTTGTTTAGCGGGGCGAATAACATTAGGCGATAACGTAGGCGGTTCCTGTATTCGGAGCTTGCCCATCGTTGCTCTATGCGATAGCGGTGCTCAAGTTTTACCCGGCCAATGTTATTTGTTAAAATAAATTGCTGCCAGATACGGTGTTCTATCGTCTCCGGTGCTTTCTGTTCCGAATCAAAAATATAAGAA
The DNA here is from genome assembly GCA_024279935.1 of Bacteroidota bacterium. Classification (GTDB taxonomy): domain Bacteria; phylum Bacteroidota; class Bacteroidia; order Bacteroidales; family F082; genus BM524. The sequence goes on from JAJRQZ010000076.1 coordinate 5,106, forward strand.
GGGATATATGCGTATCCCGCACTTACAAATGCCTTGTTCGAGAAATGATAATTCAGCCCAAGCCGCAACAGCAACTGTTCAGTGTTATTTGGCGCAATCGTATGGTTGCGGTATTGAAATTCGGTATGAACGCTAATTTTATCGCTTATTTTATTCATCCCAAAATACATCAGCCAATTGCCTGCCTCATCTTGCTGGGCAAGCATGGAAACAGGCAATAGGACCAACATCAGGATTAAGCTTTTGTTGAGGATTCTTGATAGGTTCATATTACATCTTTGCGATGTTGTTGGTATAAACCTCATCTTCCACATTCTCCTTGACCCATGCCAGGCAGTTGGCGAAATTGTCGAAGACCTGCTCTGTCGGTATTAAGTCAGGGATGATGTCAATCCGCTCAAGCATATATCGCGGTTGCTTTAAGACTGACACCAGCAAAACTGTTTTCCCTTGTTTGGCCAGGTCAACCAATACATCTTCCATGGCATATAATCCCGACTGGTCGATATACGGCATTCTTCCCATCCTGATGATGATGGTTGATGTTTTGTCGGGTATTTGTTTGACCAGCTGTTGAAAATAGTTTGTGGAACCAAAGAACAAGGGGCCCCTGATATGTTTGATGAATATATCTTCTTTTATACTTTTTGGAATGGTGATCTCATCCGGCCAGGCTTTCGACCTGTCGAATGATTCCACGCTTGAGCGTTCTGCTGTTACATCGCCAATTTTCTTCATGAACATCAGTGATGCGATAATTAGGCCTACGCCCACCGCATATACCAAATTCCAAACAGAAGACAATATTAATACTACCAGCATTATGATCACTTCGGGGCGGGGCATATAAGGTATTGCCTTGAGTCCTTTATAATCCATCACACCTATGCCCACGGTTATTAATATTCCGGCTAAAACCGCCGCAGGGATTTGTGAGGCAACAGGGCCTAATGCCAATAATATCACCAGGAGCAAAACCCCGGCCATCATACCCGAAAGACGGGTTTTCCCACCAGCGTTTATATTGACGACTGTCCGGATAGTGGCACCTGCCCCGGGAATGCCACCAAAGATGGCGGCAACGCTATTGCCAATGCCCTGGCCAACCAGTTCCTTATTGGGATTATGCTTTGTCTTGGTCATATTGTCGGCAACCACGGAAGTAAGCAAGGAATCAATCGCCCCAAGGAGCGCCAAAGTTAAAGCCGTTAAAATATATGGTGAAATACTGTTGAAGCTGAAGTTTGTAAAAATCCCAAAGTTAGGGATCGGCAAGCCTCCCGGTATTTCTTCAATGGGCCGATAATTCAAGCCGAAACCTATCGCTATGGACGACATTACAAGCAGGGCCACCAATGTGCTTGGTATTTTGGTTGTTATTCGTTTGAACCCGAATATTATAAGAATAGTGCCCAATGCCAAAAGCAGTTCGAGCCAATTGATATTTGCCAGTGCCCTGGGAAGTACTTTTATGGCACCGATAACGCCCGATGCCTCGGAATTTGCCAATGATTGCGATTCTTTAAGAATCTGCTCCTCGGTAATATGTTCCGCCAGGTTGATGGTCTCCTTAAAATCCTCTAATACCAGTATGCCTTCGCCTGCTTCGTCTTTCAGTATCTTATGCAGGATAATTTCTTCAGCCTGAGGCTTGAACTGATTAACCAGCCCTACATCTTCTTTTGGGTAATATCCAACGGAAGGCAGGATCTGCGTAACTAATATGATTACACCGATGGCAGTCATAAACCCCGAAACTACAGGGTAGGGAATATATCTGATATATTTTCCCAGACCAATCAATCCTAATCCTATCTGCATTAAGCCGGCCAATAGGAACACTATTAGTATAGCCGGTAGAGCATTGCCTATATCACCGTCGAAAGTTGCTACAATCCCTGCAATTACTACCATGCTGACTGCTGTCATCGGGGCCGTGGGCCCTGAAATCTGGGTATTGGTGCCGCCAAAAAGTGCAGCAAAGAAACTTACGAAAATTGCTCCGTAAAGCCCTGCGCTGGGGCCTAGACCCGAGCTTACCCCAAAAGCGAGCGCCAATGGCAGGGCAACTATCCCTGCCGTAATACCTCCGAACATATCGCCTTTGATGTTGGAAAAATCAAAACCGAAGATTTTTGTGTTTTTGTTCTTTTTTGTGAAATTCATTTATTGCTTTATTTTAAAAATTCAACTTTGCCGTTCCCAACATCATACATTGCCCCTACAATATCTATTTCCCCGCGATTATATAGCTCATGAAGTATAGGACTTTGCGTATTGATGTTTTCCATTGTTTGTTCTACATTCCGCAGGGCGACCCTGTTTACAAAGCCGGCGTTGTCTGAGGTTCTGTCCTCGTTTTTCTTTGTTTTGGTTGAATGTACCGCAGGCATGAGTTTGCCGAGCAGTTGCGTTAAGTTGCCTGCCTGTACATTGTCGCAGGCGCCTTTTACCGCACCGCAGGAAGTATGTCCCATTACCACCACTAATTTTGCCCCGGCAAATTTGCATGCGAACTCCATGCTGCCAAGAATGTCTTCGTTGACAAAGTTGCCGGCAATACGTACGTTAAATATATCTCCTATTCCCTGGTCAAATATTATTTCCGTAGGAATACGCGAATCTATACAGCTTAAAACAACTGCAAAAGGGAACTGGCCTTCGGCAGTTTGGGCAATCTGCCGCTCAAGCTTCCTGTCCAGCCGCTCGCATTTTAGAAAGCGTTTATTGCCTGTTTTAAGAATTTCAACTGCCATATTGGGAGTGATAAGGCCTTGCGAACCTGATGTTTGGGTTTTCGAATTGTCTATAAAATCTAGTTTTTTCATTTTTTGTTATTTTATTTTGAAACATAATTCTCCATGGACGCGATGGAATTCGCTCAGGATAAAAGAAATAAGATTTGATTATTGTTAATGTCGGGACTTAGTGCTGCCTGGCTCAAAGCATTAATAAAACACTATGTTAATAGCAAAGGCATTATCAAGCCAATTAGGTTGAATTGCACCAAATCAAAGCTAAAAGTTACTGCGCCATTAAAGCGCATAAATTTTTATGAATGGAAAAGTAAATGTTCGGGTGGCGGGGTGGTAACTTCAGAATACAGCCGTAAGGGGAAATATTCAAAGCTTATGTTGTTTATCACCTTTTCCGAATCGTCAAAGTTTGTTGGGTTTAGGTCAACTAAAAATTTATCTGCTTTATCTTTCTTGTCATCTTCTTCCCGTGGCTCATTGTTATCGCAACCATAAAGTTCGATAAGCTCCGATTTTGAATCTATCAACCAATAGCAATATGAAATGGTATTGGTCCAGAACTGACCAATAAGCACCAAGACGATAATGCTTTTTAGAAAAAACTGATATGTTGTAGCTTTTTTCAAGTTTGACGCAAGTTTATTTTTTACGAATTGCAAAACTAACATTTTTACAGTATGAAGTAGGATTTGTTTTCGCCGTTTTTTATTTTTTAGCTTATTGGCCCCGTGCGGCTCAAAACCTTTGCTGGGTTTTAAGGTCAATTACATAAGCCAGTTTCGTAAAAATTCATGTTAGAATGATGATGACCTTCATTAATATAGTTTGTCCCTTCCGTTTTGGGTTCTAATTTCCTATGCATTGCCTACCACTATGGTCGTATAAACATTAAATTCAGAAACGAAGTCTGCGATACCGATTATGGGCAGCAGCAGTTCGTTAATTGTCACCAGAAGATATCCAGGCATCATTTGTAATTGAAAATGAAAAATCCCTGCCAATCCTCATACCGCAAACCAATTGGATTGTGGATCGTTAAGCCCGTATTTAGTCACTCCAAGAGAGAAACCTAAATTATTTTGCTTATCAAGATAAGGGACTCAACCACCAACTCTGCTCTCAAAGCCCCCATTATGTCCAGCAATACTTGCGCCACCACTAATTGTCCAGTCCCCATTAAAATAACTTGCATTTAAACTAATGCCTAAGCCATTAAATGAAATTGAATGATTTACAGATATTTACCAATTATCATCTTGATATACTTGGAAAGAATGTGTTATAGAAAATGCTGCAATATTGATTGCTGTACTGCCCAAATAATTACCAGTTGCACCAATAGTTAAATAGGGTCTGCTGAAAAAGTCTGTTTGCATCATATACGAAGCCGCAAGGTGAAGATGTATAATAATACTGCGAGCCGCCGCAATGAAGTAGATGATGTACTACGGGCTAGCAAACAAGATTTTTAGAAAAAATGCCGGCCTTTTTAATAGGTCCTTGGAAAAAGCTAGTATTCGGTTACTACTCAGCAGGTTCATCAAGTTGATTATCAATAGCCCCATGCTTCAGCGTGGGGCTATATATTTGAAATCTCAGCAGTTTTGGCGGAAATTTTGTGTTTTTCAAACAAAAATTGTGACAAAACGGATAGGTAACCAATGAGTTAATGTTTTTCTCTACTGCTAAGTAGTAACCGTATCCGTAATTAACAAAAATCGTGTAACAATTTATATCTCACGTTGTTAGGCGTTTTTCAGCAGACCCTAAATATCCAGATTCAAACAATGCAGCATTCTTCCAGGCCCTGCCTCCACAAAAGTTCCGGCAGACAGCCATGAATCGTCGGTGCGGCTGTTCATGTTTGTAAGGCCGAAATTTGTTAGGTGTTCAACGCCCTTGATGCCGCGTTCAGTAAAAACAAAGTCTGTATCCCGGTGAGACAGCGATATTTTATTAAAAGCATTGTTATTATGTCTTATGTAGTTTGTAAAGCATTTAGCAACAGCCATTTGTAAACAGGAAGCACCTTGATCGATTTCCCGTTTTTATTTATCTCGAACTCCTCATTTTCGGTTAATATTAAACCTTCCTTTAAGTTATGTATTTCCATTGCTTCCGTTAATCCTGATATTTCCCGTGCCATGACATCTTGGTCAACCAATGATTGAGTTACTTGGATGGCTCCGGTAATTTCTAGTTTTTCGCATATTAGGAAATCGCATTCTTTTTTCAATTTGTGATAATACAATTCATGACCTCTTCGTTTCAACTCCAAAAAAACCGTATTCTCCAAAAAACGACCCCTGTCCTCCGAAAACCTAAAACTAATATTCCTTGCCATCGCATTATCGATGAAATATATTTTTTTAGGGTTGTTTATCTGTTTCTTTATCGAAAAATTGAAGTTTGGCAATAAAAATACTAGATATGTGTCTTCTAAATACTTAAGATATTTTTTAACGGTATTAACATGTTTTACGTTGATTATTGCACAAAGTTTATTGTAAGATACCGGTTTCCCTATATTTCCAGCTATAAAATAGCCCAACTCCCTAACTTCTAGTTCGTTTTGCAATTTATTCCTTGCAATAACATCCCTATATAAAATGCTGTCGTAAATAAATTTTAAATATTCGGTATTATTATTTATGAGGAATTCCGGAAACCCGCCTTTTATAAGGTAATTGTCGAACTGTTTCTTAAGCTCCACTTTGGTTTCGATAGAATAAATGTCCTTTTTAGAGTAGTTTATATTATTGAAATCCAGAAATTCAATAAATGAAAAAGGGAAAAGCTCAAATTGAATGTGGCGACCCGTTAAATGAGTTCCCAGCTCCCTACTTAATAAATTAGCATTCGAACCTGTTATATATATCTTATTACCTTGGTTGTGCAGCCTTCTAACGAAATATTCCCAATATTCAATATTCTGTATCTCATCAAAATAAAATGTCTTTTGCAGGCCGAATAATTCAATGAGCGATTCATAGAGTTTTTGAAAATCATCCTTGGTAAAATGAAGCAAGCGTTCATCATCAAAATTTAAAAGATAATCTTGCTCCGGTTGGGTTTCTCTAATTTGTTGCATGAGAGTTGATTTTCCACATCTCCTTACTCCAGTTAAAATTGTTATTTGAGGAATTTCTTTTAATTGTTTGAATTTCGTTCTGCTCACTAACCTATTTGGCTTAAAGCTAGTGTTTTGTTGAATAATAATTTCTTTGAGCGTTGTAGTTTCCATGGCATCTCAATTTTTGCAAATATATAAAATATGTATTTGAAATGCAAAAATATATATAATAATATGCATTTGAAATGCATTATATATCTAATATTTATAAACAAAGTCGTGCGGCCACTGTATCACTTTCTTCGATTTTAATGCTTTGAGCAATAGGATGCTGGAGGAGGTTAGGGGGGTAAAGAGAGATTAATGGGGGAACGATCTTACATTGGTTTTTGCTTTTTATCCATAGAAAACTATGGTTACTACTCAGCAGGTTTATCAAGTTGATTATCAATAGCCCCATGCTTCAGCGTGGGGTTATATATTTGAAATCTCAGCAGTTTTGGCGGAAATTTTGTGTTTTTCAAACAAAAATTGTGACAAAACGGATAGGTAACCAATGAGTTAATGTTTTTCTCTACTGCTGAGTAGTAACAAGCTATGACTTACCCGGATACTGTTTCATTTTAACAAAAATCAACCCATATCAACCTCAAAAATATTCTTAACTAATAAAAAAGTCCTTCCTGCCAAGGCAAGAAGGACTTTAAAATATTTATAATCTAAACTAACGAATTACTAATTTCTTGGTTTGGAAAACCTCGTTGTTTATAACAACAGAGTAAAAATAAACTCCTGCGTTCAGGTCGGAAATATCAATGCTTAGCTTATTCGAGCCTTGATCTATCTCGACATCTTTAACGACCGATCCCAAGAGATTTACGATTTTTAATCTTGCCCGGTTGAAATTAATATCAAAATTGTAGTCGATGTTGAATTTGTTGGTAGCGGGGTTAGGATATACGTTTGAAAACGAAATCTTATCGAAAATATTTTCTTCGACAGAGGTGGGGGATGTCCAAAAGACAACAACCACATCTTTATGATCGGAAGTATTGCTAAAATCATAGAAGCTATACTTAACAATCGTTTTTCCAATGTTCCCGCTTTCATTGAAATACTTACCTTTTAACATATTCTGTTCATTTGTAGTTACCCCGGAAGGGAGAGTCAAATAAGCAGTCGTGTCAACACTAGGTGCATATTTTATATCACCAAAAACCACCTGATTTCTAGTGTCAGCCATTACTTCAATGTTTGTTCTGGCAACTTTAACATTAATTAATTTATCTGATATGTTTTTTACCTTGGCATAAAAGCTAGTTTGATTAGAATCCGGGTGGGCATAAACATAAACTGTATCATTAAGTATGGCTCCATCATATGATAGCTCAAACGATTGTGAGTTTACGTTCGACGCGGATAATAATATAAAGAGAAAAAATATCAGCAGTCTTCTTATCATCATAAATTTATTTTATAACTTCTTAATTCTTAGTCTGAATTTTATCAATAATTGAATTGAGAATGTTTGCAATAATACAAAATAATTCACGATTCAACACTCAGTTGGTTAAATACTGAAATGAAAAACCCGTCTCACTATTGGTAAAGCGGGTCATTTCAATAACATTTATAATCTATAACTAACGTATTACTAATTTCTTAGTTTGAAAAACATCGTTGTTTACAACAATAGAGTAGAAATAAACTCCCGCATTTAGATCGGAAATATCCATGCTTAGCTTAATCGAACTTTTATCTAACTCGACATCTTTAACGACCGAGCCCAAAAGATTTATAATTTTAAGGGATGCTGTGTTGACAGTTGTACCAAAATCGTAGTCGATATTAATTTTATTTGTCGCAGGGTTTGGGTAAATATTCGAAATATTTATCATGTCTTGCAAGTTTTCTCCAACAGATAATGGTGACGACTTGTAAACAATATAAAATTCTTTAACATTATCCATATTTAATGAATCATAAAAACTGTACTTGATGACGGAGCTTCCAATTGTTCCTACAGGGCTAAAATAGTCGGTGACTAAAGAAGATTTTGCGCCAGTAGTTTCGCCGGGAGCAAGATTTATTGCATGTGGAACAGTATCAATAAAATCAGGATAGCAAACATCATTAAAGCAAATGTTATTTGTGGTCCCGTCAATAACATCAATGTTTGTGCGAGTGGCTTTAACAAAAATAGCGTTCTCACTAATATTCTTAACCATTACGGTTAAAGTGAAAAGTCTTGCACTATCATTACTTTGATACATATATGTTGTATCATCCATTAAGCCTTCTGAAGTTGAAATTTCAAAAGATTGCGAATAACTATTTGTTATTGCTATCAGTAATGTCAAAAATGAGATAAGTAGTTTTTTCATCATATTTAATTTTTTAATTATCAATTCATTATTATCAAAATCCGTACCAAATCAATATTAATACTTAATAGCTGGGAAATTAATACTAATTTCGAAAGCCATTTGTTAAATACCATTAAGATTCATGTAAAGAGACATCGGCTGTTGGCCTATGGTTGCCCCATAATCTCATAAATAATGTTGGTTTTGCCTTGCCTGCAGCCCCCTTTTGCGATAAGGTTTTTAAGCTGGTTTTGAATTTGGCCGTGCTTTCCCGGAATATCGTTTAATTTCCTTGATGGGGAAACTTTTTTGATACTGTCGTTGTCTAAAACATAAAACCATAAAGGGTTTTAAAAAAATGATTGGTAATTTTGCTAATCAAAAAATATTATAAATTAAAACACATGCACTAATGAAAACGAAATTTACATTTTTGATCGTCAGCCTTGCTCTCATGGCATCATCAGCATTTGCTCAATCGCAGAGGATGGTTTTGGCCGAGGAGTTCACAAGTAGCACTTGTGGGCCTTGCGCTACCCAAAACCCTGCCTTCGACGCGCTTTTGAACCAAAACCTCGACAAGGTGGTTTCAATAAAATATCACATGAGCTGGCCGGCGCCAGGCAACGATCCTTTTTACCTAGACAACGAATCGGAGAACAACAACCGAAGAGGGTATTATGGAATTAATTCTGTCCCTCACGTGCATATGGACGGAAGCAGCTGGAACGGGCAACCGTCGCAGGTTACGCAAAGCAGGATAAACAATATGGCTGCCGTACCATCGCCTTTTGAAATGCAGATTCAAACGCAACTGTCACCAAATCAGGATACTATTTACCTAACTACTCTCGTAAAAGCCACTGATGCAATAACAAACAATTTGGTGGTTCACAATGTTGTTATCGAAAAATACCTGCACTTTGATACTCCACCCGGAGTAAATGGCGAAAAGGATTTTTATAGCGTGATGAAAAAAATGTTGCCAACAGCAAGTGGTACAACTTTGGACGCCCCAATGAACAGTGGCGATTATGTTATAATGCAGAATTCCTGGGCATTGGATTACATTTACGATATAACCCAATTGGCCGTTGTAGGCTTTGTTCAGAACAATATGAACAAAGAGGTTTTCCAGGCTGCCCTAAGCAGCGAGGATCCGCTGGTGCCTGTTTACAATCTTGATGCGGAGGTGCTGGATGTTCAAAATGTTACTACTACAAATTGTTTCGGCTCCCTGACGCCTGAAGTAACCATCAGAAACAACGGCCAGGAGACCTTGACTTCAATGACGATCGAGTATTACGTGAATGGTGGCGATGTTCAGTCAACAGACTGGACCGGCAACCTGGATTTCCTGGGAACTGAAATTGTTCAGCTGGATGAAATATTATTCGATGTTCTGGATACTAATAATTTGCAGATTGCGGGACTCAACCCAAACGGTATGACTGATGATTATACGCCAAATAATACTCTTAATCATGAGTTTACGCAGGCCCCTAGCTTAAGCGGTGGGGTAAACTTATTTATGTTGTTCGACAACGAACCATCGGAAACGACTTGGGAACTGTTCAGCTCGGCCGGCGAGCTAATACAATCCGGTGGTCCCTATGATACCCCCGGTGGAATGAAGATTGAACCGTTGAGCGTTTCGGCTATGGATTGCTATGAGCTTATTATGTATGATGCAGGAGGCAACGGAATGTGCTGTGACAACGGAAATGGCTATTATGCAGTTATCTACGGAAATAATCAAACGGCTTTTGAGGGTTCCGATTTTACTGATCTTGACCGTAACCAGTTTAATTTCGACCCCGTTGGAATAGGTGAGAAAGCCATCTTTAACGAAATGAGCGTTTTCCCAAATCCTGTTACCGATGTATTAAATGTTAGCTTCAACCTATTTGAGAACTCAAGTGTTGAAATCAGGATTTATGATTTGCTTGGAAAAGCAGTCTATGAAAATACTGAAGGATTAAGCCAAAGCGGGAAAAAGGATTTTGCTTTGAATCTTAATGATTTTGAACCAGGGGTTTATCTCCTGAAGATGAATATCGGCGAGAAAACTTATGTTGAAAAACTTAGTGTGAGATAAGGTTTCTTGCATTTTGCTAATGTTTATAAAAAGCCGTCTCGCCTTAGGCAAGACGGCTTTTTCGTCGATAATCCCAATGTATGGCCAAGCTCGGGCTGAAATAAATAAAATTACTATATTTGGAAATCTAAACCAACTAGTACCAAACACCTTTGTGGTATCAGTAGAAATTTATAAACAGATGAAAAATATTACACTAATATTGATGATAATTCTGGCCTTCGGACTTAAGCAGAAATCAAAAGCCCAGGATTCCAATTTCAATGTAACGCCATGTCAGGACAGTATGGCCGTTATTGATTTGTTCGACTCGGTTTTCTTTAGTGTTATGCCTTCGCAAAATATTGCTAACCTGCAGTTTAGTGGCGACCCGAGCGCAGTGGGCTACTTTGAGGCCGGCTATTTTTTAGGCTTTGACAGCGGAAAGGGAATCGTTCTGACAACAGGCAAGGCGGCAGATGCTGATAATTCGAATATTTGCGGTTCGGCAGCCAATGCTTCCACAAATAACAATGGAGTCCAGGGTGATCCTGACTTGCAACAAATAAATAACGGCATCACTTCACAGGACGGCTGCATAATAGAGTTTGATTTCCTGCCGAAAACGAATAAGATCCAATTTAATTATGTTTTTGCCTCAGAGGAGTATAACGAATATGTCTTTGCATTTTTCAACGATGGTTTCGGCTTATTTTTGAGCGGCGAGGGCATAGATGGTGATTTTACGAATAATGCCGATAATATTGCATTGCTGCCGGGATCTAATATCAGTGTTTCGATCGACAATGTTAACCGCGGGAAGGGTGGCAAAACATGTAGCGGCGTTCCTACGGGCTGCACAAACTGCGAGTATTTCATTAACAACAGCGAAGGCGGCGACCAGGCTTTCAATATATTTGTCTATGATGCTTATACTAAAGTTTTTCATGTAGGTCAATACATATTTCATGGAGAATGGTATCATGTGAAAATTGCGATAGGTGATTCGGGTGACGAGGTTTTTGATTCGGCAATTTTTCTAGAGGAAAAAAGCTTTAAGACCGGAAGTGTTACAAGAGTAGCGGGATCGAAGATAATGAAGTAGGCTATGCTGAAAGTCGTCTAAGCACCGGCTTAAACGAGCAGGAACAAAAAAAGCATAAAAACACAGCCTATCAAAAATCCTGAATAAACCTGGAATTGCGAATGGGCCTTGAGTTTCAGCCTTGCAAAGGCTGTTAGTCCAGCAATTAATAATATACAATAAATTATAAACCTGATATCCTGGTTATAAGTCAAGGCCAACCCTATGAATGTGCCCGATAACCCTCCGTGGGCCATCATGTGAATACTGATCTTGGTAAAATAATTCAATATCAAACTGATCAGCACCAGGACTGTCGAGCCCAGCAGGAAGATGTTGAAATTGGCAATTTGGGGCGATTCCCTAAGAAAATAAAAGGTGCCGAAAAAAAAACCGGCAACTATTAGCAAGGGCAACAACCTCTCGTTTTGGGTCTCCATCTGCAAGCTGTTTATCATCTTGGACTTAAGCAATAAGAGCATCATGATTACAGGAAGTATGAAGGAAGTGATAAACACAAAACCTATCAAAAGTAACTTATAATCACCTGGCAGTACCAGCACAAAATAGTAATCGGTGCTGAAAATAAGGGTTAAAGCGTAGGTTGGCAAAAGCAATGGGTGGAATATCAAAGAGATGAGCTTGGCTATCTTGGTCTCCATCAATCGCTTATTTAAGTTCTTTTCTGAGTCTGGCAACGGGGACCCCCATCTGTTCGCGGTATTTTGCAACTGTGCGGCGGGCAATATTATATTCTTTTTCCTTTAATAATTTTGTAAGATACTCGTCGGTGTGAGGTTTGCGCTTATCTTCCGAAGAAATAATATCTTTCAATATATTTTTGATTTCGCGGGTGGATACTTCTTCACCGTCTTCTTTCTGCATGCTCTCGCTGAAGAAACTCTTTAACAGGAAGGTGCCGAATGGGGTTTGGACATATTTTGAATTGGCGACCCTGGAAATGGTCGAAATGTCGAGGTTTACTATTTCGGCTATATCTTTTAATATCATTGGCCTCAAATCGGAATCGTCGCCGCTCATGAAATATTTGAACTGATAATCCATTATTGCCTTCATTGTCGAGAACAAAGTGTGCTGTCGTTGTTTGATGGCATCGATAAACCATTTGGCCGAGTCAACCTTGTTTTTGATAAAGGTAAAGGCTTCCCTTTGTTTTTTTGTTTTTTTCTGCTTGTTGAGCTCGCTGATCATTCCTGCATAAGTACGGCTAACCCTTAGTTCAGGCGTGTTCCAGGTGTTGAGCATGAGCTCGAGCACTCCGTTATTGTTTGTGATCGTAAAATCAGGTATTATATAATGATTTGTTTTAACCGACTCGCTTAGCGAATTACCTGGCTTTGGGTTTAGCTGCAGGATTTCATCCAATGCTTTTCTTAGTTGGTCTTCAGTTATTTCCGCTTTCTTTATAATCTTTTGATAATGTTTTTTGGTGAATTCGTTGAAATACCTTTTAATGATCCGCACTGCCAAATGAAGCTCTTCCGAAGGCTGTTCATCTAGCTTACGGTTTAGTTGTATCAAAAGGCATTCCTGTAAATTCCTGGCCCCAACGCCCACAGGGTCGAAATCTTGTACAATCCCCAACACCCGGCTTACGGTCTCTTTGTCGGTAATTACGTTCTGCGTAAAGGCTAAATCGTCAACAATGGCATCAACGGATCGCTGCAAATAACCCGAGTCGTCCAGGTTCCCGATGATATAAAGACCTATTTGATAATCCTTGTCGTCAAGTATTCGCAATCCTAACTGCTCGTTGAGCAAATCGTGAAAACTATATCCTGATGAGAAAGGGATTTCTGCATGCTTGTCGTCGGGGCTGTAGTTGTTTGCATGAAGCTTATAGTAGGGGATATCCTCGTCTTGTAAGTAATCATCTAAATCAAACTCTTCCTCTTTCGATACAAATTCATCGTCGTCGAACTCTTCGTCATTATAATCATCATCCAATTTGTCCTTGTCGTCCTCCTCGGGGCCTTCGGTGTCGAGCGCCGGGTTTTCTTCTATCTCCTGCTTTATCCTTTGCTCAATGCCAACCGTGGGTATCTGCAGCAACTTCATTAGAAGGATTTGCTGTGGCGACAACTTTATCGAAAGCTTTTGTTGTAAGCGTTGGTTTAGCATTTGATGATTTTATAATAACGATAACAAATGTAATAACATTTTCGTTGTTGGCATGATTTTAGTTAACGGAATTTGAAAAAATAATTAACAAAATAAGCAATATTGTTAATTTCTCATTTCCTTTCAAAAAACCGGGGAATGCAATTTCTGGCAATCCTGCATTTGTTTTTTAGTTAAAATACAGATAATGAGGCACTTCGTTTTTTTGACATCTCTAATTGTAACGCTAAGTGCTGAAAACAATCGTGTTCAGGTATTTCAGATTAAAATTCCAGGTTTAAGGGTGAGCGCGGAAAAGCGATCACGTCCCTTATATTCCCCATACCGGTAACGAAAAGCATAAGGCGTTCAAAACCAAGACCATAACCCGAATGCGGCACTGTCCCGAATTTTCTGGTCTCCAAAAACCACCACATCGATTCTTCGGGGATTTCCATCTCTTGCATGCGCTTCGACAATTTTCCGTAGTCTTCCTCGCGCTGCGACCCGCCGATTATCTCACCTATCTGCGGAAATAAAACGTCCATGGCCCTTACGGTTCTGCCATCGTCGTTTTGCTTCATATAAAAAGCCTTTATTTCTTTAGGGTAATCCGTTAGGATAACCGGTTTCTTGAAATGCTTCTCGACCAGGAACCTTTCGTGTTCCGACTGCAAGTCGGCGCCCCAGCCATCAATTATATAATCGAATTTTTTCTTTTTGTTTGGCTTCGAGTTCCGTAAAATCTCAATAGCCCTTGTATAGCTAACTCTTTCAAAAGGATTCTCAAGGACAAATTTTAGTTTTTCGATAAGCTCCATCGAGCGCTCATCGGCTTTTTTGTTCTTCTCCTCATCTTTTAGCCTTTTGCTAAGGAAGAGCAAATCGTCCATACAGTTGTCGAGTGCGTACTGAATGACGTATTTCAACATGTCCTCGGCCAAATCCATATTGTCGTTTATATCGTTGAAGGCTACTTCGGGCTCTATCATCCAAAATTCGGCCAAATGCCTCGAGGTGTTTGAGTTCTCAGCCCGGAAAGTAGGGCCGAAGGTATAAACTTTAGAGAGTGCCAATGCTGCAAGTTCGGCTTCCAGCTGCCCCGATACTGTAAGGTTTGCCGGTTTGCCGAAGAAATCTTGCTTGAAGTCGATTTTACCTTCCTCGGTCTTTGGCAAGTTGTTCAAATCCAAGGTGGTTACCTGAAACATCTCACCCGCCCCCTCGGCATCCGACCCTGTGATGATGGGTGAGTGTATATTGTAGAACCCCCTGTCGTTGAAGAATTTATGAATGGCAAATATCATCGAGTGACGAATGCGCGTTATGGCTGCAAAAGTGTTGGTGCGAAACCTTAGGTGGGCCTTCTCGCGAAGGAACTCCAAAGAGTGCTTTTTTGGTTGTATCGGATATTCGTCGGGATTGGCCTTGCCGAGAATATCTAATCTGGTGGCTTGAACTTCCACTGCTTGTCCGCTTCCTGCCGATTCAACCAAATTACCTTCAACCGATAAACTTGCTCCGGTATGTATGCTTTCCAACAAAGCCGAATTATTATCGTTGACATCAACGACAATTTGTATGTTATTGATGGTAGAACCGTCGTTAAGAGCGATAAAGGCTACGTTTTTGCTCCCTCTTTTCGTTCTAACCCAGCCTTTTACATTTATTTGAGCACCTAATTCACCTTGCTCCAGCAAGTTTTTTATATCAGTTCTTTTCACTTTTGAAGTTTTTGAAAATAATTTGCAAAAAAACTAAAATTTAATGAACTAGCACACTTATTTTTACGAATTCTTGGCCTTATGCTTTTTGGCCTCCCTTTCCATAAGCGATATGAATTTGTGCGGCAAAGGAAGTGGGATTTCTATTTTTTGTCCGTTACCGGGATGCGAAAAGCTTAGGGATGATGCACATAAAAACATCCCTTTGCCCTTTAATAAAGGAGAGCCGTCATTATTATAAAGCTTATCTCCCACTATTGAATGGCCTATGCCGGACAAATGTATCCGCAATTGATGCCTTCGGCCTGTGGCAGGATGTAATTCTATTAAACTAATGTCTCCCGCAACCAGCGACGGAATTGTTTTGATTGTTGAATAGGTGGTTTTTGCCTTTTTGCCACCAATATCCTCATTTATCTCGCCATTACTTTTTGTTTGGCCGTTCACAATGGCGTGATAGGTCTTAAAAACTTTGTTTTCGGCAAACTGCTTGCCCAAGCTGGCAGCGGCCGAATGTGTTTTGGCGCAGACTAGTAAACCACTTGTCGAATAATCCAGTCTGTGAACAGGTACAGGCCGGCCTAATAAGCCGGTTTTAGCCGATGGTTTTAGGTTGTGGGATAGAGCATTTTGTATGGTCTTGAATTTGTTCCCGCTTACTTCAAAGCCGGCCGGTTTGTTGATAACTGCAATGTCATCATCTTCATAGCAAACTTCCAGCTTTAGCGTAAAAACTTTATGACCTGAGCGCGCTGCCCCGAAAAGTTCTACTTTATCCCCTTTATTTAAATACCTGGCCGATTCAACTTGCTTGCCGTTCAGTTTTATCATACCCGATTTTATGGCATTTTTAATGCCTTTTCTCGAATTTAACAACTGCATTTCCGAGATGCAAAAATCGAGTAGCCGAACCGGGTTTTCCAATTTTCCAACAATGAGCTTTTCAACGGGATTCATTGTTGCAAAAGTAGCATAAAAAAATCCAGACAGCCGACAGGCTCGTCTGGATTACCAAAAAACTATTCAGGTTCTTAAAAGCATAAACCTGAGGCCCCCTGTTGAACAAGAGGGTATGTGGATTGAAGTTTACCTTAAATCGTAGGTTATTTTCATCAGCATCCACTGACCTGAATATGCGCTAAAATCATCGGACGTGATTTTCTCGATGGTTTTTACGGTAAAATCCTTCATCTTTTCACATGATGAATTGGCACGATCAACTTCTAGTCCCCCGTTTTCGTTTACAATAATTCTGGCATAGACCGAGCATTCGGTTCTGCTGTCGATTGCAAATTGCGGGTAATAGAGTTTCTTACGTATGGCTTCTTTTAACTCTTTGCTTACCTGACTGTTGGCAGGAATGGGCTCGGATGCAAAAGAAACCGTGCTTAAAAAAATGCCCAATAACAGCATAACAGTTGCGATTCTTGTCTTCATGACTTAATGTATTAGTTAAAAATATAATGGTTGCGATTGGGGTTCTGCTAATGTCGTGCCATAAAGGCTAACGTTCATAAAAACAGAGGTTAAAATAAATTTTCCAATCATAGTTAATAGTTATCTGTTCGTTCGCAAACATCCAATGTACATCTGCGAACAGCTTGCCGTATATTATGAATATAATGGCTGTTTGTAATAGGGGACCCCCAAGTCTATTGTTATTAAATAACTATGGATTAATGCTTTAGATTGATATAAATTCACGATAAAATCTAATTTCCAGATTAATTTAACAAATCAGGGACTTTGGTTTGAGCAAAAACCCCCTAAAAAAGTGACGAAAACCATTAGATTCATTCTAAATATGATTTGTAAAATACATTAGAACAGAGCAATATGATTGTTGTTGCTCAGCATAGCACTAATTAGGCGCGAGGCTAATGAATTAAATTTAGATTTGTATCCTATAAAACTTATAGGATTAATCGGATTATGCGAATTAACACCAAGGTGAGATATGGTTTACGGGCAATGATTGAAATTGCAAAAAATAACGATGGGAAAGCTGTTCTGCAAAAGGATATTTCGAGGGCACAAGAAATATCAGCTGGTTACCTCGATACTATTATCGCAAGTTTGAAGAGTGCAGGCTTAATTAAGAATTATGCCGGTAAGCATAGTGGATATATTTTGACAAAAAGCGCAGTTGATATAAATGTTTATGATATTTATAAGGCCTTCGAGCCTGATATAAACATAGTGAATTGTACTTACCCTTCTAATGAATGCTCAAGATTAAATATCTGTCCCGCAACGGATTATTGGTCTGGCTTAAATGATGTTATCCGTGAGAATATGATAAACACCAGTTTAAGGAGTTTGTTGAGGGAAGAAATAGTAAAATTAAATAAAATTAAAATTCACAATTAAAATAGAATATTATGAGAAGACTTAGTTTTTTATTGTTGGTTTCAGTAGTAGTGGCTTTTACTTCATGTAAAAAGACCGAAACTCCTACCGATGACCCAAATGATGTTGCTTATGCAGCAGCGGATGCCGCAAAAGGTGGCATAATGTATGACAAATTCTGGGCCACGGAGTCTGGTTTTGACCAAAATGACGCCAATTTGGCCAAGTTTAACGACTACAGCAACTTTTTCCGTTGTAAACAATGTCATGGTTGGGATGGACTTGGCAACAAAGGTGCTTATATTAACCGTAAGCCAAAAACATCCAGGCCAAATGTTACTGCTTTCGATATGATGGAAGTTCGCCAAAACGACGCACCTATCGATATCTTCAATGCTATTAAAGGTATAGGTGGCGATCGCCGCGATATTTCTTATGATTTAAGTGCCTATGATCCAGCTTCTAACAACGTAGATGGTGATATGATGCCAGACTTTAGCCAGATTTTAACTGATGCCCAAATTTGGGATCTTGTTAAATTTATAAAAGAAGGCATGTTCGATGTAACCGAGCTTTATGATGCAACTTATGAAGGGACATATCCTACAGGAAGCGTTACTTTCTCAAACTTAGGCCTTGACGGGAATGCCGCGAACGGAAAAACTTTCTATGCAGCAAATTGTGCCGCTTGTCATGGTGCCGACGGAACCACTCTTGCGCTGGAAGATGATAAAACGGTTGGTAGCTTTGCAAGAACTAAAGCTAACGAAGCTCAACATAAGGTACATTATGGTCAGCTTGGCACTGCAATGACAGGACAATTTGATCTTAGTGTTTCTGATATGAAAGATCTTTATAAAGCGCTTTCCAGTGAAACAGATTTTCCAAATAATCCTGCCAACGTGGCCGATGGCGCCTTAGGTGGAATTATGTATGACAAATTCTGGGCCGCTGAATCAGGTTTCGACCAAAATGACGCTAATCTGGCTACATTTGACAACTATAGCAATTTCTTCCGTTGCAAGCAATGCCACGGTTGGGACGGGCTTGGGAGAAATGGTGCTTATATCAACAGAGCCCCTAAAACATCAAGGCCTAACGTATCTGCAGTTGACATGATGGAAGTTCAGGCCAACGATGATCTACAAGAAATTTTTGACGCAATTAAAGGCGAAGGTTTCGACCGTAGGGATATTTCATACGATCTTGCATCTTACGATCCTGAAACCAACAGCGCTGATGGCGACAGAATGCCTTACTTTGGACAGATTTTAACTGATGCTCAAATTTGGAATCTTGCTAAATTCATCAAAGATGGCTTATTTGACGTGAGCCTGCTTTATGATGCTACTTATGAAGGTACTTATCCAACCGGGACGGTAACTTTTGCAAACATAGGCCTTGATGGTGACGCCACTGCCGGTGATGCATACTATGCTGCCAATTGCGCACAATGCCATGGTGCCGATGGTATGACACTGGAACTTGAGGGAGGGAGACATGTTGGTAGTTTTACCAGGCAAAAAGCTAACGAGGCACAACATAAAATTCATTATGGTCAACTTGGCTCGTTAATGGCCGGTAACTTTGATATTACTTTAACAGGAATGAAAGATTTGTATAAAGCATTGGATGATGCTGCAAATTACCCTGATTGACAGGTATTTAATTATATTCTCAAAAGCAGTCCCACCGCCTTGTGTGAGGCTGCTTTTTTTATTGTTATCGAAAAGCTCAACCCTGCCGCTGCCAACATCATATCGAGTGCCGATATTTATTGTCTCATTGTTTTTGTTTCATGTTAAAACATGAGTATTTTCAATTAATTTTGCATTTCGAATTAATTTCAAAGAGTTTAAACATGGATACTCCTGAAAATGAAAAGCGATCGCTTAATTTTATCGAAAGCATAATCGAAGAAGACCTTCGCGAAAACAAAAACGAAGGCCGGATTCATCTGCGCTTCCCTCCCGAGCCTAATGGCTATCTTCATATAGGTCATGCAAAATCAATTTGCCTCAATTTCGGCCTTGCCGAATCATATAATGGAATGTGCAATCTTCGCTTCGACGATACCAATCCTGAAAAGGAAGATGTGGAATATGTTGATTCAATTAAAGAGGATATTAATTGGCTGGGTTTCAAATGGAACGACCAGCCTTACTTTGCGTCGGATTATTTTGACCAGTTGTATGACTGGGCGGTAAAGCTAATTAAGGACGGTAAAGCTTATGTTGACGACCAGCCTCAGGAACTGATTCGCGAGCAGAGGGGGATTCCAACGCAAGCAGGAGTTGAAAGCCCGGGCAGGAAACGTAGCATCGAAGATAACATTAAGCTTTTCGAAGGCATGAAAAATGGCGAATATCCTGATGGCTCGATGGTTTTGAGGGCCAAAGTTGACATGACCTCGCCAAATATGCATTTGCGCGACCCGATAATGTACCGAATCCTTCATAAGGAACACCATCGTACGGGCGATAAATGGAATATTTATCCCATGTACGACTGGGCTCACGGACAATCGGATTATATTGAGGGAATTACCCATTCCGTATGTACTTTGGAATTTGAGGTTCACCGCCCGCTTTATAATTGGTTTTTGGATCAAATTGCCGAAAACAAATATAGGCCAAGACAGATTGAATTTGCCCGGCTAAATCTTTCATATACTGTGATGAGCAAACGTAAACTGCTGGAACTAGTTGAGGATAAGTATGTTAATGCTTGGGATGATCCTCGTATGCCCACAATCTCGGGATTGAGGCGTAGAGGTTATACAGCCGGCTCAATAAGGGCTTTTGCAGAAAGAATCGGAGTTGCGAAGCGCGATAACGTTATCGATGTCGGGCTCCTGGAATTCAGCGTTCGCGAACATTTAAATAGTATCGCACCAAGGGTGTTTGGGGTTTTGAACCCTGTAAAAGTTGTAATTACCAATTATCCTGAAGGAAAAGTAGAGGATATGGAGCTTATTAACAACCCTGAGGATGCGGAAGCGGGAAGCCGTAAAGTACCGTTTACAAGGGAGATTTTTATCGAGCGCGACGACTTTATGGAAGATGCACCTAAGAAGTTCTTTCGAATGGGCCCGGGACGGGAGGTAAGGCTAAAGGGCGCCTATATTGTTAAATGCGAGGATTTCGCAAAAGATACAAATGGAAATATCTCAGAGATTTATTGTACTTACGATCCCGATACCAAATCGGGTAGCGACAGCAGCGGTAAGAAAGTGAAAGGTACTTTGCATTGGGTTTCGGCTACTCATAGTTTTAATGCGGAAGTGCGTTTATACGATCGTCTTTTTAGCGATGAGGATCCCGCCGGACACAAAGAGGTTGACTTTAAAGAATTCTTAAACCCCGATTCCCTGAGAATATTGCCTGGCTGCAAACTTGAGCCCTCCTTGAAAGATGCACGAATTGGCGATAAATTCCAATTCCAGAGGTTGGGCTATTTCTGCGTTGACAAGGACAGCACTCCTGAGAAAATGGTGTTCAACCGTACTGTCCCACTAAGGGATAGCTGGGGGAAAAGAAAATAGTCTTGGTTACCGAAAACAAGATACTCTCCCCCAATCATTTATGTGGCTTGATGTTTGTGATATATATCTTTGTCTTATATTTGTATTTCATAAATATAAAATATCCGTCATGACTACTTTTACCTCAACATTGCCTGATGATCTTTTGTCTCATTTGAACGAGAAGGCAAAAATGTTAGCCTTGCCAAAAAATAAAATAATCGAAAGGGCACTGCGAATTTATCTTGATCAATTGAATCGTGCCGAATATATTAAGTCTTATAAAAATGCAAGTAAGGATGCGAACATACTTGATATCGCTGAGGAAGGCATGGAAGATTATGTTAAACAGCTGGATTTATGAGGCAGCGGGAAATTTGGTATGCTAAGCTAAATCCTGTTAAGGGCAGTGAACAACGAGGTTTTAGGCCAGTTGTGATTATTAGTGGAAACATGCTTAACGAACATTTGAAAATAGTTATCGCTTGTCCGTTGACATCTAAAATCACAAATTACAAAGGAAATGTTATGCTAAGCCCATCAGTTGAAAACGGCTTGCACAAACAATCAGAAGTGTTGATTTTTCACATGCGATCCATTTCAAAAGATAGGCTTGTGAAGAAAATAGGTATTATTTCTCATGATGAATTATCTCAGCTAAAACATGGGCTTGATGATATTTTAAGATACTAAGCTGAGTTGGGTCTAATCTTAGACCGCTGCAATACCAGGTTTTTAAATGAATTATGACAATCTTTTATTCACCTCCTTCGTTGTCTTATTTTTAAAGTCCTCACAGACAACAGTCTGCTGTGGGTTTGAAAATACTGCCGCCCTCTCAGGCAAAACACGATAGGCAGGCTCGAATTTGAACAAAATATTGGTTACTACTCAGCAGGTTTATCAAGTTGATTATCAATAGCCCCATGCTTCAGCGTGGGGTTATATATTTGAAATCTCAGTAGTTTTGGCGGAAATTTTGTGTTTTTCAAACAAAAATCGTGACAAAACGGATAGGTAACCAATGAGTTAATATTTTTCTCTACTGCTGAGTAGTAACAAATATCTTTCGCAACGGTTTTAATCTTCGCGCTCAGCATCAGCTTATTAAAAAAAGCCATCCCGAAGGGAATGACTTTTCAACAAATTCTCATGAGGAGCCTTTGTTTGGCCATTTGAAGCCATGGAATAATTATTTCGATGTTTCCTTAACCCTTATATCTCCGAGCAAAACATCCCAGAAACCAATCAGGCGACCACCAATTTGGGTTTCCTTGCGTTTTACGTAAACGGTTATATCTTTTTTGGTAGTGTCCTGATATACTAACCTGCCCTCGGCGTCATAGCCCTTGAATTTTTGGAAAATGGTAATAACGCCGACGTAAGTGCCATCGGGCTGGCGCTGCAAATCGCTGACATACTCTATGTTATACCACGATATCTCAACTTTGTTATAGTTGAGGCGCATAAGTCGCTCAAAATACTTGCGTACTGTATAGTAACTAATTTCGGGGCGGACCAAAGAGGAGACACCAATTTCGCTTCCCTGCATAAAAAGCTCGTCGGCACGGTCGATAACGCGGTTGGCCTCGCTCCACGGGGTTTCCTTGCTTCCGATAATACTGATGTATTTGCTCAGATCCCTGATTTTTTCCAGGGCCAGGCTGTCGATAGCCTGTTTTCTCTCGGGGCTTAATTTCTGGGCAACAGCACCGGAGATCCCAAATGCTGATAATATTACTATTAAACATGCTATTCGTTTCATGGCTGTGTTATTTAACGATTAATTCTAACTCGGTAATCTTGTCCATGCTGTTTCGCTTTGCGGAAACCACACGGTATTTATAACCTTTCTTGTCCTTTAGATAATTCAGGAATTTCGAGATTGTCGTTGGCCGGTCATAATCGTTAAAGCCACCGCTTTGACTGATGATAATCAACACAGGTATGTCAGGTGTCTCAAAATATTGAAGCGCCATTCGGATTTTATTGTTTGCGTCGTCGATCCCGTTTGCTGAGGCAACGGCCATAAACTGATTGTCAACAACGGCAAATTCCGATTGTTGTGCTCTCCTTCTGGCTTCTTCCTCGCGGCTGAGCCTTTCTTCTTCGGCTTTGCGGATCTCGGCTGCCTTAACGTCCTCAATCTTGGCTTCTGCCTGCCCGATTAAACTTTTAACATCTTCGTCATCAATATTAAATGATTTAATCTTGTCAACCCTTTCCTCCATTTGAGCGCTGGTCCAATTGGTTGAGCCGTTTATAATCGCTGTTAAATCTTTTTTGGCCTGATCTACTTTTAATGCATACTCGGCAGCAGCCTTTTCTTTTGCAAGTTTTTTCTTGCTTTTACAACTAGCAGCCCCACCAATTAAAATTGTTGCCACTAACAAAACCATTATGGTTTTTGGTAATAATCTTATAATACCGGTCATTTTTATAATGTTATTTGTGCTTTATTAATAAATGCAAAGCTAAAGAAAATATTGTCTGTTTTGTGTAAAAAAATGTTAAGCGGTTTGATTTTGCTCTTCAAACCGCTTAACATTTTATTTTAATATCCGCTTTAATGCGGAACAGATAAAAATATCGGGGTTTCCGCTTAAATTAGTTGTTTTTGCCGATTGAGGCTTGTATTTTAACCTTGGCAACATAAAGTGCGTGGTACATTGCGGGAACAACCACAAGAGTTAGGAAAGTGGCAAATGCCAGGCCGAATATCACCGTCCACGACATGGGCCCCCAGAACACTGAGTTGTCGCCGCCAAAATAAATATGGGGGTTGAAATTTTCAAGGAAGCTGACAAAGTCGATATTTAATCCGACGGCTAATGGCATTAGTCCTAATATGGTTGTTATGGCCGTGAGCAATACCGGGCGCAAACGCGTTTTCCCTGCTTCAACAATACATTCCTTGGCAATTTCCAAGGGGAGGTTGTCGTCTTCGGCAAGGCCCATTTCCTTTTTCTTGCGTTGCTTTACAAGTCCGATATAATCAATTAGCACAATTCCGTTGTTTACGACAACTCCGGCCAGCGAAACTATCCCGATGCCAGTCATGATCACGATGAAATCCATGTTGAAAGTTGCAAGACCGCCGAATACGCCAATTGTGCTCAAGAGAACGGTAAACATGATAATTGCAGGCTTTGCAAACGAGTTGAATTGCGAAACCAGGATAATGGTTATTAACGAAACGGCTATTAACAAGGCTGTTGCGAGAAAAGCCATCGACTCTGCCTGCTCTTCCTGCTCGCCCGTGAATGAGTATTCGTATCCCATTGGCATTTCATAAGTTTTCATGAATTCCTTCAGCTTGTTGTTAATCTCGTTGGCATTATAGGTTTGCAGGACATTAGAGAAGATAGTGACAACGCGTTTTTTGTTGATTCGTGTTATAGCCCCGTAAGTTGAGCTGTATTCAAAGTCGGCAACGGCCGAGATAGGAACCTGCACAATTTTGCCCGACGACTGGCTTCTGAACGTGATGCGTTGGTTTATAAGGTCGGAGATGTTGTCCCTATATTTATCGTCGAGTCTCATCACGATTTTATATTCGTCCTCACCATCTTTATAATCGGAGATCTCCTTTCCGAACAGCGCAGTTCTTATGGCTGTCCCTATCTGTCCTGTTGACAAGCCATATCGCCTTGCTTTTTCCCTGTCGATGTTTATCAACAACTCAGGCTTTTCCTTGTCGAGGTCTATTTGCAGCTCCTCGATACCGGGAATGTTTTGTTCGTTAACCTTGTTGATGATGTCGCTCGTTATTTCCAGCAGCTTATTGAAATCCTTCCCGCTCACCTCTATATTAATTGGTTTCCCGGTCGGCGGGCCCTCGCGCTGACGCTCAACTGTAAGGGTGATGCCCGGATAAAATCCAACTAGGGAATCTGAGAGTTCTTCCATTATCTTGTTGGTGTTTATCCCGTCCCTGTCCTCGAAATCGACGAAGTTGATGGTGATGATGCCCCTGTTCGGCGAGCCGCCGCGGCCCGAGAAACCTTCGTCCTGACCAACAGCGCCTTTGCCTGTTAGTGCCAATACTGATTCGACAATATTCATGTTTGGCTCCAATAGCTCGAAAACCCTGTTCTCGAAACCTTTCATTACCGAGTCTGTAACTTCGATATCGGTGCTTATCGGCAGGTCGGCTATAACATTTATCAGCTTAGGGTCGGAATGTGGGAAAAACTCAACTTTAGGGTTGTTGCCGAAATAAAACCCCATGGTTATAAACATCAATAAAAATGTTCCCCCAATGGTTAAATACGGATTTGATCCACGAAGCACGAACTGGACAAATTGCAAATAGGTTTGTTCAAGCCAAACCAGGAACTTGTTCTGAAACCAAAAAGCCAAACGGGAAAGGAATAATAAGTTAATCAACCCGATAAACGCAAATATTATTAGCAGGCTGCCCACCGAGTTTATCCCAAGAAGATAAAATATTGCCGAAGCAAGCAAAAAAACTATGGCAACTATAAGGCTGCGTTTTGGTTTTGGAAGACTTATGTTCTCACCTTTCTTATAAAACTGAGTGAAGATGACGGGAATTAAAACCAAGGCGACAAATAGTGACGATGAAAGTACAATTATCAATGTAACAGGAAGATACGACATAAATTCGCCCATAATGCTATCCCAAAATATCAGTGGGAAAAATGCTGCCAGCGTGGTTGCCGTGGATGAGATAATAGGCATGGCGACTTCGCCTGTTGCCTGGCGGGCTGCCTCGTAAACCGAATAGCCCTTGCTGATATATCGATAAATGTTTTCGGTAACGACAATAGCATTGTCAACCAGCATGCCAAGGGCAAGTATTAGCGAAAACAATACGATCATATTTATTTTAGTCCCCATGATCCCCATGATCAGGAACGATATCATCATCGACATCGGGATTGCCAAGCCGACGAATATGGAGTTTCTTGTCCCCAGGAAGAGGAAAAGAATGACTACGACAAAAATAATGCCCATGATGATGCTGTTTTCCAGGTTGCTAAGCTGCATTTTCACCATGTCGCTCTGGTCGTTGGTAATTGTAATGACAAGGTTGTCCGGAATCATCTTTGTTTTGCGCGCATTGTCAAGTATCTTAAATACCTGATCGATGGTGGAGAGCAGGTTTTCCCCGCTTTTTTTAACAACTTGCAACGAAACAACATTTTGATGGTTCAGGCGGGCATAACTGTCCCTTTCCTTAAACCCGTATTCTACGTTTCCGATATCGCGCAAGTAAACAATATTGCCTTTTTCCGATTTAACGATAATATTTTCTATGTCCTCAGGTTTTTCGAATTCGCCGATCAGGCGGACGGACCTTTTAATATTGCCATCCTTGATCTCGCCTCCCGACATGGATATGTTCTCAAAGGAAACGGCGTTTTCAACGTCGGTATAGCTAACTTCAAGGGATGCCATCTTGAAAGGGTCGAGGTTTATCCTTACTTCCCTTTCCGTTATGCCCGTTATGTTTACCGATGAAACTTCGGATATTGCCTCAAATTCGTCACTGAGCTGTTCGGCATAGTCTTTTAGCTCGTTTATCCCGAAGTCGCCGGAAATATTAATGTTTATGACAGGAAATTCCGATATGTCGATATCCGTGACTGTCGGGTCTTCCAAAAGGTCGTTGGGCAAATCGGTTTTTGCCTTGTCAACAGCATCCTTGACATCCTGCAAAGCAGTTTTGATTACGACATCGGTATTGAATTCCACAAATATGCTCGAAGCGTCCTGGGAGGAAATCGAGGTCATCTTTTTTATGCCCTTTACCGATTCGATTTCTTTTTCCAGGGGCCTGCTAATTAGGTTTTCTATGTCAACGGGGGGATTGCCCGGATAAATAGTCTGCACCATGATGGTAGGGATGTTTATCTCGGGGAACAATTCCTTCGGAAGCGTGATATATGAATACATCCCGAAAAACACTGCCACCAACATGACCAGGTAAACCGTATTCTTGTTGTTGAGCGCCCAGGTGGAAAGCCAAAAGTCCCTAACAACTTTTTTATCGCGTTCCTGTATATTTTTGTCGTCCATATTTTGCGTTATTTAATAATATTTAATATGCTGCCATCAGAAACATTATTATAACCGTCGGTTATTACCACATCCCCGGCTGACAAGCCTGCAGTGATCTCGGTTTTGGCCTTATATGACATTCCTGTTTCAACATACTTTTTCGCGGCTGCCATATTCGAGCCTTTTTTGCTTACTGTGAATAAATATTTCCCTTGTATATCGTGCTTCACCAAAACAGAAGGAACAACTAGGCTGTTCTCGGAAAGATAATCCTTGAAGACAACATTGGCCAACATATTGGGCTTCAGCCTGTGGTCGGTATTGTCGAGTTCTATTTCGACTATAAAAGTCCTGTTTTGTTTGTCGATTACATTTCCTGTACGGGAAACCTTGGCGGGGATTATTAAATCCTTATAGGACGGGAAGTTTACTTCTACTATATACCCTTTTGAGACCGCTGCGAGATAGGCCTCCGACAGCTTGGCTTTCAGTATTAATTTATCGAGGGAGATTACTTGCATCAGCATCATTCCCGGGCCGGCCAGCTCACCTTTCTTTAGTAGTATGTTCTCGACAGTTCCCGTAAACGGTGCTTTTATGAGCGACATATTGTACTGGGCTTTAAGGGTTTCGTATTTGTTCTTCAAGGACTCGTAATTGTTTTTTGCTTGCAGGTACTGACGCTCCGAGCCGATGTTCCGTTTCCAAAGGTCATCTTGCTTCTTGAACATAATGGATGCAAAATCCAATTGCGTTTTTACTTCCTGCATGTTTTTTTCGATCAGGTTGGTGTTCAGTTTTGCCAGCAGCTGGCCTTTTTTGACTTTGTCGCCTTCTTTAACGGCAATCCTCACAACCTGACCGCTCACCTCCGGGCTAATGAATGCCTCGTTCACACTTTCAAGCTCGCCAGCGGCCTCAAAATAATGGGCAAATTCTTGATGCTCGACCTTGAGTGTCCTTACGGGTATTTTTTTACCGCTATAAATCGTGTTTTCGGTATTCGTTTTGCTGGGATCATCATCAGGGCTTAGCTGTGTTTTGCAGGCAACAATTGAAACTGCAACGGTTATTAGTAAAAGTAATTTTTTCATCTGTTTATAATTTTGTAATTAATTGTCATCTAGCATATTATATTTATCATCGGATTAAGCGGATTAAGCGGATTTTAGTTTTTCGCAAGCGAAAAACATTCGTTAAATCCGCTTAATCCGATGACTGTATTTTTGCAGAATAATCATTTTCCTGTGTGATTAAAATTAAACATGGATGTGTCATTTTATGTTATTTTCAAGCGTTTTCAATTAATTCATCAATATTTTTTTCTATTATTTCCCTGCCCTTTTTGCTGGCGATGGCATAAACGTGATACTTAAAAGCTTCGGCAAAAAACACCGGTGAAATGAGCTCCTCAAAACTGAACAGGGATGAATTCTTGAACGATTCGATCCGCGCTATATGAAGTTTTGTGATTATGTTCTCGTCCATGTCTTTCCTGTAAAGGCCTTCTTTTTTGCCTCTTTTCAGGTTGGCCATAACCGACTCGATTATCTTTTCTTTTTTATGTAAATTGAATTTATCGAAGAGGGACGGATAATATTTCTTCAAGTCATAGATGAAATTCGGTTTCTGCGAGCTGAGCAACTTGATTTGAACCTTATAATACGCGAATAATTCTTGCAAGGCATCAGCTTTGTCTTCCACCGACTTTTTCAGCAAGCTTGCTTTTTCCTCAAATTCTTGACTGAGCACTTGTTCCACCAAGTCCGATTTATCAGCGAAATATGCATAAAGAGTTCTCTTTGATATTCCCAGTTCCCTGGAAACGTCATCCATGGTAACGCTCTTTATACCATAGGACTTGAAAAGCTGAAGGGTTTTTTTTATGTATTCCAGATGTAAGTCTTGCATATCAGTTGGTAACTTTAGTTAGAATTTTTTTCAATGTCTCACCAGACTGTAAAAATAACTGGGAGGCGGTCAGGAAGTCGCTTTCAGCCTTTAGGAACTGATTGTGAGTGTTTAGTATGTCGAGGCTTGAGGCCAGGCCTTGTTTGTATTTCTCAGTCGTCTTCAGGAATATCTTTTTAGCGATTTTCCTGTTTTTGTCTTTGTTTTGATAAACTTTATACGAATTAAAATACTCGTTACGGGCATTGCTGAATTGCAGGTTCAGCTGGTTCTCAAGCTGGTTCTGTTGTATGCTTATCTGCTCGAAAGCAATTTTAGCCTGTTTTAACTTGGCTGACCTTGTGCCGCTCGAAAGTATCGGAATGTTCATGGTGAGGCCAAATATCGAACTCGAATACCATATCCCTTTCGAGTTGAA
Source organism: Bacteroidota bacterium (assembly GCA_024279935.1). Classification (GTDB taxonomy): domain Bacteria; phylum Bacteroidota; class Bacteroidia; order Bacteroidales; family F082; genus BM524. The sequence continues at coordinate 34,535 of JAJRQZ010000076.1, forward strand.
GAAGTCCCAGGTATCCCGCTGGGCTTGGGTTTGGTAGTTCAGGAACGCATTGATGCTGGGCAGGTATGACGCCTTTTCCAGATCTACCTGCAGATAGCTTAATTCCTTTTGCTTTGACAATGAATAAAAATCGGGATTATAATCAACAATAAAATCGGCGCTAACTACTGACGATTCCTCAAGGTCATTGACCAGCATGTCCAGGTCATCAGTCAGGATAAGGCTGTCCTTATCGCTGAGCCCGAGATAAAACTTAAGATAAGCATTGGCTAAACTGAGCTGGTTCTCAAAATTAATCCTCGAGGCCTCCAGGTCGGCAACCAGGAGGTCCAATTGATCTACGTCGATGTCCTCAGCAAAGCCGACCTCGTAGATCTGGCGTGTTTCCTCGGCCAAGTTCTTGGTTACTTTCATCGTTGTGTCGATAATATATAGGGCTCTCTCAACAGTCAATACATTATAATATGAGTTGGCAACCTGCTGCTTAACGGCCACCTTGTTTCTAAAAAACTCGGCATTAGTGCTTTCAAGATACTTTCTTGAGGCCTTTAAACCAACGATATATTCGCCGCTGAAAATTAACTGGCTTGCCGTTGCCCCCAGGCTTGCGTCATATCTTGTCCCAAACTGTATTTCAAGGCCGGGGCCGTTCGGGTCTCCGCTGAACTCGGGAGGCAATATGATCGTCGGCCTGGCCACATTGTCGTTATAAGTTAATTTTGCGTCAATTTGAGGGAGCCCTATGGATGTGGATTCTTTTATTTTCTGTTTTGCGGCTTCCACGTCTTTCTCCGACTTCATTATATCATAGTTGTTTTCCATTGCATAATCCAATGCTTGTTGCAACGAAAAACTTTTGATTTCCTGCGCGCTTAGTCCAGAACCGGCCACTATTGCTAGCAGTAAAATCAAAACAGGTTTTATTTTTTGCATGCCTTTAAATATTTTGTCATTTAAAAGCGCAAATATAAAACTATTTATACTTTGGAAACTTTAAATATGTTAAAAGTATATAAAGTTTTGATGGTTTATCTGGGTTTTGTGCAATTCCGCCTGAATATCTGATCCCAAAGCGATCTCTTCCTGACCAGGTTATTCTTCCTCTGTTGCTTTTTCATATCCTTCATGAGCTGTTTGGCATAATCACTTTGTTTCTTACGATGTTCTTTTACGGCATTTTCATATTCCTTTTGGGATTCTTTGTTTTGTTCTTCTTGTGTTTTTTCGGCCTGTTTCACGTCTTTGCTTACTTTTTCATTGGTCTTGCACGATGGTGACAATACCAAAAAAATGGCAAAAAACAAGATCGTTATAATTTTTTTTGGCGATTTGGCTGACTTCATCTCTATTTGCAAAGCTAATTAAATAAGGTAATACTCAGCATATTTTTTGCCAATAAAATATAATTAATTTTGTTGCGTTAAATCATGACTGATGAATTTTATTATTAACTGATGAGGCATATAACATTAAAATGGTTTTTTTTGTTTTTGGGAACAATGCTTTTTGCAGGTTCCTGTAATAAAGGGAGGGTAAACCCTAATATCCCTAATGTGCCGATCAATATCAGCATCGACCCGAATTCCACTTTGTTCCAGGAGTTGAATACTGTTGGCGGATGGCTTTATCTTGACGAGAAACCGGGGGTTTATATCCCTTACGGCAGCAGGGGGGTTATGGTTTATCGCCTTAGTATTGATGAATTCATGGCTTTCGAGCGGCAACCGCCCAATTCGCCCGATAAGTGTTGCGACGGCAATAAGTGTACGAAATTAATAATTGGCGATTATTTTCCTTTGGTGAAGGACACCTGTACCCAAACTTCATATCTGCTAATCGACGGTTCCATAGTCGAAGGGGAGGGGGAGTATCCTTTAATCAGGTATTCGGCTGTTTACGATGGTAATCTGCTGCATGTTTACAATTAGCCGAAGCTGAAATAAACAAAAAGCCCCGTCTCAAATAAGTGAAGCGGGGCTTTTTGTCTTTAGCTGAATTTTCTTGCGGTTAATATCTATAATGCTCCGGTTTGTATGGTCCGTTTTGATCAATTCCGAGATAATCGGCTTGATCCTTCGTCAATTTGGTTAGCTTAACACCAATTTGCTCAAGATGCAAGCGGGCAACTTCCTCGTCAAGGTGTTTTGGCAGTCGATAAACCTCAACATCATAATTGTCGCGGTTTTTCCAAAGCTCGATTTGAGCAAGGGTTTGGTTAGTAAACGAATTGCTCATAACAAAGGATGGGTGCCCGGTGGCACAGCCCAGGTTAACCAGTCTTCCCTCTGCCAGCAAATAAATTGAATGTCCGTCGGGAAAGGTGTATTTGTCAACCTGTGGTTTGATATTGGTTTTCACGACACCCTCCATGGCTTCCATCTGGCTTACCTGGATTTCGTTGTCGAAGTGGCCGATATTACAAACTATGGCTTCGTCCTTCATGTTTGCCATGTGCTCGGCAGTAACTATATCTTTGTTCCCTGTTGTGGTAACAAAAATATTTCCTTCTTTAACTGCCTCTTCCATTGTTGTAACCTCAAATCCTTCCATTGCGGCCTGAAGGGCGCAAATAGGGTCTATTTCGGTAACCAAGACGCGTGCTCCATAAGTTCTCATCGAATGTGACGAGCCTTTTCCCACATCGCCGTAACCGGCAACAACAACAACTTTTCCTGCAATCATCACGTCTGTGGCGCGTTTTATACCGTCGGCAAGCGATTCGCGGCAGCCGTAAAGGTTGTCGAATTTCGACTTGGTAACCGAGTCGTTGACGTTAATGGCAGGGACGAGAAGTTTTCCGGTCTCCTTCATCTGGTATAAACGGTGAACACCGGTAGTGGTTTCTTCCGAGACGCCTTTCCAATCCTCAACGGTGCGATGCCATCTCTTTGGATCTTCGTCAAGAACGGATTTTAAAAGTTTTAAGATCTCGGCTTCTTCATCGCTCGAAGGCTCGGTATCGAGAAGCGATGCGTCTTTTTCTGCCTCATAACCTTTGTGTATCAGCAAAGTAGCATCACCTCCATCGTCAACTATCAATTGCGGGCCTTTTCCGTCGGGGAATGAGAGTGCTTGGTTTGTGCACCACCAATACTCTTCCAAAGTTTCGCCTTTCCAGGCAAAAACCGGAACTCCTGAAGCCGCTATTGCTGCCGCTGCGTGATCCTGAGTGGAGAAGATGTTACAACTTGCCCAACGGACGTCCGCTCCCAGCTCGACCAATGTTTCAATTAAAACGGCGGTCTGTATGGTCATGTGCAGCGAGCCCATTATCCTAACTCCCCGTAATGGCTTTTCACCCGAGAATTTTTTTCTGATCGAAACCAGGCCTGGCATTTCCTTTTCGGCAATCTCAATTTCTTTCCGGCCCCAATCAGCAAGACTGATGTCGGCTACTTTGTATTCAAGTTTATCAACAAATGTTGTGCTCATAAGTATATAATTTATAGAAAATCCTTTTATTAATTATGGGCTGCAAATATAAATCATATTTTAATACGCTTTAAAACCGATTAAAATTCAATAAATCACAATAAATACAGTAAGGACTTGTTATTTTATGAAGCTTTTGAAAATAAATTGCGACCCTTTAAGAACTTTGGTGTCATTAAAAGAAACATTACGATTGATATGACAGAATTAAAATGGTTGAAATTGTCGGGGCTTATGCGCCGGTGTGTTTACAATAAGGAGAACCCTGCATGTCCCTTTACTGATTTTAGAAAACAAGACAGTTATGAACAGTTGGAATCACTTGGCAAAATCGGCGATTCGTTGGGCAATCAGTTGCTGGGGATGTGCAATTCGTGCCGCTTTCAGTGCAAGCCTATCGTAAACAACGACCTTGAAATTGCAAATACAAGGCATTTTAAAGTAGTTGGCTGAGAATAGCCGCTAAATTCGACCAAGTTAAATATTCAGCATCTTCTTCAATCTTGAAACGTATTCCGTCAGTTCTTTTTTGCCTTTTTCAGTAATCATGCATTTCGTATGCGGATATTTGCCCTTGAAAGTTTTCGTAACCTCAACATATCCTGCTTCTTGCAGCTTGCTTATTTGAACGCTCAAGTTTCCTTTAGTTGCCGAGCTTATTTCCAGCAACTTATTGAAATCGGCACGTTCGACCGTGGCAAGAAAACTTATTATGCGCAAACGCAATTCTTGATGCAACAATGGGTTGAGCTTATACATTTTCCGATTTCCTTAATATAAAACCGGGTATGACATAAGCTAAAAAAATGCTTAGCGCGAAAACTAACCCGTGATACCTGTTGTCGATAAAGTAGGCGCATGCGACCGAGCCTGCCTCCAAAACAAGGCCGCCCCAGATAAAAGGCTTGAATCTTGAGACGCCACCGCTGATGAAGGTTGCCGATCCTGCCAACAACAATACAAGGGGGTATGACGATAGATGATTATACGCCGCATAAAATATTGCCAGGAAAAGACTGATGCCAAAAGCCCCCCATGTATATAGGTGAATCCTGTCAATCATTGTTACCGTACCGGATCTTTTGCCTTCTTTCCTGCTGTAAACCGTGGAGATGATGCCGCCCGCAGTTGCTGTTGCGGGCCATATCGCCCAAAAATAGGGCTTGCCGTAAAAGAAATATTCAGCCAGGCCGGCAATTATCATCATTATACCCCAAAGGATAAAATAAAAGGAATGCCGGTACAACGACTTTTTGCTTTCCTTTAACATGCTTTCGATAATCTCTATACTTTTTATCGCTTCCATTTTTATTAAGTTTAGTAAATAATATTTTGCAAATGTAAACTAGTTTATAAAATAAACCAAATTATTTTATCATTTCTCGACAACAATTTCGCACAGTATAAAAATTTTATATCTTTGTTCCATAATTCAAATGCCCGTTTCTGGGAAATTTTGATTTATAAAGAAGGGCGGAGAGATTAGGCTCAATGAAACCCTGGCAACCTATCGCTAAGCGAACAAGGTGCCAATACCTAGCCTTCCCGGTTAACGGGCGGGAATTATAAATTGATTAAATATGGAAAAATTATATTTTTATAGGTTGTTCTTTTAGTGGTAATTATATTGCCTGCTAGCTATAATGGTTTTTGCTGATTAATCAACTGTTAGTTTAATAAAAAGTTGTTTGACTATTTAAAATTACGTTTATGAAACCTGACATTAAAACAGAGTTGAGTAAAAGGGTGCTTGTCCTGGACGGGGCAATGGGCACTATGATTCAAAGATATAAGCTCGAGGAAGAGGATTATAGGGGAGAACGGTTCTCTTCGGCCGAAAAACTTCAAAAGGGAAACAATGACCTGCTCTGTCTCAGCCAGCCACAAATAATTGAAGAGATACATAAAGAATATCTGGAGGCAGGGGCCGACATAATCGAAACCAATACTTTTAATTCAACGGGTATTTCAATGTCGGATTATGGTATGCAGGATGTCGTAAACGAGATAAATACCGCAGCGGCACGCATTGCTGCTAAAGTGGCTGCGGAGTTTACGCAAAAAAACCCCAAAAAGCCGCGTTATGTTGCAGGTGCAATTGGGCCGACGAACAAGACCGCATCAATGTCGCCTTTAGTTGATAAACCGGGTTTCAGGAATATCAGTTTCGATGAATTGCATGATAATTACTATCAGCAGGCCAAATCGCTTCTGCAAGGTGGCGTTGATTTGCTTTTGGTGGAAACGATATTCGATACTTTAAACGCTAAAGCAGCTTTGGTGGCGATAAATGATTTATGCCGCGAGAGAGATATCAGGATACCGCTTATGGTTTCGGGGACCATTTCAGATGCCAGCGGGCGTACCCTCTCGGGACAAACCCTTGAAGCCTTCCTGACCTCCGTATCACATATCGACTTGTTGAGCATCGGCTTGAACTGCTCGCTCGGGGCCGAGCAGATGCGCCCCCATTTGGAGGAACTTTCAAAGAAATCGAGTTTCTTTGTTAGTGTTTATCCTAATGCCGGATTACCAAACCAGTTTGGCGAATACGATGAGAGCCCCACAAAAATGGCCGGGCATATCCATGATTTCCTTGACAACGAATTCGCCAATATCGTGGGTGGATGTTGTGGGACAACGCCCGAGCATATACATGAAATGGTTTTGTTGGCCATGAAGGCAAACGTCAGGAAGCCATTGAGCAAAAGCCATATTACATCAATTAGCGGACTTGAGCCGCTAAGGGTTACCCGCAAGCTCAACTTTATAAATATCGGTGAGCGCACCAATGTTAGCGGCTCCCGCAAATTCGCCCGCTTGATTCGAGAGAAAAGATACGAGGAGGCACTTGCCGTAGCCCGGCATCAGGTGGAAGGCGGAGCCCAAATACTCGATGTCAACCTCGATGACGGTTTGCTGGACGCAGGGAAGGAAATGAAATTGTTCTTGAACATGCTTGCTTCCGAACCTGATATTGCCCGACTGCCGATAATGATAGATTCATCGAAATGGGAGGTTATCGAAGCGGGGCTTAAATGCACACAAGGTAAATCCATAGTGAACTCGATCAGCCTTAAGAACGGCGAGGGCGAATTTATAAAACTTGCCCGAAAAATAAATTCTTACGGGGCGGCGGTAGTGGTCATGGCCTTTGACGAGAGCGGCCAGGCCGATACGTTTGAAAGAAAGGTCGAAATCTGCAAAAGGGCTTATGAGCTGCTTGTAGATACAGTAAAGTTCAATCCCGAGGATATTATCTTCGACCCTAATATCTTGGCAATTGGTACAGGTATCGACGAACATAATAATTATGCTGTTAATTATATAAATGCCGTTAAGTGGATAAAAGCAAACCTGCCTTATGCAAAAATAAGCGGTGGAGTGAGTAATTTGTCCTTCTCGTTTCGAGGTAACAATACCGTAAGGGAAGCAATACATTCGGTATTTCTGTTTCATGCCATAAAGGCCGGCATGGACATGGGAATCGTAAATCCTGCCATGCTTCAGATTTATGACGAGATTGAACCGGACCTGAGGAGATTTGCCGAAGACCTTGTTCTGAACCGGCGGAAAGATGCCACTGCCCGTTTGCTGTCTTATGCCGACAAAATAAGCGATTCGTTTAAGGTAAAGCCTGAAAACATCTTGGAATGGAGAAAACTTGATGTTGAGAAGCGTCTAGAACATTCTTTGATAAAAGGGATTACCGAATTCCTGGACGAGGATGTCGAAGAGGCAAGAAAACTTTATAACAGGGCAATAGAAGTTATAGAAATCCCATTGATGAACGGGATGAACATAGTTGGCGACTTATTTGGATCGGGAAGGATGTTCTTGCCCCAGGTTGTTAAAAGTGCCAGGGTGATGAAAAAAGCCGTTTCTATTTTACTGCCCTATATCGAGAGCGAAAAGTCGTCCGGAATAAAAGGCAATGGCAAGATTGTTATGGCAACCGTTAAAGGCGATGTTCATGATATAGGCAAAAATATTGTCGGCGTTGTCTTGCAATGTAATAATTATGAGGTAATTGACCTTGGTGTAATGGTTCCGGCAGAGAAAATATTGGAAGTCGCAAAAAATGAGAATGCAGATGTGCTCGGCTTGAGCGGATTGATAACGCCCTCGCTGGAAGAAATGGTTTATGTGGCCAAGGAAATGAAGCGGCTGGATTTTAACATACCTCTTTTGATAGGGGGTGCCACGACATCCGATGTTCATACGGCGGTTAAAATTTCCCCGAACTATAAAAATCCTGTCGTTCATGTGCGCGATGCTTCCAAAGTAATCAACGTGGTTAATAAACTTCTCTCCAAAGATGACAAGGAATCCTATAAGTCGGATATCGAAATCAAATATGAAAATCTGCGCAAGAAACATGAGGCTTCCGTTAAGTCATCGGAGTATTTGAGCTTGGCAGATGCCAGAAAAAATAAATATATTGGCCGCTGGGATGGTTTTAGTGTCGTAAAACCAACTTTTACGGGAGTTGAATACTTTGATGATTATTCCATTGCCGAAATCAGACCTTATATCGACTGGACGTTTTTCTTCCATGCCTGGAAAATCACAGGTAAGTTCCCGAAAATATTCGATGATGTTTTAAAAGGGGAGGAAGCCAGGAAATTATACGACGACGCACAGCAGATGCTCGATAGGGTCATTGAAGGGAAATGGCTCACCGCCAAAGCAGGAATAGGGATATTTAAAGCAGTATCCGTTGATGAAACAGTGATGCTGCTGGACGAAAATGGAGCTCAGTTCGATAGTTTCGAGTTCCTGCGGAATCAGGAATTGAAAAATGAGTCCCCGAATTATTGCCTTTCAGATTTTATTTGCCCGGGCAGCAAGAAAAAAGACGATTATATAGGAATGTTTGCCCTTACCGCCGGTTTGGGTATCGAAAAGCATATAAAGCGCTTTGAAAAGGAAAACGACGATTATAGCTCCATAATGCTAAAAACATTGGCCGACAGGTTGGCTGAGGCTTTTGCCGAGCTGATGCACAAGAGGCTAAGAACGGACTTTTGGGCTTTTGCGGCAGGGGAAGACACCAGCATGAATGATTTATTGAAGGAAAATTATCGAGGAATACGGCCTGCTCCCGGTTATCCGGCTTGTCCCGAGCATTCGGAAAAGGAGAAAATATTCAATATCCTGGATGCAGAAAGCAAATTGGGCATTAAACTAACCGAATCGTACGCAATGTATCCTGCCGCCTCGGTAAGCGGATATTATTTTGCAAATCCCGATGCCAGATATTTTGCCGTTGGGAAAATTGCCGGCGATCAGGTTGAGGACTATGCCAAACGTAAAAAACTAAGTGCCGAGCAAGTAAAAAAACTACTAATTGTAAATACTATCTAAAACATAAAATAAAATGGAAAGAACTGTAATACACCATATAAGCGATGCCGACGAAACATTGTTCTCGTTTGAGCTGCTGCCACCGCTAAAAGGTCAGGACTTTAGCTCGATAGCTAATTCCATCGACCCATTAATGGAATTTAAACCGGCTTTTATAAATATCACTTATCATCAGGAAGAAATTGAATATGAAACACTTGCAAATGGCTTGATGAGAAAGAACGTGGTGCGCAAGCGCCCTGGCACGGTTGGCATCTCGGCGGCGATAAAATTCAGGTATGGAGTAAACATAGTGCCACATATTATTTGCGGCGGTTTTTCACGCGAGGATACCGAGAATGCCCTTATCGACCTTAATTTCCTGGGCGTTAATAACGTTCTTGTTGTTCGCGGCGACCCGCAGCCAGGGATGAAAAGCTTTGTCCCCGAGCCCGACGGCAACAGCCACGCCATCGAAACCGTAATACAAATTACCAACCTTAACAAAGGTATTTATCTGGATCCTAAAATCCGCAACTCGCGATCCACCAACTTTTGTATCGGAGTTGCCGGCTATCCCGAAAAACATTCTGAGTCCCCTAATATGGACAGCGATATCCACTTCCTTAAAAAGAAAATCGAAGCAGGTGCTCAATTTATTGTTACTCAGATGTTCTTCGATAACAAAAAGTACTTCGACTTTGTTGATGTGTGCCGCAGGAACAATATAAACGTTCCAATTATTCCGGGCTTAAAACCTATTTCCACTTTAAATCAAATAGCGATAATCCCAAAAACATTTGGCGTCGAGGTCCCGGCCACCTTGGTGAAAGAGGTGCTGAAATGCAAAAACAATGATGAAGTCAGGCAGTTGGGCGTTAAGTGGGCTGTTGAGCAATCCAAGGAACTTAAGAAAGCCCATGTGCCGGTGCTGCATTATTACACCATGGGGAAATCAGATAATATCCGCAAGATCGCCAAAGAGATATTTTAATTGGTTGATTATATTCTTGGATATTGTTTGCCAGGTATTTATAGATATTAATCAAGATAGGAACCCTTATGCGGAATTTGGATTAGCTTTAAATTATCAAAAATTAGCTCGATGCATTCCAAATTGATTTATTTTTACGCATCTGAAAATTTAAGAACAATGAAGAATATAGTATTGCTTTACTGGCCTAAAGGTGGAAATGTTGAAAACTCGGCAAAAAAGATCTTTGCTCAATTTAACCCAAATGACATCGAAATGTGCGATGTCGAAAGTTTTGATGTCGATACCCTTGAGGATTATAAAACAATTATTATGGGGAGCTCGACCGTTGGTGCCGAAAACTGGATAGATGCCGCTAATGATAATTTATGGAACAGGTTTTTCAGTAAAATTGAAGAACATGACCTGAGCGGACATAATATAGCTGTTTTCGGCCTTGGCGATCAGGTTTTGTATCCTGCTCATTTTGTTGACGTATTGGGCATTCTTAATCAGGAAGTCGTTAAGGTAAAAGGAACGCTCATCGGCAAATGGCCAACTAAGAATTATTCGTTTACTGATTCGGAAGGTGTTGAGGGCGACTACTTTTATGGACTTGCCCTTGATGAAGATAATGAATCGGATCTTACCGGCCAAAGAGTAGCCCAATGGGTAGAACAAATTAAAAGTGAAATAAAATAACTTTCTTGTTTTTTCCTGGATATAGACCTTATGGAAACACTAATTATTTTGTGATCAACTTGTTGCGGTAATTCCTAACTTTCTTTTGTGGATTATTTTATTGCTTTTGATGGATTATTATCAAGCATATATATATTTTTGCCACAAATAACATTACCTTTATCAAGAATAAAAAGCCATGGATAAATTTATATTATCAGTAATATTTTCATTAACTTTTTTTGCACATTCGTTTGCTGGTATTATAGGTTTTGTTTCAAATCCCGATACTGTTAGTATAAAACCGGCAATGATATTCGACACACCATTGCTGAGGCATCTCGATAGTCTTATATTCGACTCCTTCAACGGAAGGAAATATTCGGAAAAGCAGGAACCCAAACATATTGATTATAATTATGCAACCGATTATATACCTTTATTCCCCGATTCTGTTTATGAGCAGAGGATTGAATCCTTAAATATTGAAACACCCATAGAGCTTACTTATAATAAGGAGGTTAAAAAGTTCATTCAACTATATGCTGTTAAAAAACGCGATTTGACGGCCAGGATGCTGGGCTTGTCGGAATTATACTTTCCCATGATCGAGGAGCAACTCGACCGTTTCGACATGCCCCTGGAAATAAAATATCTGGCAATAGTGGAATCGGCCCTTATTCCGTCCGCAGGATCTAATAAAGGCGCGAAAGGTCTGTGGCAATTCATGTACGGAACGGGAAAAGCTTATGGATTAAAGGTTACGTCATTGGTTGACGACCGTTACGATCCGTATAAGGCAACGGTAGCAGCCTGCGAGCATTTAACGGATTTGTATGGTATTTATGGAGACTGGTCGTTGGCATTGGCTGCCTATAACTCCGGGGCAGGAAATGTAAACCGCGCACTTCGACGTGCGGGCGGAACTAAGAATTACTGGGCTGTCTGGCCTTTCCTGCCAAGGGAGACACGGGGTTATGTGCCTGCTTTTATTGCTGTTAACTATGTGATGAACTATGCTCCCGAACATAACATAAAAGCAGTAGATCCCGAATACTATTATTTTGATACAGACACTGTTACGGTTAACGACGTGCTTGCGTTCGACCAGTTGAACGAAATGTTAGGTATTCCGGTGAAAGAACTAAAAGCCCTGAACCCCACATATAAAAAAGGTATAATTCCTGCTACGGACGATAAAAAATATCTGCTTAGGCTGAGGAATGAATATGTTGCTGATTTCTTGAACAACGAGCAGGCACTTTATGCATATAAAACAAAAAAAGGCATCGAGCGGGATAAGCTGATCGCCGAAGTTAAAAAGGCGAAAGACAGAAATATCCACATCGTGCGAAGTGGTGAAAGCTTGGGGCTTATAGCCAAAAGATATCATGTTTATGTTAGCCAGATAAAAAGCTGGAATCACCTCAGGAGCAATACGATCTACCCAGGGCAAAAGCTGGTGTTGTTCGGCTCTGGCAGCAGCAAATACTACATTACCTCCAAATCCCCGGTCAAGCGCTCCTCCGATAAATCGTATCATGAGGTTAAAAGTGGCGAGAACCTGGGGCTGATCGCAAAAAAATATAAGTGTACGACAACTGATCTGAAAGAGTGGAACAACCTAAAAAGCTCGCGTATCTACCCTAATCAAAAACTGCTGGTGTATAAACCGGAGTCAAAATCAGCCTCATCCATCAAAGAAGGGAGGTATTTATATCACATTGTTAGGAAAGGCGATACATTATGGGATATTGCAAAGGAATATGATGGTGTTACCGTTGATAAAATCAAGAGGCTGAATAATTTCAAGAACTCGAATAAACTCAAACCCGGGCAAAAAATCAAGATTGCCGTAATTAGTTGATGCTGAATTCTTGTTTGGCACATTAATTGGTCTTTGTTCTGTGGAAGGCATTAACGTTTATATTTAATTACTGGGACATGATTCAAAAAATAAATTCCATTTTATTAGCAGCAGTACTAATGTTGGCAACAACCTCCTGCACACAAAGCAAAAAAAACGCCAAAGCCCGATCAATAGGAAACACTTCTGAGATTTTAATCGTAGTGCAAAACGAGAAACAATGGAACAGCACGATAGGGGAGGCTTTAAAAGCCGGGTTTGCCCGGGAACAATATGGGCTAAACCAACCGGAACCGCTTTTTAAGCTCTCGCATATCCCTATAAACAGTTTTTCTGATTTGTTCAAAAAGCACCATAACATCTTCATTGTAAACATTGATGGGCTTGTAAAAAAGCCCTTATTGGAGGCAAGTACGGATCTTTGGTCGCAACCTCAACAAATATTTAAGATCACTTGTGCCTCAGCAGACGATTTTGTTCAAATCTTCAATAAGAATGCCGGCAGCTTTATTTCTGCTTATGAACAAACCGACCGCAATAGGATAATGGAAGTCTTTCGTTCGACCCAAAATGCGGAAGCCGTTACACAGGTCGAGAAAAGTACCGGCATTAAGATGGTGATTCCCAAGGATTTCTATCTTGCCAAAAATATTGATGACTTTGTATGGATACGTAAGGAACAGATTGATATGAGCCAGGCAATCATTATTATCTCAACAACTTATAAAGATACGGCCCAGTTTTCGCAGCCAAGCATACTGGCACGAATAAAAAAATCGCTCAAAGAAAATGTGCCCGGGGCAGTTTACGATTCCTATATGGCCATAGATGAGGAGTTTGTGCCGCCTGTGTCAAAAAAAACAAAGAACTTCATAACGGAATATGCCATTGAATCAAGCGGGCTTTGGACGGTGAAAAATGATTTTATGGGCGGTCCGTTCAAAGCATTTACCTTTTATAACGAAAAGAACGGAAAGATAGTTACGATGATGGCTTATGTTTATAAACCAAGTGAAAAGAAAAGGGACTTGCTCAAGCAGGTGGTGGCCTTAATCTATTCCAGTAAGATATAACAAGGCTATTCTTGTACCGACAATTCCTTAATGACTTTAAACTGCCGGTAAACTTCAATATTCGGATCGAAAAATTCCATGGTTTCATAAGTAATTGAAACCTCCTTGTCCAATAGGTCAGCATAGCCGGACACCATGTCGAAGTCTGATTCGATGCCTTCAAGCCAATAATACTTTGATACCTTGTTCATTTCGTCCTTCAAGGAGAACACGACAAACTGATCCTGACCGATTTTTGTTATTTTGCCACTAACGATTTGAATATCGGAATAAGTTTCTTTCGGGAGTTGTTCCTTTTTCTGTGTCAAACGGGTTACTTTGACAAGAGTGGCCGGACAAACAGAAGCCAGTTTTACACCAACCAAACGCCCTAGTTTTTCACCATACTGATCAATTAGTTCCAAATCTATCTCATGATCCTTGAGCAACTGTTTTTTATAGGGCATGGCAGCATCGATAATGCATAAGCCCATTTCCATATTTATTTGCGCAGGTTGGGCAGAATCGGAAATGTTCTCTAAACAACTACAGGACACCTCCGCTATTTTAGTTAAATACTTCTGTGAATGCCCCATTAAGCTTAGAGTTAAAAGCAGGCTTATCAGAATGTATCTCCTCATATCTTTTCAATAAAATAGTTTATTGGGCTAAGATATGAAACTTAGGAATCTCCTTTTGTTCAGTATGAAGATTTAATGGGAAATCATATTGGAAACCAAAATATATTCGTTATCACATTATTGTCTGCCATAAGTTATTATCATCTTGCCTATTGGCGCATTGGTTTCAGAAACAATGTTCCCGTCAACAAAAATCCCAAGTTTGTTAATCGTAGTAGGGTTTGAATCAAAATAATAGTTCAATGTTTGGTCATCGTCGCCAAAGCTCCATCTTGCCTCGTGGGTGTTGTCCTTGGTATAAATGATCAACACGCTATCGTTGCGAATTTTAAAAAAAGTTTCCTTTTGCATGGCAACAACCTGGCTGACCATGGCCGGGGTCATTTTTGCCTCGTCGAAATGAGTTTCCACATCAACGACTTTCCATGTTCCTACAAGCTCGCTTTTTTTGTTACCGCATGAAATAAGTATTAAGAATAATGAGACAAGAACAATATTGACAACTTTCATTTCTTTGATATAGTTTATACAGATGCAAAAATACTTTAAAAAAGATTGAAAAAAATACATTTTTCGGGCATAAGTGTTAAAACTTATTAATTAAAGATATTGCATTGATTATGAGGGCTGTTTATCAAGTTTAACTTTTATAATTTGTAATAGAGTAAAAAAATACAGTAAAATACTTGACAACCGAAAGTTTTGAATATATATTTGCCAACTGGTTTAACCAAATAGTTAAATCGTATAGTTGAACAATATGGCTAAAACCGAAAATACTGAATTCAAGATAGTCGAGGCTGCTACCGCAGTCTTTGTCCATAAAGGCTTTGATGGTGCGCGCATGCAGGAAATTGCCGATAAAGCAGAAATCAACAAGGCTATGGTCCACTACTATTTCCGAACTAAGCAAAAACTGTTCGAGAGAGTGTTCGAGAATGTTTTTGAAGTTGTTGCCGAAAGAATTTCGTCGTCCCTGGAAACATCTAAAAGCATCGAAGAATTATTGGAAAACATAACCGGGACATATTTCAATGTTTTGGCGGAAAAGCCGTATATACCTGATTTTGTGATACATGAGTTAAACAGAAACCCCGAGTTGATAGTTCATATAATAAAGACTAGGGGTATCAACCAGGCGAAATTGAGCGAGTTGATAATAACTGAGATCCAAAGCCGGAGATTAAAACCGTTCGACCCTGTGCAAATAATTGTAAACGTGCTGGCATTGACGATATTTCCGTTTGCGGCATCAAGCATCATAAAGGGATTTATATTCGAAGGCGATGCCGGGAAGTACGATAAGTTTGTCAACGAGAGAAGGCAGCATATTATCGACTTTGTAAAATCGGCTATCTTTAAAGACCAGAAAACATGATAAATTATAAGGCTATGAAATATAGGTTGTTGGCATTTGTGTTCGTGCCGTTATTTGTTAATGCCCAGCATCTGCAAACTTTTACGCTTACGGCATGCTACGATAGTGCCGTAAACAACTATCCCAATCTTCATCAAATTGATTTGAACAGGGCAATAAACGAGTTGAAAAAAAAGAATATTAAAACAACGTATTATCCAAAGCTGAGCCTCAACGGTCAGGCCTCTTATCAATCAGATGTAACAAAAGTGCCCACGCTGGTCAATATACCTGGTTTTAGTATTCCCGAACTTGAGAAGGACTGGTATAAAATAAACCTTGATATCGAGCAAATGATATATGACGGTGGCTTGACTTCAAATCGAAAAAAAATTGAAGACGCCGATTTAAGGATTTCGGACCAAAAAATACTTGTCGAGATTTATCAGTTGAAGGAAAGGGTCAACAACTTGTTTTTTAGCATAGTGTATTTGAACAAGAGCAGGGATATCTTAAATATACTTATCAAAAACCTTGATTTGAGGCTTGAGGATGCAAACAAAGCCTATCAGAACGGGATGCTGCTTCAATCTGATTTGGATGCAATAAACGTTGAAATCAGTTCCGGTCAACAGAAAATTATCGAGTTCGACTCCGACATCGAAGGCTTGCTGGCCTCGCTGAACGAAATATGCGGTTTGGATATAAAAAGCCCGTATCAGCTTAAATTGACCGATATACAAATCGCCGACTATAATTTTATCAACAACCGACCTGAGTATCAGCTGTTAAGCTTGCAGCAAGAAAAAGTAAACTCGCTAAAGAGCTTGAGCACGGTAAAACGCATGCCTGTTTTTGTCGCCTTCGGGCAGATGGGTTACGGGCGTCCGGGTTATGATATGCTCAAAAACGAGTTCGATGATTATTATATGGTGGGTTTACGTTTAAGATGGAGTATATGGGACTGGGGCAGGGTAATGCGCGAGAAACAGGTTTTCGATATTCAAAACAGTATTATCAATTCGCAGAAAGCGACCTTTGAACAGGCTTTGCGAGCAGACATGCGCAAGAAGGTCAGCGACATCAACAAATACAATAAATTAATAGAGGCTGATGAAAAAATCGTAAAACTCCAGGAAAACGTTCTGAAAACCGCTGCCAGCCGAATGGATAACGGAACAATCACAACCGGCAACTACTTAATTGAAGTAAATAAAAAACTGAGGTCCGATTTAAATCTGGAAGCGCACAAGCTTCAGCTTATTTATTCAAAAATATTATATTTAACATCAATTGGAAAAAATCAATAATATGAAAATGAGATATTTTGCAGTCGTAATTTATTTGGTATTTGCATTATCATCTTGCCATGGCGGCGATGAAATTTCAGATGCTTATGGTAGTTTCGAGTCCACGGAAATAATTATATCCGCCCAGGCCAGTGGTGAGATCCTTAAGCTCGGCATAGAAGAGGGCGACCTGCTTGACGAGAACCAAATTGTCGGCTTGATAGACACTACCGACCTGTATTTGCGCAAAAAACTTCTTGTACAGCAAATAAAAACCATCGGCTCATCCCTGACGAGTATTAGTTCTGAGATTGACGTTCAAAAACAGCAGCTTGAAAACAAGCTTGTCAACCAGAAACGGATAACACAACTTTATGAGCAAGCTGCGGCCACCAAAAAGCAATTGGATGATATCAATGGGCTTGTTGACCTCAACAGGAAAATCATAGTTTCGGTAAACAGCAAGAAGAGGTCTGTATTGGATCAAATGGAAGGCGTTAAGATCCAAATTGAGCAAATCGACGAAAATATCTCGAAATGTTTGATCAAAAATCCATCGCCCGGGACCGTATTGGTAAAATATGCCGAGCGAGGTGAGCTTACAGCAATGGGAAAGCCGTTATATAAGATAGCAGATGTGAAAAAAATCAAGCTCAAAGCTTATGTTAGCGGAAATCAGCTGCCCAATATTAAGCTGGGGGATGAGGTTGAGGTGCTTTATGATAAAGACATGACTACAAACAACACTGTCATGGGCAAGGTGATCTGGATATCGAATACTGCCGAGTTTACTCCAAAAACCATCCAAACAAAAGAAGAGAGGGTAAATTTGGTTTATGCGGTCAAGGTGTTGGTGCCAAACGATGGCAGCATAAAAATAGGAATGCCGGGAGAAATGAATTTCGTTAAATAATTTTGTTAATTTAGTGCTTTTTCAATCAAATGGAATTTTAAAGGAATATTATATTTATAATCAATTTTTAATTAATCGTTTTACTATGAAACTAAAAGCAATTTTAATGTTAATGACGGTCATGGCCGTCGCCCCTTTTGCCCAAATAAACGCACAGGATTTCAAATCTGACGACATACTGGGCGTATGGATGAACGAAGACAAGGATGCCAATGTGGAGATTTACAAAGAGGGCGATAAATATTATGGGAAAATTGTATGGTTGCTGAACCCTATCGACGAAGAAACCAACAAGCCGAAATTGGATGACGAAAATGCCGACGAGAGCCTTCGCGACCGACCGGTAATGGGATTATTGTTGCTTAAGGATTTTGTTTTCGACGGCGACGACGAATGGGAAGATGGCGAGATCTATGATCCTAAAAATGGCAAAACGTATAGTTGCTATATGGAATTTGAGGATGAAGACGATATGAACACCCTTAAAATCAGGGGGTATATCGGCATCAGCCTTCTTGGCAGGACTACCTATTGGACAAGACAATAATACGCTTGTCCGGAAAAGGTTAGCGATTTTCAAATAGCACATAATCAATTAGATACATAAATTTTCGGGCTGTCAGGCCCGGAATAACAGCCATCAACATGTCCGTTAGCGTCCAAATAAAAAACATAAATAAGAAGTTTGAGAAGCTTGAAGCCTTAAAGGATATAACATTGAGCATACCCCCGGGCGAGCTTTTCGGCTTTATCGGCCCCGACGGAGCAGGCAAGACCACGTTGTTTAGGTTGATAACAAGCCTCTTGCATGCCGATAAAGGGAGTATTACCGTTGACGGACTTGACAGTAAAACCGATTATAAGAAAATCAGAAATATTACCGGCTATATGCCCGGACGGTTTTCTCTCTATTATGATTTAACTGTTGAGGAGAACATTAATTTTTACGCAAGCATTTTTAAGACCAGCTTAAGGGAAAACTATCATCTGATAAAGGACGTCTATGAACAAATTGAACCTTTTAAAAAACGCAGGGCAGGGGATTTGTCGGGTGGCATGAAACAGAAACCGGCTTTATCATGTGCTTTGATTCACAAGCCGGAATTACTCATTTTGGACGAGCCCACCACGGGGGTTGACGCTGTTTCGAGAAAGGAATTTTGGGAGTTGCTGAAAAAAATGCAGAAAACAGGTATAACAATCTTGGTGTCAACACCATATATGGACGAGGCCTCTTTATGCGACAGGGTGGCCCTGATGCAAAAAGGAATCCTGATGGCCGTTGATACACCGTCGAACATCGTTGATGGTTATAATGGGGATCTCTGGCAGATCAGCAGTTCCGATATGCATGCGATAGTTGCCGATTTAACTGGCATAGACAGCAGGGTCGAAAAGGTGTTCCGCTTTGGCGAGAAGGTTCATGTTACAACCCGTAATGTCAACAATAAGGAACTAAATGATATTATTGAGGGCATATTGGATCCTGCAAGGCACAAAAACATATTGCTTGAGAGTGCCAAGCCCCAAATTGAGGATTGTTTCCTGGCCCTGATGTGTGAAAAAGGATGAGATGAAGGATGATGACCACATAATAGTTGTTGAGAACTTGGTAAAGAAATTCGGTAGTTTCGTTGCCAACGACAATTTAAACTTCTTTGTGAAGAGAGGTGAGATATTTGGGTTCTTGGGCGCCAACGGAGCCGGTAAGACAACAGCCATCAAAATACTGTCAGGCTTGTCGAAACCTAGTTCGGGGAAGGCAAACGTTGCTGGCTTCGATGTTGGGCGACAGTCGGAAAAGGTAAAAAGGAACATAGGTTATATGAGCCAAAGGTTCTCCCTTTACGATGACTTGACCGTTAAAGAAAACTTCAGGTTTTATGGTGGTATTTATGGTTTGTCGGCAAAAGCCATAAAGCAAAAAACAGCCCATCTTCTTCAAAAACTAGATATGTTAGATTATAAAGACATGCTGCTGAGTAAGATACCTCTGGGCTGGAAACAGAAACTTGCTTTTTCAGTGGCTGTGATGCACGATCCGGCAGTGGTGTTCCTTGATGAGCCCACAGGAGGCGTGGATCCGATCACAAGACGGCAGTTTTGGGAACTGATTTATGACAAGGCCTCGGAGGGCACAACGATATTCGTAACTACGCACTATATGGACGAAGCTGAATACTGCGAACGCGTGTCCATTATGTCGGAAGGCAGGATAGAGGCATTGGATACCCCCTCGAACCTTAAAAAAAAATATAGGGTAAATACAATGGATGAAGTATTTGTGAGGATAGCGCGTTCGGATACTTAGTATTATTGGTTATTATTGAGTTGTAAATATCTTTGATGAATAGCAGCTAGTGAGTTGTGAGTATTGTAATGCTTTGTAAACCAAGGTGGGTAAATATATTTTTTTGAACATGTGGCCATTTATAAAAAAAGAGTTTTTTCATATTTTTCGCGACTTCAGGTCGATGCTCATCCTGTTTGGCATGCCCGTAGCACAGGTTCTGCTTTTCGGCTTTGCCATAACAACTGATATCAAGGATGTCTCTATCGCCATTCTCGACAACTCAAAGGATAACGTAAGCCGGGAAATAAGCAACAAGTTGGTCTCTTCGGGTTATTTTATCTTAAACAGCAACTTGTCAAGCAATAATGAGATCGAGGCCGCTTTCAAACGTGGCGATATAAAAGAAGTCGTGGTTTTTGAAAATGATTTTGCCCAAAAGCTGCAAAGGGAGGGCGTTGCCAATATCCAGTTGATAATCGATGCGTCGGAGCCAAACACAGCCAATATGATAAATGCATATACCAGCGGTATCATTAACTCCTACTCTCTGGAATTGATGAAAAAGCAAGGAAAAATACCGATCAGCATCATTACCGAGCCCAAGATGCTTTATAATTCGGGCTTGAGAAGTGTTTTTATGTTTGTCCCGGGGGTTATAACTATTTTATTGATGCTGGTTTCCGCGATGATGACATCAATTTCCATAACTCGCGAAAAGGAAGTGGGCACTATGGAGGCTATACTTGTGTCGCCATTAAAACCTATACAGATTATTCTCGGAAAAGTAGCCCCTTATGTTTTGTTGTCATTTATAAATCTTATAGTCATATTATTGCTTTCGGCATTTGTTTTTGATATGCCCATCAGGGGAAGTATAGTGCTGTTGTTGGTTGAAAGCATTTTGTTTATAGTTATGGCATTGGCCTTGGGAATATTAATTTCGTCGGTAAGCAAGTCGCAGCAACAAGCCATGTTGTTGTCTATGTTTGCGTTATTGCTTCCCACAATACTTTTGTCGGGATTTATTTTCCCAATAGAGAACATGCCTTACGCACTTCAGTTGGTAAGCCATGTAATGCCTTCAAAATGGTTTATTATAATTGTCAAGAATATCATGCTGAAGGGTGTTGGCATAGGGTATTTTTGGAAAGAAACATTAATATTGCTTGCCATGACGGTCTTTTTTATTTTGATGAGCGTGAAGAAGTTTAAAACAAGACTAGAATAATTATGAGGACTATATTGTACATCTTACAGAAAGAGTTCATACAGGTTTTCAGGGACAAGACCATGTTGCCGATTATTTTTGTGGTTCCCATCGTCCAGCTTTTAATACTTTCTTATACGGCAACTTTTGAGATTAAAAACATTGACTTGGTTGTTGTAGATCATGATAAATCTGTTGTTTCGGCCAAGATTGTCAGTAAGTTCTCAGGCTCGGCCTTCTTTAATTTTAAAGGAGTGGTTGACAGTTATGAAGAAGGTGAAAATAGTTTGCGGAACGATTACGCCGACCAGGTAATTGTTGTTGAGCCTGGTTTTGAGCGTAATTTGCAGCTTGAGAAACAGGCGCATATTCAGGTAGTTACCAATGCCATTAACGGTAGTGCGGCTAGTTTGATGAGTGCTTATTCCATTTCGATAATTGCTGATTTCAACCGGGAAATCATTGTTGATGCATTTCCGTTGGCCAATATTGAACTGCCGATAAGTACACAGCCTAATTTTTGGTACAATCCTGAGCTTAACTATATGACATTCATGGTTCCCGGTATTTTGGTTCTTTTGGTTACCATTATCGGCATGTTTCTTTCGGGGATGAATTTGGTTAAGGAAAAAGAAATAGGTACAATAGAACAAATAAATGTAACCCCTATAAAAAAGTATCAGTTTATTGCAGGCAAGCTCCTGCCTTTCTGGGTAATTGCAAATATTGATTTAGCAATAGGCTTGTTGATGGCATATCTGGTATTCCAGATTCCGGTAGTTGGCAGTTTGCCCTTATTGTTCGGAGTGGCGTCTGTTTATCTTGTGGCTATATTATCGATCGGCTTGTTCATATCAACCATGACGAACACTATTCAGCAATCGATGTTTATATCCTGGTTTTTCCTGGTGGTTTTTATTCTGATGAGCGGTTTGTTTACACCGATTGAAAGCATGCCGAACTGGGCCCAGGACTTGAATTATATAAACCCCGTGGCATATTTTATCAAGATAAACCGGATGATAATGCTTAAAGGCTCCGGATTCACAGATTTTGCGAGAGATTTTTACCTCTTATTGATTTATGCAGTTTCGGTACTAAGCTTTGCTATTTTTAGATATAAAAAGAGAATCTAATTGCCTAAGCTGAATATTAGCCCACCACTAAAATCACCTTGGATCATTGGTGCGTATGTGTTCAGGCTAAGGCCGCCGCCGCTGCTGCCCCCACCGATACCGTAATAGAAGCCGACACCAGAAAAGTTAAGGGGCATCAATAACCTTCCCCTAAGTATAATTCCAACCCTTTCGGTAAAGAATATTTTCACACCAAGACCTGCTGTTATCGAAAACCTGACCACATCCTTGATGTCCAAACCCGGTTCAGAGGCCGAGGACCAGCCTACGCCCATGGAGAAGTTCCCAAAAGGCCGTACCATGTCGTTGTTCACGCTCAGGGCTTTTAACGCGCCCACTTGAATATAGTTGACGGCTAAATTGCTTATCGTTACATCGCTCCAGCCGGCACGGTAGGCTGTAAACTTTGCATGAGTGTCCATGCGCGTATAGTTTAGCTCAAAATCCATTATCTCCCTTACCGGGACAATTAAGGATGCGCCGTAGTTCATGTTGTCGTAGATTTTAAAGCGGCCTTCGTAATAATCGATGCCACCACCGAACATATAACCTACGAAAGGAGCCACCTCGACCTGTGCAAAGGATGCCGATGAAAGCATTAAGGCAATAAAAAGTAGTCTGAATTTTTTCATTTTTGAATTTTTTATTTGCTTACAAATATATAATAATTCGTCGGGCTTTGATTCTAACGATAGTTTTTTCTGATAATTTTATTGCTTTCCGTCCGTGCAAAGCTGTCTATTATGATTATTTCTTTCGGCATAAATTTTTCCCTTATTGATCCCGACATTTCTTTCATAAGCAGAGACCTTGGCATGAGCAATTCCCCTTCAATATAAAGAACAATTTTTTGCCCCAGCTTCTTATCAGGAATACCATATATAAAGAATTGATTTTCAATAAATGAAGCAATTTTACGTTCTATTTCCTCCGGATGGATCTTAATCCCGCCGCTGATAATCACATTGTCCGTCCGGCCTTTTATTTTGAATGTCCCGTCATTGTTGATTGTTGCAATATCATTGGTAACAAGATTGCTGATGCCGATTTTGGGATATTCGATTATTAAGGTGTTTTTTTCTGACAGGCTAAGCTTTACGTTATTCAAGGGAGTGAGGAATTCAGATTTCTCAGGCCCGTTTATCCTTCGCAGGGCGATATGTGTTATGGTCTCGGTCATGCCGTAAGTATGCCATAAGTTACATTTTGCTTTTTGAAGCCCGTCCTCCAATTTTATTGAAATAGAGGATCCGCCCAACAAAACATGCTGAAAGTTCTCCAGGATGCATCCCTTATCGTTCTCGATAATGTTCGATATCATTCCCGGTATCAAGGCGGTCAAGTCGTATTTCTCCAAGGGGGGGAAAACCGGTTCTAGCGACGGCTTTATATAATTTAGTTCCAAACCTCCGACAAAGGCTCTTATTATCATCATTTTGCCGGCAATATACTCGGTCGGCAGGCATAAAAGGGCTTTTTTACCAGAATTAATTTTAAGAAAGTCCAGAGTGGCTTTTGCACTATATTTCATATATCTTTTCAGAATCTTGATTTCCTTGGGCTTGCCGGTCGATCCTGATGTCTTTGCAATTATAAAATCCTTGTCGTCAATCCATTGCAATATAAATTCGTATATCTTTTTTCCCAGTCTTCTATCTGTGGATTATTGATTTTCTCATTGCAATAATGGCCCAACGAAACTGTGTTGAAGGATTTTCCCCGGATAAAAAACGTATTTTCCAGATTGGTCCATTGTGCGGTGCTTGAGTAAAAAAGCTCATCTTTTTTTATCACCAAAGGGGAAATTATATTATTTGTAAAAAGGGTTCCTGTTCCCAGTCCTTGCGGCATATCGTTGTTTAAGCTTGCTATCCATTGTGCTATTGCGTTCAATCCTATATTTGCTTCCAGGGCTGAGGTGGCCCACCACGATATATTTCGTTTTTCGGCTTCCTTAATGAATGACCCGCTTACCTTAAAGCCTCCTAATAAACTAGGTTTCAGTATTATATATTGTGGTTTGATATAGTCTAGCAACTTCGGGATTTCATCAGGCTTTAAACCGATAAGTTCTTCGTCGAGGGCAATTGGAATGGGCGATTTCCTACACAGTACCGACATCTTCTCCCATTGTTTTTGTTTTATGGGCTGTTCTATGGAGTGGATTCCGAATTCCGAAAGCTTTTTTATCTTTTCCAAAGCCTCTGCCGGGCTGAAGGCACCATTGGCATCAACGCGAAGCTCAAGTTCTTCCTCGCTAAACTCATCCCTTATCATTTTTAGTAAACTCAGCTCCTTTTCGAATTCGATAGCACCGATCTTGAGTTTTATGCACTTGAAGCCTGAATTGATTTTATCGTGTATTTGTTGGCGCATAAAATCAAACGAGCCCATCCATATTAAACCATTAATTGGGATCCCTTTTGTCCCTTTTGAGAAACCGGATTCAAAAAGTATATGTTTAGCCCCCTTATTTAAATCGATAAAAGCAGTTTCAAGGCCGAAATTTATTGCCGGGAATTCAATTAACTCATCAGGGTTCCAATCTGGAAAAGTGTTGATGTTATGCAGGCACCAGTTTAGTTTTTCTTCAAAACCGGGACGGTCGTCAACGCTTAAATTGCGGATGATGCTGGCCTCGCCAAGGCCTTTGGTGTCAGGTGCTTCGCTATTATATATACTTATAAACCACGAATCCTTGGTTTTTAAGATTCCTCGTGATGTGCCTCCAGGGATTTTAAAGTTTAAAGTATGTTTTATGCAAGTGGCTTTTAACATAATTATAAAATTAGCCCAATGCCGAATAATATTGAGAATAATAGGGTGGTCATGGCAAGTTTCTTCAAATACGGGTCGAGCAGAACTTCGTCTTTTATTTTCAAAATATTTCTTAGTTGAATTGCGAAGAACGGGAAACTTAGTAAATAGACTAGGTTCCAGTTAGATGTAAAATTAAATCTTGTATAAGTTATTGCGGAGATCATTGCTGTGGAAAGTAAGATTAGATGGTATTTTTTAGCCTTGTTTAT
The DNA here is from genome assembly GCA_024279935.1 of Bacteroidota bacterium. GTDB lineage: Bacteria > Bacteroidota > Bacteroidia > Bacteroidales > F082 > BM524. The sequence continues at coordinate 59,751 of JAJRQZ010000076.1, forward strand.
TCCAAGTTTAGCAGCAAAAGTAATTTTTCCGGAAGCAATATCATTTTTTATGTCTCGCATATTGTTGAGGTTCAATACTGCCGTGCTTAACAACCCCATGCTAATTGCAGGCAGCAGAATGTAGAAATCGATTTTTTTGGTGTTCAGGAAATATGTCCCTAAAACAGCCGTCAAACCAAAGAAAACAAATACGAAAACATCTCCCAAACCCGAATAGCCATAAGCTTTAGTGCCTATGGTATATTTAATTGCTGCTGCTATTGCGGCAATGCCCAGGAGGAGAAAGGCCAATATTGGGAATAGCTCGTCACCAAACGATTCAACAATAAGGTAAACACCAGATATAAAGGAGAGTAAAGAAAAAATAACAATTGCTGTTTTCATCTGTCCCGGACTGATCTCACCGCTTTGTAAAGCTCTTTCAGGACCAAGCCGGTCTTTGTTGTCAGTACCTTTGGTCCCATCGCCATAGTCGTTGGCAATGTTTGATAATATTTGGAGCAGGAGTGTTGTTATTAATGAGAACGCAATAACGCTTGTTTTATATTCACCAGAGGCAATTGCCAGGAAACTTCCCATTAAAATTGTGGAAAACGCCAAGGGCAAAGTCCGTAGGCGAAATGAATTTATCCATGTTTTTATTTTAGACATTCTTAATGTAGTTAATTTTATTTTCCCGCTTCCAGGCAAGGGGCCTGAAATATTTTGTTTTCTTTAGCAACAGTCTTCATTTTGTATAATAGTGTTATTGATCAAATCCGCTTACTATGGAAACTTCGGATATTTATGGAAATCGGGGTCGCGTTTCTCAAGGAAGGCATGTTTTCCCTCCTGGGCCTCGTCGGTAAGATAATAAAGCAAAGTGGCATTGCCCGCAAACTCCTGGAGACCGATCTGGCCATCCAATTCGGCGTTCATCCCTAGCTTGATCATCCTTAGTGCCATAGGGCTTCGCTTGTGCATGGTTAAGCACCAATCAACGGCCTCGTCCTCCAGTTTGCCTAAGGGAACAACTTTATTGACCATTCCCATTTCCTCTGCTTCTTTAGCTGAGTATTGTTTGTTTAGGAACCATATTTCCCTTGCTCTCTTCTGCCCTACAATGGCTGCCAGGAACGAGGATCCCAGTCCGGCATCGAAGCTTCCTACCTTTGGACCTGTTTGACCGAAAACGGCATTTTCGCTTGCAATTGTCATGTCGCATACAACATGCAAAACGTGCCCGCCGCCTATCGCAAAACCGTTAACCATGGCTATAACCGGTTTCGGCATCGACCTTATTTTTCTTTGAACGTCTAGAACGTTGAGCCTCGGAACCCCGTCTTTCCCAATATAGCCCCCCTTGCCCTTCACGTTTTGGTCGCCACCAGCACAAAAAGCCTTGTCGCCTTCACCCGTAATTAAAATTGTATAAACGTCCATGTCCTCGCGCAGCATTTCCATTGCCGTGGCCATCTCAGTGGTAGTAGTTGGTGTGAAAGCATTATAATATCTTGGCCTGTTGATAGTTAATTTTGCTATATGATTCCATTTCTCGAGTTTAATATCCTCAAAATCGTATATGGGCTTCCAGTCTCTTGTGCTCATGATTTCTTAATTTAATTTTGAAACAAAAATATTAAAAAGATCCACCCAACGACCTGGCAATTATAAGTCAGGGGAAAAACCAAGTATTATATTATATAGTCTTGAATTATTGCATAAATTATAATACAAAAAAACAGCTGCATGATTTATGTTGTTTTTGTGCGTTTGCAGAAATAATTGTCATGAGCCCTCTTCCCCGTATAAACTATATCTTTATGAGTTCGTAAAAATCAAAATCCCTTAAGGCTTCTTTCGATTCCTTGAGCTTGCTTGTGAACCCGAGCATCATCCCACCGCCCCCCGAGCCACAGAGTTTAAGATAATAATCATCACTCGAAAGGCCATTTTCCCAGATTTCGAGTATAGGGCCGGGGATCATGGGCTTGAAATTCTCAAATGTAAATTCTGAAATAGTCTTAGCGTCTTTTATAACATTGTTAAAAGTAACAGACAGAAAGTGTTTTATGCATTTATTATTAGTAGGAATAAGTATGCCCTGAATTTTCTTCATGAAAGATCCTTTTTCAAACTCTTTCAAAAACCAGTTTACAAGTGGTTGAGTTTCACCAACGGTTTTGGTGTCTATCAGAAAGATTCCCGAATTACTGTTTTCGTTTTCCTTTGGAAGGCAGACAGTTGTTAAATTACCTTTTTCATTTATTAAAATTGCCTTGTTAAGGTAAGACACCAATGGGTCGAGCCCGGAACTTTTTCCGTGATAATAGGACTCCATTTTTGAGAAGATACTTTTTAGCTCATCAAGGTTATCAGTCTTGTCATAAGCATAAGTGTCATAAACCGAAGCTACAATGACGCCTGAACTGCCTAGTCCATAACTAATCGGGATATTTGTCTCAAAAAATAGCCCGTGTTCGATATCCTGTTTGAAAACATGCAGATCAATCTGTTCATGGAATCCGGATTCCATAAGAAAATAAAGATAATCCAAAAGATAGGCGACTGAGTAGTGATTGCTTTCGGAGTTTCTGCTCTCAGTGTCAAATAACAATTGCCCTGAATATTTCCCAAAAGGGATGCTCAAGGCCATTGAACCTTTTATCAGGGTATATTCACCAAACAAAAGTATCTTCGACTTAAATGACCTGGATTTTTCTACTGTCATTTTATTGTTTTATGTTATAACGATAGTACTGGTTTAATTGACTTCTTATGATTTGCAAATTTAAGCCATTATTTCATTTGAAAAATCTAATATCGTCATAACAATCATAAAGATCAGTGTTCCAATACTTTATCCTCCGGGACACTGATCTTACTGATCATACTGATTTATTATGGTCTAAGTTAACAGCCGACGAAGTAAACCTTAACAGATCATGACAATCATAAAGATCAGTGTACTAATATTTTATCCTCCGGGACACTGATATTACTGATCATACTGATTTATTATGGTATAAGTTAACGATAACCGAAGTAAACCTTAACAGATCATGACAATCATAAAGATCAGTGTACTAATATTTTATCCTCCGGGACACTGATCTTACTGATCATACTGATTTATTATGGTATAAGTTAACAGCCGACGAAGTAAACCTTAACAGATCATGACAATCATAAAGATCAGTGTACTAATATTTTATCCTCCGGGACACTGATATTACTGATCATACTGATTTATTATGGTCTAAGTTAACAGCCGACGAAGTAAACCTTAACAGATCATGACAATCATAACAATCAGTGTACTAATATTTTATCCTCCGGGACACTGATCTTACTGATCATACTGATTTATTATGGTATAAGTTAACAGCCGACGAAGTAAACCTTAACAGATCATGACAATCATAAAGATCGGTGTAAAGTAACCTTATTTATAATCAGCAGTTAATACTCTTCGTCTAAGTTGAGGTTTTTTGCCAAAGTTCAATAATAAACCTACCTCGATTTCTGTTGCTCGCAAGTAATTAACGAGTTGTGCTTCATGTTCTTCACATAGGTTCTCTGCTGCTTTTAACTCGACAATGATTTTGTGCTCAACAATTAAATCCGCAAAATAATTGCCAACTTTTATATCATCGTAGTACACAGTAATAGACTTTTGCTGCTCACAATCAACCCCTGTTTTTCTCAATTCAATCATCATGGAGTTTTCATATACTTTCTCTAAAAAGCCATAACCAAGAGTGTTATAAACTGTGTAAAAAGCCTTAATAATTTTGTTGGAAATTTCTGAGTGTAAGTAATTATCTTTCATTGGAGAAATTTTTAATGGTTAACTAATTAAATTTGTTTAAATTTTAGAATTAAATGCTAATAATTTTCAAGTTAGGTTTGACGATTAGCTAAATACGTATTCTATAGGATACTGATCAGACTAGTGTGTCTGATTTCTTATAAATTACAAATTTAAACTAAAAATCAATCGAATAAACCTTAACAGACCATAACAATCATAAAGATCAGTGTACTAATATTTTATCCTCCGGGACACTGATATTACTGATCATACTGATTTATTATGGTATAAGTTAACGATAACCGAAGTAAACCTTAACAGACCATGACAATCATAACAATCAGTGTACTAATATTTTATCCTCCGGGACACTGATCTTACTGATCATACTGATTTATTATGGTATAAGTTAACGATAACCGAAGTAAACCTTAACAGATCATGACAATCATAACAATCAGTGTACTAATACTTTATCCTCCGGGACACTGATCTTACTGATTTATTATGGTATAAGTTAACAACCGACGAAGTAAATCGTAAACCATCAAAAGACTCAGCGTACCAGTCTCTCAGGCCCATCTCCAATTTCATCATGAATTACCGTTTCATTTACCGTTAACTTAAGCAATTCCGAACCAATGAGCTCCCTAACCTCTTTTTTGTTCTCATCAGGGTAAATAAGATGAACATTGGGTCCGGCATCGAGGGTGAAGCAAAGCTGTATCCCGGTTCTTTCCCTATACTCCCTGACTTTTTCGATAATCGAGATAGTATTGGGTTTCATAAGTAAAAAATATGGGTCTGAGGTCATCATCATAGCGTGAAGCGAGAGCGCTTCCGATTCGACGATTTTCACAAATCCACCGAGATCCCCGGTTTTCATCACCTCCATCAGCTTTATTATATTTTCTCCTGCTTGTTTGAGTCTGCCGGGCGAATACGGATTAGAGTTCATTAGCGAATGGCCCAGGCTGCTTGAGACTTTTTTCTCACCTGGATCAACAATTAGTATCGAGTCGTTGAAAGTATCGAAAACGCTATCAATACTCTTATTTATTTTGTTGCCGAACATATTGGAAGTGTTCCTGACACCTTCTATTTCGCCCCAGCTAACAAATCCGCCATAAACCGACCGGCATGCGCTTCCTGATCCCAAGCGTGCAAAGTATGAGGCTCTTTTAAAGAATTTCTCGTCGGATGAGAATTCATCAAAATACTTTCTTTCAATCTCACATAGGCAGAGAGCCAGGGCGCTCATTCCGGATGCAGAGGATGCTATTCCCGCAGAATGCGGAAATGAGTTTTTTGAACGGATTTTGAAATCCAGCTGCTTAATGAACGGAAAGCTGTTGGAAATACTCTCGAAGTATTTTATTGTTTTTTCGGCGAATTTTTCATTCTTCGTTCCATCGAGAAAAAACTCCAACTTAAAACCATCGCCTGAAGCGGGGCCGAACTCAATAATGGTTTCCGTTACCGATTCGCGCAATGTAAAGCTTAATGAGGCATTGGCCGGGACCTGCCCGGGCTTTTTGCCCCAGTATTTCACCAGGGCAATATTCGACGGGCTTTTCCAACCTACTTTGCCATTTGGCACTTCCTCGAAAATACGTTCTTCAATATCTTCCTTCATTATTTGAATTTAGACAGCAAAGATATTAATTTTGAACCAGAAACATCTCAGTTTGTTCTACCCGGCTCTGTTGTATCAAAAGTTTGAGTAGCCCTTGTTTCCAGCAAAGCCGCAAAGTACTGATTATAATGATGGCAATCATTTATCATTACTTTTGTAAGTGTTTGATGATGTGCATGTTGCAAAACCTTAACGAACTAATGTGTTTTTCGTCAAATGTTTTTGGAAACTACTTTAAAATACTCCCTAAGGATCAAAGCGTTTTTATCGGAAGGGGTAAATATCTCCAGAACCTGGGTTTCTGATTTAACAAGAAAGAACTTATCCAAAACCTGTTCGACCTCATTCTGATTCGTGGCTTTTAGATAGCCTAAATCAAAGGCTTTGCAGATAAATTCGGCTTTCCAATTGTGCTTTGCCACAAAAAACTCTTCCAGGTTTGGAGTCGTGTCCGGCCCAGGGATAAAGCGGAAAATACCGCCTCCTGAATTATTTATGATAATAATCTTTAAAGTTGGTTTGAGATAGTTGTTCATCAGGCCGTTGGAATCGTAGAAAAAACCAAGATCGCCGGTTATTAAAATATTAAGCTTGTCAGAATAAAATGAATATCCGGCTGCTGTAGAAACCTGTCCGTCAATACCGCTGACACCTCTGTTTGAATTGTAAACAATGCCTTTTTTGCTTCCAAACAATTGAGAATACCTCACCGGGGTGCTGTTTCCAAGGTGTAAAATAATTTGCTCGGGAAGTTTTTTGAGAATCGTATCAAGCACTTTAAAATCAGAATATTGTATTCGGTCCAAATATTCGTTCCGTTTGAGGTCCACTTTTCGTTTTCTGTTTTGCCAACTGCTTGAATATTTACTGGAAACGGGATTTAGTTTATTAAAAACCAATTTCAAGAACTCAGTTTCATCACAGCTAACTGTCTTGGTAAGGCAAAAATAAGTATCCATGTTTTCTCCCGAAGGGGATAAGTGAAAGTGCTTGTCGGGTTTGAAAGCCCTAAGGAATTTTTTCACCATTTTCGATGTTATCTGCCCTCCCAGACTTATTAAGACAACAGGTTTGAAACCTTCTTTTTCGTCATGCGCAAAACCGGAAACTACATTATCAATAGTATCGATTAACTTTTCACCATGCAGGTTCGATGTGGTTTCACTTAAGACCACGATATTTTGAAAGTCCGATAATTTGTTTAGTACAAGATTAAGTTCCTTATTCAGTGGCATTTGCCCAACGATAATCATTGTTTTTTGTACGCGATTAATTTCGCTGGCAATAAGGTTGATGTCGTTGAAAGAAGTTTCCAATTTAAAGTTTAGAATTTCTGCCACGCCATTTATTGATTCCCGGCTCGGATTATATAGCGGTTCGTCGAAAGGAATATTTATATGTATTGGGCCTGCTTGCGGGAAATTGCAATCGTTAAGTGCCTTGTTGATAGTTGATTGGCATTTCTTATATTCGCCTTCTGTGTCAATGTTTCCCGGAAGGGCGTAAGATTTCTTAACATAATTCTTGAAAACCTCATTTTGCCTTATAGTTTGTCCGTCGCCAACATCTATTAAATGTTGGGGCCGGTCGGCAGTGAGGATTAAAAGTGGGATCTTTTGATAATAAGCTTCTGAAATTGCCGAGGCATAATTTAAGGCAGCACTCCCGGATGTGCATGCGATCGCGGTTGTTTTTCTTGTTTGCAAGGCCATGCCCAAGGCGAAGAATGCCGCACTTCTCTCGTCAACAATCGTGAAAGTAGTGATTTTGGGATTATTGGCAAAACTTATAATTATGGGTGCATTCCTTGAACCGGGAGAAATGACGATGTTGGCCAATCCATGTTTAACAAAAATATCTGCCAGCAGGCTTATGTTCTTTTTATCGGAAGTCATTGTGCAAATTTCACAAATTTTCGATAACCGACAACAGAGTTTTGGTTTTGTTTACTGTTTCCTGCCATTCGGCCTTGGCATCGGAGGAAGCCGTAAGCCCGCCGCCAACATAAAACAGCACTTTGTCGTTTAATATTTTGGCGCAACGTAAGTTCACGAACAGTTGCGATGAGCCCTCGAGGTTCCATGGGCCGATGAATCCAGTATAAAGTTCCCTGTCGTGCGACTCGGCGTTTTCAATCATGTGGAAGGCTGCCGCTTTCGGCAAACCGCAAACTGCCGGAGTAGGGTACAGGCCTTTAATGAAGATCCCGAGCTTATCGCTCAAGGCCGATGCCTCTATCTTAAAGGTCGTTTTCAAATGAACGATATCCCCTGCACTAATTGTTTCCGGTCCTTTTGCCGTATAATCCTTTATGCCCAGTTCCGAAAGAAGCTTCCCGATATATGCGCTAACCATTTGTTGTTCTTCAAGCTCTTTCTGCCCCCAGAAATGATTCTTGTCGTATTCACTTAACAGTTGGGTTCCTGCTATGGCATCGGTTTCGCATAGGCCGTCCGATTTGTTCAGCAGAAGCTCGGGGCTGGCACCAGTCCAAATACCGGTTTCGTCGCTGCTTATGAGATATACAAAGGCTTCCGGATATTTTTTGAGACTTTTTTCAATAAAGTTGTCGAGATCCAGCCGGGAAGCCAGTTCCATTGCGGAAATGCGCGAAATAACGATCTTATGGAGCTCGTTGGCCTTTAGCTTATCAATTATATAATCTGTTTTCCCCAGATATTCAATCTTGCTCAAATAAGAATATTGATTGTTCGCTGCTGTGCTCTCATGGTTGTTGAGGTTTTTCAAGTACTTGGTCAAGCCTGAAATGTCATCACCTGTTTTATAAGAAAAGTCGGGTTTGATATATTTAATGATATTTGTTTTTGCACTTTTGAATTCAGCAACCACAAATGCGTCAACATTTTCTATATCCTCGAATTCGGTTTTGTGAAGGTCAGTTGCTTTCTGGACAATTAGGTTTGCATGCTTTGAGCTAGGCAAACGAAAAACAGCAAAGGTTACGCCCTTTTCAACCAGTAAGTTGATTATGTTTTTTTTAAGAAAGCTCATTCTTTGATTAAAAAATTCGTTATTCTACAAATTGAAAGTGGCCGCCTGTCATCATCGCAAACCTCAACGTTCCAGACATGTGTGTTTTTCCCTTTATGGATAAGTCTCCCCTCGGCTGTTGCATAGCCTTCCGTTGCCGAGCCGATATGGTTGGCACTGACCTGGGCGCCTTTCACGTCATATACGTCAAGGTCAACTATGAGGGCCGAACCAAGGCCCGCAACGGTTTCTGCCAAGGCAAGGCTGGCGCCGCCATGAAGTATCTTCATGGGTTGAAGGTTGCGCTCAATAGGGATCCTGGCTTTAAGGTAGCCCTCACCGGCTTCAAGGTACTCCAGTTGCATCCACTCCATCATAGTCCCTTTGTTGAGGGCATTGAGTTCGTTTAACGATATTTTCTTTAGCATTTTATTATTGTATATTATTTGATAATTGTTGATTATTGCTCATCAAATGTTGAACAGCGCTTGTTTTCCCTTTATAAATATTCAATTCTATTTCTATTGCGACATACTTTATATCCTCATTATTTATTAAACCATTGCACCATTGTACCATTGCACCATTATACCATTAAACCATTGAACCATTGCACCATTATACCATTGCACCATCATACCATTGAACCATTATACCATTGCACCATCATACCATTGCACCATTATACCATTGCACCATCATACCATTGAACCATTATACCATTGAACCATTGCACCATTAAACCATTATACCATTGCACCATTATACCATTGAACCATTACCATTAAACCTTCAAGAATCAAAGATAAGCGTAATTACCGTCTCTTTCTGATTGCTTTTGATTTCCAGTGATGCGTCATGAATATCGAGGCATTTGCTGACATAAGCAAGCCCCAATCCTATATGCTTATCGTAATGTTGTTTGGCTAGTCCGAAGGGTTTTGTTATTTCTTGTATTTTTTCGAGGGGGATTACTTCCCCGGTATCGCATACGCTGATTATTATGTTTCCGTCCTCCCCAAAAGTCTTGATCTTGATATCAGTTCCTTCATGTGAGAATTTGATTGCATTCCCGATGAGTTCCTCAATGCTTCGTTGGAAGTAGTTTTCCAAACCGTTTATATGAAGTTCTTCAGTAAGTTCAACTATGGTGTTGATGTTTTTTTCATCGGCACTATTTTTTTTGCTTTCTATTACTTTTGTGATTATGGAGTTTATGTCAAGTAATTTTTTGTCCATTTCCCTTCCTATTGTCTGCATCTGCGTTATCTCGAGGGCTGTTCTGGAGAATTTGTCGAGCCTGTCAACCGATTCCCTCAGCATTCCAAGAAATTCCTGCAGCTCCGGGTCGTCGATAGTGTCGCTCAAGAAATAAGCTGAGCCAACAATGCCGTTCAAAGGTGTGCGGATTTCGTGGCTTATGAGCATCAGGAACTGGTTCTTTGCCTCGTCGAGCGAAAGAAGCTGGGCATTAGCTATGTCGAGCTCGGCTGTGCGCTCCTTTACTTTTTGCTCCAGCACAGCGTTCATGTTCTTAAGCAGTTCCTGCTGATACCGGAGCTTTAGTTGGGTTTTCACCCTTTCCATAAGCTCGCGAGCGTCGAAAGGCTTTGTAACAAAGTCTTGCCCGCCGGCTTCAAACCCCTTTATTATATCCTTCTTCTCGGTTTTCGCCGTCAGGAATATCACCGGGACCTCCTGTGCGCGTTTATCCTGCCTGAGTTTTTGGCACACTTCGTAACCGTCCATTCCGGGCATCATGATGTCAAGAAGAATTAAATCGGGAGGCGTGTTGCTGAGCGCGATTTTCAATGCCCTTTCGCCGCTTGTTGCTATTTTACGTTTAAAATCGGACAACAAACCGTTTAAAACATCTATGTTCTCCGGTGTGTCGTCAACTATTAGAATAGTTTTGTTAAGCAAGTAATGTTCCATGTTAAATATCTAGGATGTTAGTCAGTATTTCCTTCGCCGCCTCGAAATCGTAATTATCCAAAGATTTTTTGATTTCTTGCTTCATGTTTTTGTATTTCCCGCCGAAGTTTAGTTTCGTTATCAAATCAATTGCATCAGGGTCAGAGTTGTCCAGCAGTTCGATGGCTTTCTTAATGTTGTCGGTTATTATTTCTGTAAGAACATATTCATCTTCGGTATTGTTGTCTGTATCTATCAGAATAACAGAATCTTTAATTGATTCTATAATGGGTTGTATAAGTGTGTCAATATTGCTTAAGAGTTGTGCTGCATTGTCGGGAATGCCTTCTTTAAACTTGCTTTCTGTTTGTTTTAAAAGCTCGTGGAGTTCGTTGGCGCCGATGTTCCCCGATACTCCCTTCAATGAATGAAGCTTTCTGTGTAGTGTTTCGGTGTCGCTTGCTTTTAGATCCGCTAACATCAGCTGAAGTATGTTGGTATAATTGGCTGAGAACTTCCTTAGGATGCTTACATATACCCCTTTATTGCCGTTTACCCTTTCCAGGCCTGCTTTGAAGTCGATATTCTCGAGTTTTGTAAAGTCAAAATCAACATCCTCCCTGGCTTTAGGTTTTTTGCCGGATTTTAATTGGCCTGGCTTTTCAGGCTTGACAGCCCATTTGACAATTGCGTTTGCGACTTCTGCCGGGTTTATTGGCTTGGAAACGAAACCTTTCATGCCGGCTTTCAGGCATTTTTCCTTAACGCCCTCCAAAACGTCGGCCGTTATGGCCACAATTGGCAAATTGTTGTATTCCTTGTTCTCTTTAATTTTTCCCGTAGCTTCAAGTCCTCCCATCACGGGCATTTGCAGGTCCATAAACACCAAATTGAATTTTGCCGGGGGTGATTCCAGAATCATATCACAGGCTATTTTTCCATTTGTTGCCAATTCTACCTTAAGCCCGAACGATTCCAAGAGTTCAATGGCTACTTCCTGGTTTATTTCGTTGTCTTCCACGAGCAATATCTTTGCGCCGGTAAATTGTTTGAGGCTCTCGGTTTTTGCATCATTGCTGCTCTTGATTTTATGTCTTTTAGGTACGTCTTTTCCGAAAACCTCCATAATCGTGTCGAACAAGAGGGAGTAGGTAACAGGCTTGAAGAGGATTGCGTCTATGCTGCCCTTTTCCATCTTGTTTTCAAGGTCCACATCGGAAAATGCCGTTAAAAGGATGGTTCTTGGCTTGTGTTTTATGTTGTTGTCGTGTTTTATCCTGCTTGCCACTTCAAGGCCGTCCATTCCAGGCATTTGCCAATCCAGGATAAGCAAGCTTCGTTCTTGTTCTTTCAGCGATTTAAGTCTTTTTAAAAGCGTTTCGCCAGTTTCAAGGTCTTCCGGAATAAAAGTAAAAGCCTTGAGCATGTTAGAGATTACCATTCTGGTTGTTGGGTTGTCATCGCAAACGAATGCCTTTATCCCCTCTAAATCCGGCATCGGGATGTAATGGCCTACGCCTTTCCCGTTTTCCTTGCATTTAAAATTGGCATTGAAAAAGAAAGTAGTGCCTATTCCTTCCTTGCTTTCAACCCAAATATGGCCGCCCATCATTTCCACGAGTTTTTTTGAGATAGACAAGCCCAGTCCCGTACCGCCATATTTTCGGGTAGTGCTTTCGTCGGCCTGGCTAAATGCCCCGAATATTTTTGCTTGTTGTTCTGCCGTCATCCCGATTCCGGTATCCTTCACTTCAAACTGCAAAGTACATCTGTCATTACTCTTCTCAACAGTTTTCAGCAATACTACAATTTCGCCTTCATACGTGAACTTCATCGAGTTGCTGAGGAAATTGATCAAGATCTGCTTTAACCTAAGTTCGTCGCCCAAAAGCGTATATGGCACATCCCTTTCGACATGAAGTATGAACTCCAGGCTTTTTTGGTTTGCCGAAAACGTAAAAAGATTATTTAAGTCCTGCAACATGTCTTCCAGGTTAAACCATTCCGATTCGAGCTCGATCTTGCCCGCCTCTATTTTCGAGAAGTCCAGGATATCGTTTATCACGCCCAACAGTAATTTTGCGGAACTGTCGATTTTCGACAGGTAGTTTTGTTGTTTGACGTCCAGGTTTGTCTTTCCCATCAAATGCGAGAGGCCTATGATGGCATTCATGGGCGTTCTTATCTCGTGGCTCATATTTGCCAGGAAGAGGCTTTTCGACTCGCTGGCTTTTTCCGCCGCTTCGGTTTGTATCTGAAGCTCGGTATTTCTTACTTGTGTGCTTATGTCCTCGATGGTTGCTATCGCCCCGATTATTTTATCGCCGGAGCTTACGGGATTGATGTTGACGCGCACAAACATGCCCTTGGCATTCATGGATTCTGTTGTATAACTGCTGGGATTTCCTGTTTTCAGCACTTGTTCGAGTATAAGAACGTGCTTTTTGCTTATCAGGAGAGAGACTGACGGCTTTCCAGTCAAGCTTGTTTTTATGTCAAGCTTGTTAATCTCGTTAAGCTTACTGTTATGTGAAATGATTATTCCTTTATCGTCAAAATAGATAATGCCGACCGGCGAGTTGCTGAATATGGTCTCATACTTCTTGTTTGCCTCCAAGATTTCCTTTTCCCTTTGCCTCAGGTTTGTTTTCATCACCTTGAAGTTATTGGCCAGTATGCCAATTTCATCTTTAGCGTCAATATCTATTTTAGTGTCGTAATCACCTTCCGCGATCTTTAATGATGCGTTGCTCAGTTTTATTATAGGCCTGGATATGTATCTCGCTATAAATACAATAATAATGATTAACGCAATATTGACGGCCAAGATCAGAAGAAACATGTTTAGGGCGCTTTTTTCAACTTTTCGGCTTATCAACTTATAAGGTATAAGCGAAATAGCCGACCAGTCAGTTGAGCGGATCGGCGTATAAAAAGCAATGAACTTGCTTTTGCCGTCAAAGGAATAAAGCATTGAACTGCCTGTTTCGCCTGAAACGGCATTCTTTGTTATTTCTAATGACTGTTCGATGTTGAAGCGCACAGCCTTTCGAGGCACATGTGAGAACACTTTTTGGCCAATCTGGTTCAGCCTGTCGGAAAGTATGATGCTGCTGTCGCTGGCAATGATATAAGTTATTGCTTCAAGGTCGTCGTGCCTTGTTTTGTCGTGATTGTTGAGCCATGCTTGAAGAGTTTCCAAAGAGATGTCAATTGTAGTAGTTCCTGAAAATTTGTCATCAAAAAAGAAAGGATAGAAATATGTTATCAGGTTCGACCTTCCTGACAATGTATCAAGATAGGGGTGTGTCCACCCACCACGGTTATAATCGGCGGCTGTTTTCCACCATTCCGGATTGTTTTCGATATAATTGAATTTAATAGTATCCTTGTTGTCGTCAACAATTTCTGCCATTAAACTATCACCTTGACGATACGAGTACATATAAGTAATTTTGCTCTCGAATGGGTTTGCGTCCTCGTCGAAGAATATCCCGGAGCCGAAAATCAAGCTGTCATGGAGTAAATTGTTTTTGGTCAACTTAGTTAGCTCATAGGAATTTAAATCACTTAACTCTTCAATAAACCTGGAATCCTTGCGGGCATTATCGGCAATGGCATTTAATGTTATGTCTAAGTCCTCGATATAACTAAAAACCATGTTTTCCAGATAATTAGTCTGTTCCAGTTCGGTCTGGTGCGTAATGCTGTTCAATGAAAGCCAGGAAACAAGGATCGAGATAATAATAATAGGTAACATTATTGTTATTGTAACCCTGAACATAAGCTTATTAAAGAATCTCATATAATTATTTTTAACTGCCCCAGCTTTCCCTGTCGAGGCTCCGGTATTGTATTGCTTCTGCCAGATGGCTTTCGGCGATTTCACTGGAACCGTCAAGATCGGCAATTGTCCTGCTGACTTTTTTGATCCTGTCGAATGCCCTTGCCGACAAGCTTAGTCGTTCCATGGCCCTTTTAAGCAAATCAAGTCCATCAGGCTGCAAGTTACAATATTTATTGATATCTTTCGAGCTCATCTGGGCATTGCAGAAAATATCCGTGCGGTCGTGGAATCTTTCCTCCTGGATTTTTCTGGCTTCGATTACCCTGTTTCTGACGTTGTGGCTTTTTTCACCCTTTGGTGCGGTGGCGAGATCTTTGAAAGGAACAGGAGTTACCTCCACGTGTAGGTCGATGCGGTCCATCAGGGGGCCGGAAATTTTGTTCAAATAAGATTTGACGATTCCGGGTGAGCATACGCACTCTTTGCCGGGATCGTTATAATAACCGCACGGGCAAGGGTTCATGGAGGCAATGAGCATAAAACTGGCAGGGAAATTTACCGTTACCCTGGCCCTGGAGATTGTTACTATCCTGTCTTCCATTGGTTGGCGCATGACCTCCAGTACCGTTCTTTTGAATTCGGGAAGCTCGTCAAGAAATAAAACACCGTTTTGCGCCAGGCTGATCTCCCCCGGCTGCGGATATGTTCCTCCCCCTACCAGGCCGGCATCGCTAATCGTATGATGGGGCGAGCGGAAAGGGCGTTCGGCGACCAAAGAGGTGTCGCCTTTAAGTATTCCGGCAACTGAATGAATCTTAGTTATTTCCAAAGCCTCTTCCAAGCCCATGGGAGGTAAAATTGAAGGTAATCTTTTGGCAAGCATGGTTTTTCCCGATCCCGGAGGCCCTATCATTATTAGGTTATGCCCTCCTGAGGCAGCAATTTCCAAAGCCCTTTTTATGTTTTCCTGACCCTTGACATCCTCGAAATCAAATGGATAATCGCTTGTTTGCGAAAGAAAACGGTTCTTTAAATCAACAAAAAAAGGCTTGGCCTCCGATTCTCCGTTTATTAGGTCTATAACATCTTTCAGATGGCTCATGCCATATACTTCAATGCCTTCAACAACCGCTGCTTCCTTAACGTTTTCCATGGGGATTACCAGTCGTTTAAGTCCTGCTTTTCTGGCTTTTATGGCCATGGGGAGCGCTCCTTTTACTCGTTTTATTCCTCCGTCGAGAGATAATTCCCCCATTATCATATATTCCGAAAGCTTATCGGCCGCCAATTGATTTGATGCGGCAAGCATAGCAATCGCAATTGGTAAATCATAGGCCGAGCCCTCTTTTTTGATGTCGGCAGGAGCCATGTTCACTACAATCCTTAGCTTAGGGTAGTGTAAGTTGTTGTTGATAAGGGCTGATATTATCCTTGTCTGGCTTTCCTTTACTGCATTATCGGCCAGTCCGACAAGGTGAAATCCAGTACCGCCGCTGATGTGTACCTCGATGGTAATTAAAATTGCATTTATTCCTTCAATTGCGCTACCGTATGTCTTTACGAGCATTTTTTAGATTTTTAAGATGAACACACCAAATATATTAAAAATAACAACTAATCAATCAGGAGCCTGGCAATAAAAGCAATGTTTTTTTGAATTATTAATGATTGCATATTTAAATAATGTATAAGCTCTAATCGTTTTTGCTATTTTTGCCCCCTTATAGTTTTGTGATGTATTCGGTAGAAATAAAGGATTTGGTTAAGTTATACGGCAAGCAAAAAGCCCTTGACAATATTTGCCTTAATATCGGAAAAGGTGAAGTTGTTGGATTGCTTGGGCCAAACGGAGCAGGGAAATCTACTTTGATGAAGATCTTAACTGCCTATATCCCCGCTAGTTCAGGAAGTGTTCTGATAAACGGCGAAGATGTTGACGAATCACAGCTGGACATAAGGAAACAATTGGGGTATTTACCAGAAAACAACCCGCTATATTCTGATATGTACGTAAAGGAGTATCTCTCATTTGTATTAAGAATGTACCCGACATCGTTCAATGTAAAAAAGCGCGTCGATGAAATAATAGAGCTTATGGGCCTCGGAATAGAGAGGAAAAAGAAAATAGGCGCCTTGTCGAAGGGCTATCGCCAGCGCGTGGGCCTTGCGCAAGCGCTGATTCACGACCCTGAACTGTTGATACTCGACGAGCCCACTTCCGGCCTCGACCCCAACCAGCTGGTTGACATCAGAAAGATAATTTCTGAGATGGGCAAAAAGAAAACAGTGATTCTATCGACGCATATTATGCAGGAGGTTGAAGCTGTCTGCGGCAGGGTCGTGATTATTGATAATGGAAAAATTGTTGCTGATGATAACACTTCCAAGCTTTCGGGGATTGCCAACGAACAATTAAGGTTTCAAGTAGAGTTTAAGGGGCTTGTGAACAAAAACATGCTTCTTCGCATCAGTTCTGTCGATAAGGTTACGAAGACAGGCGATAATGTATGGCTGTTAAGTTCAAAATCAAATAAGGATATTCGCGAGGACATCTTTAATTTTGCCGTTTCAAAAGGATTTGGTGTTCTGTCGCTTTCAAGGGTTGAATCGAGCATGGAGGATATTTTCCGCAAGCTTACAAGATAATTCCTAAAAAAAATTATCCGTTTTTTCCAACGGACGAATTTTTTTATACATTTGCACATTCCAAATAGGAAAAATTAAAAAGTGGAAAGATTTGATTGATTGCAACCACAATAAAAAATGCTAAACCAAGTTTTAGCCTTTCCAATCAAACCATTCCTTTAGTTTTAACGTTTTAAAAATTAAAAGATGTCATATTTATTTACTTCTGAATCGGTATCGGAGGGTCATCCCGATAAGGTATCGGATCAAATCTCGGATGCCATGCTCGATTATTTCCTGGCATACGACAAAGATTCCAAAGTAGCCGTAGAAACTTTGGTAACAACAGGACAGGTTGTTGTTGCAGGTGAAGTTTTCTCCAAAACTTATGTTGATGTTCAAGGGGTTACCCGCGATGTCATAAACAAGATCGGTTATACTAAAAGCGAGTATATGTTCGATGGCAATTCCTGCGGTGTTTTGTCGGCGATACATGAGCAATCGGGCGATATCCGCCAGGGTGTCGAGCGTGAGGACCCTTTGAACCAGGGCGCCGGCGATCAGGGGATGATGTTCGGGTACGCTAGTCGCGAGACCGATAATTATATGCCGCTCTCACTTGAATTATCCCATTTGCTGGTTTACGAGCTGGCGGAAATTCGCCGCGAGGGCAAACAAATGACTTATTTGCGCCCCGATTCAAAATCGCAGGTAACCATAGAGTATGACGATAACAACCAGCCTGTGCGCATCGATACTATTGTTGTCTCTACCCAGCATGACGATTTTGACGAGGACGAGGCCATGCTTGCCAAGATAAAGCAGGATGTGATCGATATTCTTGTCCCCAGGGTCCATAAGCTGTTGCCGGCAAAAATCCAGGCTCTTTTCGACGATAAAATCACCTATCATGTTAATCCAACCGGGAAATTCGTGATCGGGGGGCCTCATGGGGATACCGGTTTAACCGGAAGAAAAATTATTGTGGACACTTATGGTGGGAAAGGTGCTCACGGAGGCGGTGCGTTTTCAGGGAAAGACCCGTCAAAAGTTGACCGCTCCGCTGCTTATGCTAGCCGTCATATAGCAAAAAACCTTGTTGCTGCTGGTGTTTGCGATGAGGTTTTGGTTCAGGTTTCCTATGCCATTGGCGTTGCAAGACCAATGAATATATTTATAAACACTTATGGCACAGCGAAAAACGCTTTAGAAGATGCAGAAATTGCTGTTAAAGTCGCTGAAATTTTCGATATGCGCCCCAAGGCTATCGAAGAAAGGCTAAAATTGAGGAATCCTATTTATCTGGAATCTGCTGCTTATGGCCACATGGGCAGGGAAAATAAAGTAGTGCTCAAGAAATTCAAGAATCCTTATGAAGGCAACCTCGAAGTTGAAGTTGAGCTTTTTACCTGGGAAGCACTTGATTATGTTGAGAAAGTAAAAGCGGCTTTTGGGTTTTGAACAAAGCCTTGATAGGATTATGTGTTAATGAAAATGTGTATTGAAACCCCGTAGCTTTATTGTTGCGGGGTTTTGTTCTTATAGAATGTGACATCCGGCATCTGACCTAATTAATATTTTAATTAATTTTGGGAAGTTAAAATAAAAACGACCAAGGTATGCATCAGGCAATGATAAGCCTAAAAGAATGGAACAAAGTTGCAACACAACTTAACAAGCTGACCTTGTTCCTCAGGAAACCTTATATTATAAGGTTGATTAGGGAACTTGAAAAAGCCTTTGCTGATGATGAACCTATCAACATGCGAATTGAAAAAAAACTCCAAGACGGTTTTTCGGTTAAAGTTAATGGTCTGTATTCCAAAATTAATTATCGGGATATGCCGTGGAATTATAGCTTCCCCTCTCAGTGGCAAGTTGTCTCGACTAGCTTGGTCGGAAAAGTCTTCTCTTGTAAAGTTGTGAACATAAAGACTGTGCCTTTTTCTTGCCGGGTCGTGGCTTGCCGGATTAAAAATTCATTACCTGGGATAAAAGTGGGGGAGACATATAAATCCATTATAGTCAGCAAAACTATATTTGGCGTTTTTGTTGATGCGGGAATACATTTTGGATGGAAATACGGTTCGTTTTTCGGGTTGATGCATAAAAACAACATGGACTCGCCATTGGATATTGATATTCTTAAGGAAGGGCAAACAACCGAAACTACTTATTGGGGCAAGAATAAGGAGGGAAAACTTGTATTTGGTTCCAATAACGATAAATTTCAATGGTTTAAAGAGAATTTCGATGATTTATTGTATAATGACATCCAGGTAAATGTTATTGAGCATGACAACAAACAATTGTCATTTTATGCGCATGGTAAATTCAAGTGCAGATTATGTGCCCCTAAAAAGTCGGAACTTGGCACTGAACTTTATAAGAAAGCCGTTAAAAGACTTGTTGGTGGGGATGTGATTACTTGTAAAATCCTCAGGGTCAACAAACACAATCAACAACTTCATGTATTATGGAACTCTATGTCGGAAATAAGCCTGATCGGGAACAGGGATTTCCTCCGTCGAAAAAATGTCAATGGCATTATATGCACATTGCCTTGGGAACAGGATTCTTACCATGACTTGCACAAATTGGAAAATGCAGTTGTGGGCCTTAGGGTCTTGAATTTGGGAGACAGGATTACATTTGTTTACAATGATGACTACATTGCTCTTCTCAATAAGGAAAAACGATATTACCACAAACCTGGCCCTGACATCAACGGGGCACTCAACAGGTTGGTTCATGATGATGTAATCCATTGCAGGGTTGTTAAGATTGATTATGAAAATTCTATTTTACATGTTATCTGGGATTGTTCGCCCGAGATTGCTGAAATAAGCAAAAGGCCTGAGAAAAGAAAACCGGCTTCTAATAGCGTTTTAAGGGGAAGTCTCTCGATTGGTGAGAGTATTGACATGGATGTCTTGGGGAAACTAAGTTTGTTCGGCAAAACCGTGAGTGTCCTTGTGAAAAAGGTTGAAGACAGATCCGGGAAGTATAAGAACGAGTATGTTGTGGCCGGAAAATTCCGTGCTGCGCTCAATATAGTTAGTTCCAGCTATTCATTAAGCGCAAAAGAAAAAAAACAGATAGAGGCCGGCCTTGGCGATCAGGAAGAGTTTGTCGCCGAAGTTAACGGCTATCGAAACGGACTAGTACAGATCGAATGGGATATTGATCAAAATTCGTTGGGAAAAATCCCCTAAAAACCCAAAACAGCATCAATTATTCGCTCATCGGCAATATTTGGCAAAGTTCCTTTAAGCTTCGGGTTCTCCTCCATCGCCCTTTTTATGGTGAATGTCGCTCCCTCGTTCCTGGCCCAGTTTCTTCTGGAGATACCATTGTTGACGTCCCAAAAAAGCATTGATCTAAGGCGACGGTCGGCATCATCGCTGCCGTCCAGCAGCATTCCGAAGCCGCCGTTTATAACTTCGCCCCATCCAACGCCGCCTCCATTGTGAATGCTGACCCACGTAGCGCCTCTAAAGGAATCGCCGATAACATTCTGTATCGCCATATCGGCAGTGAAGCTGGAGCCGTCGTAAATATTCGATGTTTCCCTAAATGGGGAATCGGTGCCAGACACATCGTGATGGTCGCGGCCCAGTACCACAGGGGCCGACAATCTGCCGTCGGCAACAGCCTTGTTGAATTCTTCGGCTATCCTCATCCTTCCTTCCGCATCGGCATATAAAATCCTTGCCTGGGAGCCTACAACGAGTTTGTTTTCCCTTGCTCCCCGAATCCATTGTATGTTGTCAACCATCTGGCTTTGAATCTCGGCAGGTGAATTCCGCATAATTTCTTCAAGGATGTCAGCCGCGATATTATCGGTTGTTTCAAGATCCTCGGCTTTGCCGGAACTACACACCCATCGGAAGGGCCCAAAGCCGAAATCAAAAAACATGGGGCCCATAATATCCTGAACATAAGACGGATACCTGAAGTTGATACCGTCTTCGGCCATTAGGTCGGCACCGGCCCTGGAGGCTTCCAAAAGAAATGCGTTGCCATAGTCGAAGAAATAAGTTCCCTTTGCGGTATGTTTGTTTATGGCGTCGGCATGGCGCCTTAAGCTTTCTTGGACTTTCCTTTTAAAAAGAGAAGGGGCCTCGGCCATCATTTTATTGGATTCCTCATACGAGATCCCAGCCGGATAATAACCTCCTGCCCATGGGTTGTGCAATGAGGTCTGGTCTGAGCCCAGGTCCACGAAAATGTTTTTCTCGTCGAACTTTTCCCAAACATCGACTATATTGCCATCGTAGGCTATCGAAACGACTTCCTTGTTCTCTTTTGCCTTTCTAACTCTTTCAACAAGATCGTCCAAATCTGAGATTACCTCGTCAACCCAGCCTTGTTCATGACGCTTGAACGTGGCAGAGGGATTTACTTCGGCAACAACTGTAACCACCTTGGCAATGTTGCCGGCTTTGGGCTGTGCGCCCGACATTCCGCCCAATCCTGCCGTAAGGAAAAGTTTTCCTGCAAAGGGGTCCTCGTTTTCTTTTGCAACTTTTCTGGCAGCGTTCATTACTGTAATTGTTGTCCCGTGAACAATCCCCTGAGGCCCTATATACATATATGAGCCTGCCGTCATCTGTCCGTATTGTGATACTCCCAAAGCATTGAACTTTTCCCATTCGTCTTGTGAAGAATAGTTGGGGATTACCATTCCGTTTGTAACAACAACCCGCGGGGCATCTTTATGCGACGGAAACAAGCCCAACGGATGACCAGAGTACATCACCAGGGTCTGCTCATCGGTCATTGTTGCCAGATACTGCATGCAAAGGGTGTATTGAGCCCAGTTTTGGAAAACAGCACCGTTTCCGCCATAGGTAATAAGCTCATGAGGGTGTTGCGCCACGGCAAAGTCCAGGTTGTTTTGTATCATCAGCATTATCGCGGCGGCCTGTCCCGACTTGGCCGGGTATTCGTCTATAGGGCGGGCATATATTCTATAGTCAGGAATAAACCTATACATATATATGCGCCCGTATTCTTTCAGTTCATCGGCAAATTCTTTTGCAAGGGTCTTATGGTGTTTTTGCGGGAAATACCTTAATGCGTTTTTTAAAGCCAGTTTTTTTTCTTCCCCGCTCAGGATATCCTTTCGCTTAGGTGCGTGGCTTATACCGCTGTCGTATGCTTTCGGTTCGGGCAAACGCTCGGGTATGCCTGCTAATATTGCATTTTTAAATGATGAATTATCCATTGCATTACTTTTTGAAATACCCTGCAAAACTAAGTAAATGCTGTAAATAAATAGTGATAATAATTCTGAAATACCACTGGTTCCTGAAAAAAAAGATCACAGCAAATCCCTGTCCTTTTTTGGCATTTTCCCGACAATTAAATCGTAGGAATCATCTATCCATCCCTTGAGGAGATTGTTGTGGATACTACCGTCGATCAAAATCGTGTTCCACAGTTTTTTGTTCATGTGATATCCGGGTAAAACAGCACTGTATCTTTCCCTTAGCTCGATTGCTTTCTCAGGCTCGCATTTAAGGTTCAGCCTCAGGTCGCCGTCGAGGTTTATCAGTGCAAACATTTTGTTCAGGACCTTAAAAACCAAGGTTGTGTCGTCGAAAGGGAAACTTTCGCTGGTTTCTTTCTTGCCCAAACAGTATTCTCGTATATCTTCTGCGTTCATTATCAGATACTTAAATTCAAATTATACGATAATCAATATAAATAAAAAGTTTTTAAAAATACAAAATAGTTGACATTTGGGTTATTTGGTATATTTTTGCAGCCGATAGAGATAGGTTATACATATATTATAATAGAACATATTTGGGCTTATCTCTTTTTTTGTGTAAACTAAAACCATTAAAATGGGTTTAAAACAGAAATCTACAGATTTAAGAAACAGGATGCGCAACGCGCTTAAGGGCGGGGGAGACAAGGCCATTGAAAAGCAAAAGGCCATTGGCAAGCTTACTGCCCGGGAAAGGATTATCAAGTTGCTTGATCCTAAATCGTTTCACGAATACGATTTGTTGGTCGAACATGCCGCAAAGGACTTCGACATGAACAAGAAATATCTCCCCGGGGATGGAGTAATAACAGGTACAGGCTTGTTGATGGGGCATCCGGTTTGTATTTATGCCCAGGACTTTACGGTTGCCGGTGGTTCCTTGGGATGGATGCATGCCAAAAAGATAACCAAGATAATGGATCATGCCCTTAAGCTAAAAGTGCCTATAATCGGGATAAACGACTCAGGTGGCGCACGTATCCAGGAAGGAGTAAACTCCCTGGCAGGCTATGGCGAGATTTTCTTCAGGAACACCCTGGCCTCGGGGGTCATACCTCAGATATCGGTTATCTTAGGGCCTTGTGCGGGAGGTGCCGTATATTCTCCAGCCTTGACGGACTTCGTTTTTGTTGTCGAGAATATTTCCAAAATGTTCATCACCGGGCCGGAGGTCATCAAAACCGTTCTGGGCGAGGAAATATCCATGGAAGCTTTGGGTGGCGCAAGGGTTCATTGCGAAACAACCGGAAATGCACATTTTTATGCCGAGAGCGAAGAGCAATGTTTTAGCCAGATAAAAAGCCTTGCCAGTTATATCCCCTGGAACAATTCCGCAAAAGCCAAGAACTACCCCAAGAAATCGCCTAAGACGCGTCAGTACAAAATTGACAACATAATGCCGGGCGATGCCAAACAACCTTATGACGTAAGGGATGTCATAAAAGCCATCAGCGACGACTCGAATTTCTTCGAGATAATGGAGCTGTTTGCCCAAAATATTGTTATCGGCTTTGGTCGTTTGGACGGGAAAACAGTTGGTTACGTCGCGAACCAACCCATGTACCTTGCCGGTGTGCTTGATGTTGACAGCTCCGATAAAGCCGCGCGCTTCATCAGGTATTGCGACTCGTTCGACATTCCTTTGGTTACCCTTGTCGATCTTCCCGGATATCTTCCGGGTGTTGACCAGGAGCATGCCGGGGTTATTCGCCATGGCGCCAAATTGCTTTATGCCTATTCCGAGGCCACAGTGCCAAAAATCACCCTTATTATGCGAAAGGCCTATGGCGGTGGTTATATAGCAATGTGTTCCCACCATCTGCGCGCCGATTTTGTTTTTGCCTAGCCTACGGCCGAAATTGCCGTAATGGGACCCGAAGGAGCTGCCAATATTATTTTCAGAAAAGAAATCATGTCAGCCGAGGATCCTGATAAGCTTAGGAAAGAAAAAGTTGAAGAATATAAGGAAAAGTTTGCGAACCCTTATGTTGCCGCTGCCTATGGCTATGTTGACGCTGTTATCGAGCCTGGTGAAACGAGGTCGATGATTATTCATGCCCTTGAGATATCAGCCCAAAAAGATGTTAATATACCAAAGAAGAAACATGGTATCCCACCATTTTAATATCTTGAAAAATGGAAGATAAGAAAAAGAAAAGAAAACGCTTGAGCTCTATTGTTGTCGATGGTGGGAAATATATGACCAAACTTACTGAAAAGTACAAAAACCGACCTCGATATCAGGAACACGACCCCTGTAAGATTAAATCTTTTATCCCCGGGACCATTGTGGATATTAATGTGAAACCGGGCCGGAAAGTTGCAGAAGGGGAAGTGATGCTGGTCCTGGAAGCCATGAAGATGCGCAACTCCATTGTTGCTCCCTGCGACGGTAGAGTGAAAAAGCTTTACGTGAGCCTTCAACAAATGGTACCAAAGGATTTCCTAATGATGGAAATAGAATAGCACGGAAATCACTCCGCAAGTTTTTTATTTGCAAACTGATTATAAGCGCTTCGGCGTTTCACATGCTTTTCTGAAGAAATACATAATTGAGGAATTAATAGGCATTATCGGATGCGACAAATTAATCTTCGAGAATTTGTTGTTTCTTAAATCTCATTTATCAAAAACCAAATTTGTCTTTTCGATAAATTCAAGGACTTCATCGTTGCCACTGCGGCCTTTTACGGCAGATGTCACAAAACAGGGTGGCAGCTCTTCCCATTTGTCCAGGAGTGTTTTTTTAAATGTGCTCACCGACTTTTCCAGTTCGTTGCGCTTCATCTTGTCGGCTTTAGTAAATATTAGCGCAAGGGGAATCCCGGAAACCCCCAGCCATTCTATAAACTCAAGGTCGTTTTTTTGAGCTTCGTGCCTGGAATCGATCAGAACGAAAACCGTTAAAAGGTTCTCTCTTCCCAAAATATATGATTTTATCATCTTGCCCCATTTAGAGCGTTCTGTTTTTGAGCGTTTTGCATATCCGTAGCCGGGAAGGTCAACCAGATACCATTCGTTGTTTATCATAAAATGGTTAATGGTGATGGTCTTGCCCGGGCTCCCGCTTGTCTTGGCAAGTTTCTTAAATCCGGTGAGGGAATTTATCAAGGATGATTTCCCTACGTTCGACCTCCCGATGAACGCATATTCCGGCATGTTGGGCTCAGGGCATTTCGTAAATGTGGTCGAGCTGATTATGAAATTTGCATACTTGATTTTCATGATAATTCTATTTGCCGCCTAAAAATAAGAAAAGCCTGCCAAAGAATGACAGGCCTTCCCGCAAAAAACTTAATAAAATCTTATTAAAGAGCTTTTACATTTACTGCATTTAAGCCTTTTCTGCCTTCTTTTAAGTCAAATTCTACAGCATCACCTTCGTTAACTGAGTCAACTAAGCCTGATACGTGTACAAAGTACTCATTTTTTGTTTCGTCGTCAATAATAAATCCAAATCCTTTTGACTCATTAAAGAACTTTACGGTACCTTTTTTCATTTTAAAATATTTAATTATAAGTTTGGCAAATGTAATAGTATTTTTATTCTCTTCCATATTTTTGTAATATTTATTTGCCTATTATGGTAAGCTTTGATAAAATGCTGTAAGACAAGGATATATAGACATTAATACATTGCAAAAGTCCCGCTTGCGTTACCGGCTTTGTCCGAAAAGCCTGTTTTAGACCTACATAATCAATAAGTTAGTGCAACTTCGGCATCATTATTTTCAATAAAATGTCAGAAATGAATTTTTGTGGGGCCACTTAAATCGGTAACAGTTAATCCGTTAATAAAGTCCTCAATTTTGATGTTTTTGTTGCCCACATAATAAACCGTCGTTTTTTGCCCGGGCAGCATATCGAAATAATTATCAGAAAAGCGGGCCCTGTCATCATCAAGTTTCAAATAAATATTTTTGACAAGTTTCCCTGATCGGATATCTATTTTTATGCGCCCTTCGGCATAGGAACATGAGATGCCGACATTGCCCCGTGGAAGCCCTAGGTTTTTTGTCTTATCGAAATACAAGATGTTTTCCGATAGTTCCCCGCCTTCTTCATTTATCAATTCGCAGTGCAGCAATGTGTTTTGCTTATCGATATCAGCACAAAACTTCTTTATGTTTTCCTGAAAGAGAATGGCCGATGAGTTGGATCTTAGGATGATGTTTTTGTTGTAGCCCCATTTCTTATTCCCGTCGAAATCGATAATTTCAATAATTAAGCTGGCTTTTTTATCTTTCGATAAATCGTTGATGCCGAATATTGCTATGTTGCCCAGGCTATCGATGTCGGGTGACACCAGGATGTTGCCGAAGGCTTTTTTAGCGAAATAATGAAGTGCTTTCCATTGACCGTAATAATCTATGCCCGACCATGAGGCCGCCGGCCAACAATCGTTGAGCTGCCAGTATAGCGAGCCCATGCATATTGGCATGTTGCGCCTGTGCGCCTCTATTGCAGTTTTTACGCCTTCGGCCTGAAGCAGATGGTTGACATAAACGAACATAGGGAAATCCTTGGGTTTCCGATAATCCCTGTCCATATATTCTTCGATGGTTGCGTTCCCGATGCTTGAGCGCTGATGCGATTTCATTACCTCCGAGCTGATGTCCCAATCTTCTTCGATCGCATATTTATTAATGGAATTTATTTCGGGAAACGACTGAAAGCCATATTCCGACATGAAGCGGGGGATTTTGGTCTTATAGTTCGCGAAAGGCTCTTTTGCCCACCAAACCCCCCAATAATGCATGTCGCCGGATTTGCCGTTCTCCAATTTGCCAATACCTGCGCTGGGCGACGAGCTCCAATAAGATATATGCGGGCTTAATTTTTCAATCACCTCAGGGAGGATATGATGGACGATGGTGTCATAATTGCCCCAAACTTTTTCAGCTATCACATCTCCTTGATTCTCGGCAACATCTTCTTTCCACCCCCAGTTGTTCCATGCCGAAAGTATTTCGTTGTCGCCGCACCAGAGAGCGATGCATGTATGCTTGCGAAGTCGCTTGACATTCTGTTCGGCCTCGGCCTTCACATTGTTTAAAAACTCTGTGTTGCCCGGATACATGGCACATGCGAACATAAAATCCTGCCAGACAAGTATTCCGTATTTATCGCATAAATCGTAAAAAACCTCCTTTTCGTAAATTCCGCCTCCCCAAACCCTGAGCATATTGAAATTTGCTTCGGCAGCCGATCTTATTAGCCTTTCGTAGTCGGCGGGCTTTACCCTGTTAAGAAAAACGTCCTGTGGTATATAATTTGCCCCCTTCATAAATACAGGCCGTCCGTTGAGCCGGAAATAAAAACTCTCACCGATGCTGTCTTTTTTCCTGATAAGCCCTATGGTCCGAAGCCCGGTTTTTGATTCGGCATTTGCTATTTCCCTGTTGTTTTTTATTATGCCAACATCAACTTTATAAAGTTTTTGTTTTCCCAGTCCGTTGGTCCACCACAATTCAGGGTTCAAAATATCGAAAGGTATCTCAATGCGGTTGGTTCCTTTCAGTAAACGGGTTTTGTTTTTTAGGATTAATTCGTCATCGATTTTAATTATTAGCTCAAGTTGTTGATCGTTGGTTGATTCAATATCAATTTCAGCCGTGAGTCCGGCCCTGTTACCGCCAATGCTGTCTTGTTTTATGAAGAGGTCGTTGATTTTGCAATTATTCCAATATTTGAGTGTGATGTCCTGCCAAATCCCGCTTGTTACCAGCCGCGGCCCCCAGTCCCAGCCAAAATGATATTGTGCCTTCCTGCTAAAAACGCAGACTTTTTTGTCTCCGAGCCCACCTGTTTCCGATTGGTCGTTTTCAGCGCCTGGTAAAAAATACCCAAGGACTTCCCTTTTTTCAAGGCCCCTGCTTATGGGCGACTCAAAAACAATTCTCAAGTCGTTCCCGCCCTCTTTGATCTGGTTCTTGCATTCAACAAGCCAGTTCATGAACATATTGTCGGCTTCAAGAATTTTTTTGTTGTTCAGGAACACTGTTGCATAGGTGTCGAGTCCTTTGAACTCCAGCTCGATTTTTTCGTTGCCGAGAATCTCGCGGCTGACGCTAAAGGTAGTTTTATACTCCCAATTTTTCTTATCAACCCACTGGACATCATGTTCGTTCAACCTATAAAACGGGTCTTTGATAATTCCGTTCCGCAGTAAATCGGTATGTACCGAGCCCGGGACTTCGGCTGTTAGCCATAAACTATCGGTCGTGGACTTGAATTTCCAACCCTTGTTGAGTATCAGCTTGTTGCCAATAGCAGTTTTAGTACATGAATATTGATATGCAAGCATGCCCGCAAAAGCGAAAAGCTTTAATAAATTATATAGCTTCTTCAATTTCAAATCAAGGAATTATCATGCTGCTGCCAAATGCCTGACGTTTACTTTCTTTCGTATGAAGTAAGATGCCTTTCTTTTTTAACATCATAAATATCGCGAACGGTAATCAGTATCCCTGTTTCCTCCACGTCGCCGAAATGGTCGTTCAGGGCGGTGCCGAAGGTTTTCATTGTTGATGACAGATTCATGTACGCATTGAAGAGGGGAGGGACGTTCTCACCAAGCTTCCTTACTTTCTGTACCATTATTTTATAATCCTCATCATAGTTGCAGCCGGTGAAAATACTGTTCAGCACTTTATCGGAGGTGCTGCGCTCAAGGGGTTGGTGGGCCTCTACAAGTCCTTCGTTGTCAGGGAAATACTTCTCGAAAAAGAAAAGTATCATATCGCGTGCCAGTCTGTCGAAATCGGCATACATGGTTACTTTGCCGAATAAGTATTTTATGTCGGGATGCTCTATGAGAAGCGCCCCTAGTCCGTCCCAAAGGTTGTCGAGGGCGTACATGCCGCGCCTTAGGTTATAGGTGGGCTGATAAAGCGGCTGGACAAAAGACCTCCCAAGCTCTATTGTAAAAGGAAAGTAGTTGTCGATAAATTTTTTCTTGTATTCGAACAATGTCGATGTTGGTGATGCAACAACTCCTTTTTCGTCTATAAAAAGGTTTTTGCAGTGTACATAACGATACCCACCGACGATTTCCCGTTCCTCGGGATCCCATACTATCATCTGCATAAACGCATTTTCACCTGTGTCAAAATCGTCCAGGTCGATCTCTTTGCCTGTTCCGCCACCTGCATCACGAAAAGTTACTTCCCTCAGCCTGCCTATTTCCCGTATCACGTGCGGCGCGCTTTCCTCATTTAATATATATATCTCATTTTGCGCGTTATTGGTCTTCCTCAAAAAGGTTGTCTCATTGAGTTCTTGCACAAGTAATTGTCTGTCAACAGGTTGAATTATTGTCTTCATGAATTTAGTTTTTTGTTTCTGAAATATATTCTTCAAAGCTTCCTTCATATCCTTCTGCTAATTTATAGGAAAACAGGCGCATGAGCTCAGCCCATTCATCATTTTTATATCGTTTGTCGAAAGTTTTATATGAAACGGCTTTACCAAATGTGAACTTGAGCGTTTGCCCTTTTTGCTTAGCAAACTCGTCAACAAGGTAAAGCATCTCGATATTTGCCTTTATTCCCAGTTTTTTTCGCAAGTTTGAAAGATTGTAAAACCAGTTTGAATTTCTTCCGCTGATATTTGTTGGTATTATATCCCTTTTAAAGCGCTTTGCCTTGGTGATAAAAGTAGTTTTCCAACTCAAATCCATTATTTTTCCTTTTTTCTTTCGCGACACAAGCCCAAAAGGGAAATAGCAGATCAATTTGTCGGAGGCGAAGCTTTCATTTATTATCTTTATGTTATCAGCATTGGAACCGTGTTTGTTTATAGGTATGAACAAAGGTTCCAGATTTTTAACGTTCATCAGTATATCGTTCACGGGAAACACCAGGTCCGGGCGTTTCCTTCCCGCGACGAGCATAAGGGCTATGCCGTCAAGGCCGCCCAGGGGGTGGTTTGAGGCAATAATCGCCCTTCCGTCCTCAGGAATGTTCCCGAGACCTTTGGTCTCAAGTTTAACGCCCATTTCGTTAAGTACCGAGTCAATGAACTCTATCCCCATCAGATGCCCGTGATTTTTCAGGTAATAGTTCAGCTCATCCTGATGGACAATGCGTTTAATATATGCTTTGACAAAAGCCGGCAACATTTTGTTCAGACCCGGGCTCTTGGTCTTCAGAACCTTGTCGAGATCAATATATTCAATTTTCGCTAGGGTGTTTTCCTCTTCCATTCCTATTGAGTTCAAATCAATGCAAAGATAACATTTGTAGTTTAAACCCGGATTATGTAACTGAAGTTTGTGGTGAAAAGCTAAATAGTCTCCCTGGAGCTTTTAAGGATGTTGTATAAAAATGTCCTGGCCCTGAACAGCTGGACTTTTACCGTCCCTATAGGCAGGTTTAGTTCCTGAACAATTTCTTCATACGACAGTTCGTCGAAATACCGGAGCTCGATAAGTTTTTTGTAATGAGGCTTTAAGCGATGTATTACCTCGCGCATCATTTTGATTTTCTGCTTGTTTATTATTACTTCCTCAGGATTGGGCTCCTTGCCGGCAACTTTGTTGGCAATGTCGTCATCTTTGTTCTTTTCCCTGTTTGGCAATAATTCATTTTGTGTTTTTTTCTTCCTGATAAAATCTATGCCGTTGTTGATGGCAATTTTGAACAACCAGGTGCTGAAAGCATATTCAGGAGTATATTGATGAAGGTTCTTAAATGCCTTCCCGAATGCCTCTATTGTCAGATCCTCGGCATCGTTGGGGTTGTTGGTCATCTTCAGCATTGAAAAATAGAGCGAATCACGGTAAAGGTTGAGCAACTCGGCATAAGCCGTCTGACTTCTGTCGTTTAAAGCTAGTTTTACCAACTTATAATCCCTCTGCCCTTTTTTAGTTAACTTATTTATTTCCATGAAACTTTTTTACCTATGCCTGTCAAACTAAATATTGACAATAAAACTAATAATAATATTTCCAAAAACGGTGAAAGTAAATATAAACTGCCTTCATCAAGTTTTTTGCTTATTATTTTGTTTACAATCAATTGCGACAGAAGCCTTATGCCAAATACAGGCAAAACAATGAGAGGAAGGCTGTTCATTGCAAGCAGGACTACGAAGCTGCCATAAAAAAGTATCTGGCTAAAGCCGAAAGCCCCCAGTAATAATTTAAATTTTGTCTTATATAAAATGCCTGTGCTTAGATGTCTGGTTTTCTGATTATACCATTCCTTGAAGCTTGTTTTCGGAATGGAGGACATAAAGCTGTCGGGTGAGATTTCGATACTGCAGTTTGTCCTGTTTGCTGCCCTGTTTATAAATAAGTCATCGTCGCCAGAGGGTATGTTGTAATGTGAGATAAAACCTTTGTTTTTTATGAACAATGATTTGCGGTACGACAGGTTTCGGCCGACGCCCATATAAGGCAAGCCGGCAAGCGCATACGATAAATACTGTACGGCCACCATAAAAGTATCGTATCTTATCAATAGGTTTAACAATCCTTTTCGCTTTAGGTAGGGGCCATAGCCTAAAACAATTTCAGTGTCTTTGTTGCCGTAACCGGAAGCCATTTCGCTGATCCAGTTTTTCGACCGCGGGCTACAGTCGGCATCGGTCAACAGCAACAAATCATATTTGGCCGACTTAATACCTATAGAGAGCGGGAACTTTTTGCCCTTGAAAAAGTTTAAGTCCTGATCTATTTGAACAACCTTCAAGTAATCGTATTTGTTTTTGAGCTCCTCAAGGAAATATCTCGATTCATCGGTTGAGGCATGGTTTACAACTATTAGCTCGAATTCGGGATAGTCCTGATTTAGAATCGGTTCCAGGTTTTTCATTAAATTGTGGTACTCGTTTCTTGCCGAAATAACAACCGATACCGCAGGCTTGTCCGCTCTGTTTGCGGCAGGCTTGCTGTAAAATGCCAAACGGGAAAATATAGCCCAATAGTAAATCAGCTGAATGACCGTTGCGCCGATGAATATCCAAAACACAATTTGTGTAAACAATTCCATTTGTTGAACAATGTCTTTTTCGTTCGGGCAAAAGTAGCACTTAGTTTAGAACCAAAAAAAAAGAATTTCCCCGATGTTTTGTTTATCTTCAAAGATGCATAAAAAATACCCTGTCCAAATAAGTATGAATAATATTTCTCGTAAATTAAAGCTGTAACACTCAGGTTTCATCAACTCTATTTTGTCTATTAAGATATTTAGTCCTTTTATTACTTAGGGTCTGTAGGTAGGAGAGACATTGCATTTTTCAATATCATTAATATTGTTGCCACGAATGCACGGATGGTTTTTGATTTGCCACGAATGCACGAATGGTTTTTGATTTGCCACGAATGCACGAATGATTTTTGTTGCCACGAATGCACGGATGGTTCTTGGTTGCCGCGAATGCACGGATGGTTTGTGTTTTGCCACGAATGCACGAATGATTTTTGTTGCCACGAATGCACGGATGGTTCTTGGTTGCCGCGAATGCACGAATGATTTTTGTTGCCGCGAATGCACGGATGGTTTTTATTCGTTTTTAATTTGTGCATTCGTGGCTCTTTTTTAATTAATTACCAATGGCCAGCCTTATCGGGCCAATAGTTTTATTGTTCCCGTATCTTATAATTATTCACCATCTGACAAGTCTGTTTATACCTTTTTTATACATATAACATGTAATTTTCATTAGTAAATAAATTTTCAAAGACAAAACCTCTAAAATTAATCTCGATTTCGTTATGTGGGAAATTATGCCCAACGGTGAGTATATGATTTGTGGCGGTTTTCGGAACACAAATCTTTCAACTTACACCGATGTTTATATATATCTAAAATACTCATATTCAGTACATCACCCGCCATAATCTATACATTGTTAGCATTAGGCATTTATTAACTTCACGAAACTTTCCGGAGTAAATACTCCAATTTCACTTTTCTTATAATCTTTTATATTACGGCTTACAATCACTTCTATTTCTCCATAATTTATCGCAGCGAAGTTTTGTAAAGCATCTTCAAAGTCTTTAAAGTCAGAATTGAGTGCTTTTTCTATTACTAGTCTGTCCATTTGTAAAACATGTGTTATTGACAATAATTGTTTTAGTTTTTCAATGACTTTATCATGTTTTGCAGTCCTACGTAATAAGTAATAAATATTGCTAATTATTACCGGCGTAATAAATCCGTCCAATAGCCCTTTTTCACAATGACTTAGTATTATTGTTGAATTGTCGGAAAACGGTTTTCTGTCGAAGAAAAAGTCAAGTATTACATCTGTGTCAATCAGTATTTTTTTCATGTCATGTATTTTTCAGATAGCCCGTTTGATAGTTCCTTTTTATAATCAAAAGATTCAGGTGATTTGAAACTACCACGTAATGAATTTACAAGAGGTGAAATATCTTCAATTATTCTCTGTTCCGTTGTGATGGCTTTAAGATAATTTTCTATTATGTCTGATAAACTACGTCCTTTTTCTTTCGCATACGATTTTGCTTTTTCGATAATGGATTGTTCAATCGTCAATGTTAATTTTGTGTTCATGATTCAATATTTTAGTTTACACGTGCAAAGATAATGCAAATTATACGTCCGTGCAAATATATTTTGAATTACACGTGTCTTTCTGCTTAATGCTAACTTGTTTATAATGTCCAGCTTTATGGGGGGCTAGTACACTTGAGCAAAAAGACTAATTTTGCAGAAATTTTGGGACAATGGATTTTAGCCTTCAGGGAAAAGATATAAAAAGCTCGGCCAGGGCCGGGGAAATACAAACGGATAACGGAAAGATACTTACGCCTATTTTTATGCCGGTTGGTACTGCGGGAAGCGTAAAAGGTGTTCATATCAAGGATGTTAAACATGATGTAGATGCACAGATTATACTTGGTAACACCTATCATTTGTATTTGAGGCCGGGTTTAAAGATCATTGAGCAGGCTGGGGGGCTTCATAAATTCAACGGTTGGGACAGGCCTGTTTTAACAGATAGTGGCGGCTATCAGGTATATTCACTTTCGGGCACGCGTAAACTAAATGAGGAAGGGGTTGTTTTTCAATCGCATATCGATGGTTCTAGGCATAGCTTCACACCTGAGTCCGTAATGGAAACACAAAGAATAATAGGTGCTGATGTAATGATGGCCTTCGACGAATGCACACCCTACCCCTGTGACTATAATTATGCGAAAAAATCAATGGATATAACTCATAGATGGCTCGACAGATGTATAGCCCATTTTGATAAAACAGAACCAAGATATGCTCACTCACAAGCCTTGTTCCCAATTGTACAGGGTAGCACTTATAAGGATTTGCGTAAAATTTCAGCAGAGACGATAGCATCCAAAAATGCTGACGGCAACGCAATAGGCGGCCTCTCGGTTGGGGAGCCTCACGAAATGATGTATGAAATGACAGAACTTGTTTGTGGCATACTCCCCGAAGACAAACCACGTTATCTTATGGGTGTGGGGACTCCTGCAAATATACTTGAGAGTATCGCCCTCGGCGTCGATATGTTTGATTGTGTGATGCCGACACGAAACGGCAGGAACGGGATGCTGTTCACTAAAAACGGGATCATAAATATTAAAAACAAAAAATGGGCCGAGGACTTTAGTCCGATTGATGCGGAGGGCACATCCTTTGTCGATGTGCAATATTCAAAAGCCTACCTCCGTCATTTGTTCGTGGCCAGGGAAATGCTGGGAGGCATGATAGCAAGCTTGCACAACTTGAGTTTTTATCTTTGGTTGGTGGGAGAGGCCCGTAAGCATATCCTTGACGGTAGTTTTAGCAAGTGGAAAAGTATTATGATAAAAAATGTTACACAAAGGTTGTAGTTTCTGGCAATTTATAATTTTATCGGGTGAAAATAATCGATTGGTATATAATTAAAAAGTTTCTTGGCACATTTTTTTATGCCATCAGCTTGCTTATCGTAATCGTCATTGTTTTCGACGTATCTGAGAATATCGACAGTTTCATAAAAAATCAAGCCCCATTCATGGCGATCGTTGTGGATTATTATATTGTTTTCATACCTTATTTTATAAATCTGTTTATCTATTTATTTACCTTCATCTCTGTAATTTTCTTTACGTCGAAACTTGCCGGCGACACTGAGATTATTGCTATTTTAAGCAGCGGCGTTAGTTTTAGGCGATTGCTGCTCCCATATTTAATAGCCTCTTTGTTTCTGGCCCTGATATCTTTTTATCTGGGTAACTTCCTGATTCCCAAGACTAATCAAATAAGAAGGGTTTTCAAGAATACATATATGGAAAAACTTACCAAGGACAACGAAAAGAATATTCATTTACAGATAAGGCCCAATACCTTTGTATATGTCGAGAGTTTTGACAGTAAGAGAAGCACGGGGCAAAAATTTTCGCTGGAAAAGCTCGACGGGCAAAAGTTGGTATATAAAATTATGGCCGATAAGATAAAGTGGGACACGGCTATAAGCAAATGGCATTTAAAGAACTATTATCTCAGGACTTTCGACAGCCTTGGGGAACAGCATATAGAGCAGGGTAAAGAAATGGACACTTCCATAAACCTGAAAACTACCGACCTATATAAGATAAAGGAACGTTTCGAGGAAATGAACTTCCATGAACTGAATGCCTATATAAAAAGGGAAAAAGAAAAGGGCTCCATTGTTTATAAGAAGTATGAAATAGAGAAACACAAGCGACTGGCTGGCCCCGTGGCCATAATTATTCTTACCTTTATTGGTGTTGCTCTTTCGAGCCGTAAGGTAAGAGGAGGCTTAGGTTTGCACCTGGGTATCGGTATCGGTCTTACATTCAGTTATATAATGTTTATGCAATTCTCAACGGTCTTTGCAACTTATGGGAACCTTTCGCCGTTTATCGCAGCCTGGATTCCAAACATCATCTATCTTTTTATAGGAATTTACCTTATCCAAAAGGCACCTAAATAGATTTCCCGCTTGTTTAAGGAGTTTTGTAACCCAATACTCTCAAGATTGGCAGGCTTCGATTATTAAAATCAAAAAACGCCTGGTTTTCCCATGGGGAGCCGTCTTTTGCCTCAGGGCCGTTAAATGCCACTAGTTCAGCACCCCAATATGAAACACCAAATCCCATTTCCTCGTTTTTTACCATATTAACTATCGCTTCAAAAAAGTTTCTCTGGCCTTCTTCAGTAGCCGGAAAATCGGGGAGTATCAATTGGTCTTCCATGCCGACTATGTTGTTAGTCCAGTCGTTCCACATAAGAGTAAAGGGATAGGCCGTCTCGGCAATGCCAACCTTCTTGCCGTAAGCGGAAGACAATGAATTAATTATATGTTTTAGCGAGTCAAGGTCCTTGCCATGCCAAATTGGATAATATGACAATCCAATGAGGTCGTAATCAATGCTTTGAAGTTTTGAGAAAAAGGCCAACGCATCTTTATGTCCTGCATAATGAATCATTATCAAAGCCTCCGAATTGTCCCTGACAGCCCTGGAGCATATCGACAATAATTCCAAGAAATCGCGTTCATTCTCGTTAATATCCCCATAAGGAAGCATAAAACCCTGATTTATCTCGTTCCCGGTTTGGATGATTTCGGGCTTGATTTCCTTCATGATCATAGCAGTATAATTATAGGTGCTATCCTTTAAATCATCAAAAGTTAATCCTTGCCATTCCGCCGGTGGCGATTGCTGCCCGGGGTCGGCCCATGTATCCGAATAATGTACGCTCAACCAGACCTTCATTCCGTACGAATGGACTTTTTTGGCAAATGCCTTGACTTCGGCAAAGCCGGAATGCCCCTCCGCCGGGTTTTTCCACAGGCGCATCCTGATAGTTCTAAACCCATTAACGTACATGATCCTTAGCATGTCGGCAGCAACGGAATCCTCGTAGAAGATTATGTTTTTCGATTCCAGCATCGGCAAGGACGATAAGTCGGCCGAAAGCGTAAAATCGTCTTGGGATTCAGTTTTTGACGGTTTGGAGCAGGAAAAAAGTATAATCAATATAAGTGGCATGAAATATTTCATGGGCCTTCATTGGTTTTTAAAACCGATTGCCTTTCCCTGTCGAGTGTTAATTTCATTACGTCAGGCCGTGAATAATGACCTGAAGGATCAAAGTTCTGCCTTTCTTCATATATGATATTGATGTCCAGTTCCTCAACAAATAAGCCCTCCTTGTTTACTATGGGACGGATTATGAACTCACCATCGGGTGCAAGTATGCACGAGCCCCCGTCGGCAACAATATCAGGAGCATCGGCCTTTATTAACTCATGATGAGGTATCTGTTCGTTGATATCTTCCTTTCTCAGCAAGGCTGAAACGGATACCACATAGGATCGCGATTCTTTTGCGATAAAGCGGCTTATATCCTGGGTGATGCTTTTTGATCCGGGCCAAACGGCTATGTGCACGTTCTCGCCCATGGCATAAAGTGAGGCTCTCGCAAGCGGCATCCAGTTTTCCCAACAGTTCAGCCCCCCCAGCTTAAAGTTCTTGACGGAATGTACCCGCAAGCCGTTTCCGTCTCCTGCCGACCAGCACAGGCGTTCTTCATAGGTTGGCTGAAGTTTACGGTGAACTGATTTTATGATACCGTTTTTGTCGATAAACACTAAGGAGCAATAGAGGCTGTGGCCACCTCTGTCAATGGCCTTTTCAATGATTCCGACGTAAATGGCGATACTGTATCTTGCTGCTAATGAGCATATTTCGTTTAAGTCGCCATGTTCTAAACTTACGGAATTCCTGATATAATAAGCATGTATCTCCTTTTGGACCTTTGAATCGAACTTAGAGGCATCGGTCAGGGAAAGCCAAAAAGGATATCCGGGCAATATAGCTTCGCCGAAAACAACAAGATCGCATTTCCGCTTTCCGGCATCAATGATAAATGATTGTATCTTTTTGTTCGTTTTGTCCTTGTTTAGCCATATTGGCGAAATCTGGGCTATTCCAACTTTTAAAACATCCATCATATCAATCGAATAAAAAACAAAATGCTAATTTACTCATTAATTTTCGTCTTCACCCAATTTCTGGCGTTAACGAAAGCTTCTATCCATGGAGTAAGCTCGTCATCTTTCCTGTTTTCAGGATAAAAAGGCCATTGCCAAGGAAGGAAAGCTCTTTCGAGATGGGGCATCATTGCCAGATGACGACCATTGTTGGAGCAGATCGCCGCCGTTGACCAATCGCTGCCGTTAGGGTTGGCTGGATATTGGTCATAAGAATATTTCATGACGATATTATACTGATCCTGATAATAAGGGAATGAGAATTTACCCTCGCCATGTGCTACCCAGGCGCCTAATTTTGAGCAGGAGAGGCTGGAAAGCATAACCGAATTGTTTTCGTTGATATCAACATTTACAAACCCCGACTCAAATTTCCCCGAATCGTTATGTAGCATTTTTAGCTTTTCCGGATGCTCGGGATAAATCAGCCCAAGTTCGACCATAAGTTGGCATCCGTTGCAAACGCCCAGGCTTAAAGTATCTTCTCTGGAATAGAAATCCTCAAGTACCTTGCGTGCCTTTTTGCTGTAAAGGAATGCCCCGGCCCAGCCTTTTGCCGATCCAAGCACGTCGGAATTGCTAAATCCACCAACGAAAACGATGAAGTTGACTTCCGACAAATTCTCTCTTCCGCTTATA
The DNA here is from genome assembly GCA_024279935.1 of Bacteroidota bacterium. GTDB lineage: Bacteria > Bacteroidota > Bacteroidia > Bacteroidales > F082 > BM524. The sequence continues at coordinate 98,416 of JAJRQZ010000076.1, forward strand.
AGGTCGGTCATGTGGACATCCTTGACGTCAAAGCCTGCGAGGTGCATGGCATAAGCCATTTCGCGGTCGCCGTTAACGCCTTTTTCGCGAATAATTGCAGCTTTTGTACCGCTGGGTTTCCTTCGGCTGAGTCCTATCCTTAGGTCGTTGGCCTTTCCGCTAAAATGCTTTGGGAAATTGAATTTTAAATCTTGCTTGTCGAAATTTTTATAGCGGGTATAAGCATGTTTTTCTCCACTTTGGTTTTTGTCGAGTAAATATGAGCTTTCAAACCACTTATTCCTTAAATCATTTATGTTGAGACTTATTTTTCCTGATTTTAATTTGATATCTAGTTGTCGGTTTTTCGTAACCTTTCCTAACACTCTGTATGTTAGATTATTATCCTCAAGAAGTCTTTTAGCATCGTTTAGCCTGTCAACCTGAATGATAATGCCCGGGTTTTCATTGAATAATACGCTGATGCTGTCCTGTTCAAATTTGCTGATGTCTATTTTCATTCCACCAACAACATTGGGGAAGTTCATTTCCAATAAAGTCGTTAATAATCCACCTGCGGAAATATCATGTCCCGAAATTATTATGTTATCAGCAATTAATTGTTGAACAGTGTTGAAGGCTTTTGCAAAATATGGAGCATCCACATCGGGAGTTTTTTCCCCGAGCTTACTTAATGTCTGAGCGAAACTACTTCCTCCAAGCTCAGGGTTTTTATTTGAGAAGTCGAGATAAATTATCTTACTGCCATTTTTCGGGCTCAATCTTGAACTTACCGATTTTTTAATATCATTTACTTCGCCTACGGCAGAGATAATAACCGTTCCGGGAGCATAAACAACTTTCCCGTCGGGGTACTTCTGAGTCATTGAAAGTGAATCTTTTCCCGTAGGTATGTTTATCCCCAATTCGATGGCAAAATCGCTAAGGGCTTCGACAGCTTTGTATAACCTGGCGTTTTCGCCTTTGTTTTTTGCGGGCCACATCCAGTTTGCGCTTAGCGAAACACCCGTGAGACGACCTTTTATGGGTGCCCAGACCAAGTTAGTGAGGGCTTCGGCAATAGCGAGCCTTGAGCCTGCCTCAGGGTTTATAAGTGCGGCTGCCGGTGCATGGCCTATCGCGGTCGCAAGACCTTTTTCCCCCTGATAGTCGAGGGCCATGACGCCAAGGTTGTTTAGCGGTAGCTGCAGCGGCCCTGTGCATTGTTGCAAAGCCACTTTCCCGCTAACGGATCGGTCAACTTTGTTGGTGAGCCAGTCTTTGCATGCAACAGCCTCTAATTTGAGGACGTTGTTCAAATATTCCGCGATATTTGATTCAGCGTATGTGATATCCTTAAAGTCAGGTTTTTCCGTTTTGTCGGTCAGTATTGTTTTGGGCGGTTTCCCGAAAAGGTATTCCAGTTTCAGGTCAACCGGGCATAAATCATCCGCTTTTATTACAAATGCCTCATTATCTTTTACTTCGCCAACATTATATATGGGGGCTCTTTCCCTGTGGCATATTTTTTCAAGAGTTTTATAATCCTCTTTTTTAAGGATCAATCCCATTCGCTCCTGCGATTCGTTGCCCAGGATTTCTTTTACCGAAAGAGTGGGGTCGCCTACTGGTAATTTGCGGGCGTCAATCAGGGCGCCCGTATCTTCAACTAGTTCCGAAAGGCTGTTAAGATGCCCGCCGGCCCCGTGGTCATGGATGGACACAATCGGATTTTTGTCGGTCTCGACCATGGCTCGAATGGCGTTCATAACGCGTTTTTGCATCTCCGGGTTTGCCCGCTGAACGGCGTTGAGCTCGATGGCATTTCCGTATTCGCCGGTGGCAACGGACGAAACCGCGCCGCCGCCCATTCCTATCCGGTAGTTGTCGCCACCTAGAACAACAATTATATCGCCGGGTTCGGGTTTTGCTTTCAGTACATCGTCTTTTTTTGCAAAACCAATGCCGCCAGCAAGCATTATCACCTTGTCGTAACCGAACGTTTTATTGTTTTCTTTATGTTCGAAGGTGAGCAGGCTGCCGTTGATCAACGGCTGGCCGAACTTGTTCCCGAAATCCGAGGCCCCGTTAGAGGCCTTTATCAAGATTTCCTCAGGTGTCTGGTAAAGCCACGGCCTTTCGGCAACGCTCTTTTCCCATTGGCGGCTTTTGTCCTTATGTGTGTATGATGTCATGTAAACAGCAGTGCCGGCCAGGGGTAGGCTTCCCTTGCCGCCGGCTAGCCTGTCGCGGATTTCGCCTCCCGATCCCGTGGAAGCCCCGTTGAAAGGTTCAACAGTGGTAGGGAAATTATGAGTTTCCGCTTTAAGCGACAAAACGGTCTCGATATCAGTGATTTGGAAAAAATCGGAGGTGCTTTGGGTGCGAGGCGCAAATTGCTCTGCCTTGGGGCCGACAACAAAGGCCACATTGTCCTTATAGGCCGATACCAAACCCTGGGGGCTATGTTTGGATGTTTTTTTTATCAATGCGAATAGGCTCTCTTTCATTTCTTGGCCGTCGATAATGAATGTGCCGTTGAAAATCTTGTGCCTGCAGTGTTCGGAATTTATCTGTGCAAAACCATATATCTCCGAATCGGTAAGCTTGCGGCCTAGTTTATCGCTTACGGAATTTAAATACTCCACTTCATCGGCACTCATTGCCAGGCCTTCTTCTTTATTATACGACTCCAGATCGTCGATATATTTTATTTTTTCCGCTCGGGCGGGAATATCAAAAGTCGTCTGGTCTATCCCGTTATAAAATTGCTGAAGCATTGGGTCGAATTCGGCATCCTTTGAATCCACCTGTGTAAATTCCTCAATGCGTTCAATCACTTCTATGCCCATGTTCTGGCATATCTCAACTGCATTGGTGCTCCATGGGGTGATCATTTCCTTGCGCGGGCCCACGAAAAAAGCGCCCAGCTTGATATCGTCGATCCTAACGGCTCCGCCAAATAGCCACTTTAGTTTTTCTACAACTTCAAAATCAAGTTTTGCCGATGACTTAACAAGAAAATAATGCTTTTTGCCGATGTGGAAGAGTGATATCATATTAAAATGGTTTGTCAATAAATACGGCTGCAAATATAGAAAAGGAAACATTAGCGGACTGACAAGTTTTAATAAAATATCAAGTGCGGAATGTTAATATAGGCTTCTATAAATCAACTTCCGAGACGCCATAGGCCTCGTCCTCTTTTATTCCTTTCGGGTCGATGTGGATAAGTACATCATAAACATTATTTATTTCCCGTTTTATTAGTTCATCTACTTCCTGACTTATTGAATGGGCTTCTGTCAGGCTAAGCTTGCCGTCAATTTCCATGTCGAGTGCAACAATATACAAATTGGCAAGTTTCCTCACCCTTATCCTGTGCGGGTTGTGGGCCCCATCAACAGATTTTACTATTTCAATGATCTTATTGTATATTTTGGTGTCGCCCATGCCGTCCATCAAGTCGCGATTAGATTCCATGAAAATTTTAAACGCTATAAACATGATATAAAAACTTACTAGCAAGGCTGTTATAACATCAATTATCGAGAGTTTTAACCAGAATGTAAAGGCAAGGCCCAGCAGGACGCTTATTGAGATGACTACATCGTTTTGCATGTTGCGGCCGTTGGCGATAAGCATCGAGCTGTCGATATGCTTTCCCGTTTTGTTAAGGTAATATGCCAGTGCGTATTTGCCGACAACTGAGACTAAAATCACATAAATTGATATTATTCCGGGCAGTTCCCTTTCAACAGGGTTGATGATCTTGGTAATGGTTGACAGAGCCAGCTGAGCCCCGGCAAAAAAGATAATGAACGATAATGCCTTGGTTGCCACGGTGTCTGCTTTACCATATCCATAAGGGTATTTCGGGTTTGGTGGTTTTGAAATTATGCGTGCCGTAACCAATGTGATAAGGGATGTTACAATGTCGCTGGCTGAATCTATACCGTCGGCTACAACGGAAATGCTTCCTGAAACAAGCCCGACTGCAATTTTCAGTACGGATAAAAAAGCATTGCCTGCTATCGCTATCCAGGATGCTTTTAAAATTATGGCCGAACGATCTTTGTTGTGCATATAGCCTTATGCATTTATTCAATACAAAGATAAGTTATTTTAATGTGTGTATTTTGAGCTGTTGATAAGCCTAAAAAAATTGAAGCCGGACATGAGTTGATTCTGTCCGGCTTCCAATTTATGGTAGTTTTGAAATAAGTGTTATTGCTCGCCCAGGAACCTCTCGGCCTCAATGGCTGCCATACAACCGGTTCCGGCAGCGGTAATGGCCTGGCGGAAATGTTTGTCCTGAACGTCGCCTGCCGCGAATATTCCGGGGACGTTTGTTGCCGTTGAATCAGGTTTTGTGATCAGGTAACCTGTCTCGTCCATATCCAGTTTCCCTTTAAAGAGCTCGGTATTTGGTTTATGGCCTATGGCAACAAAGAATCCTTCGATGTCGATCTTTCTTGCTTCGCCGGTTTTCTTATTGCGGATAATGGCCCCGTTCAGGGCTTTTGTAAACCCTTGTTCCACGCCAACAACTTCTTTTACTTCGCTATCCCAAAGCATTTCTATATTTGGGGTGTTTAGCACCCTGTTCGCCATGGCTTTCGATGCCCTTAGTTCGTCCCTGCGGTGAACCATATAAACTTTGCTCGCAAGATTGGCAAGGTAGGTGGCCTCTTCGGCTGCGGTGTCGCCACCGCCGATAACCGCAACAGCTTTGCCTTTATAGAAAAACCCGTCGCAAGTGGCACAAGCGGAAACGCCGCCGCCTTTAAACTTTTCTTCCGACTCCAGGCCCAGATAACGTGCCGTTGCCCCTGTTGCGATGATAACGGTTTCAGCCAATAGCTCGGTGCCGTCGTCAATTTTAACTTTAAACGGCCTGCTGTCGGTGTCAATTTCAGAAACCATTCCCCAACGGGCATCTGTTCCAAACCTTACTGCTTGGTTTTTAAGATCCTCCATCATCTGTGGGCCGTCTATGCCATTGGGATAACCGGGGAAGTTCTCAACTTCGGTGGTGGTCGTCAATTGTCCTCCGGGTTCCATTCCTTCATATAAAACCGGCTTTAAGTCTGCCCTTGCGGCATAAATGGCCGCAGTATATCCGGCAGGGCCAGATCCTATAATCAAACATTTTTGTGTTTCCATATATATTTTCATCTGTTTATAATTTTGTAATTAATTGTCATCTAGCATATTATATTTATCATCGGATTTAACAGATTAAGCGGATCTTCGTTTTTCGCAAGCGAAAAACATCAGTTAAATCCGCTTAATCCGATGACTGTATTTTTGCAGAATAATCATTTTCCTGTGTGTTTAAAATTAAACTTGAATGTTTCATTAAGTTTTTTCCGAATGTAAAAGTAGCCTTTGTCAATTAAAGTGCCAAATGATTTTAAGATTGTTTAAGTGACATTATGTCTTTAATATGTTTAAATTTGCAAATCTCATTCAAGGATATATTTATGTATAGGATAATTATTGTTTTTAGTTTGTTTGTTGCCGCCATTGTTAGTTCTTGCAACAGTTTGCCTATTACAGGGGAAGCCAAGGCAAGATATTTGGCCAGGGAAAAGAAAAATGCCGATGCTTTGGTCATGGCGGAGGTGGATTGCAATAAATTGCTGATCGAGAAGAAAATGCTCGAGACCCGCTCCGATCTCACATTGCGCAAGCAGAAGAGCGACAATTTCAAGATGATAGTCAAAACCAAAAAGTATTTTAATGCCAAGTATGAGTCGGATACAGTACAGTTGAACGAGTTGAGGGACTTGGGACTGGAACTGGGCAAGGATTTGGAAACTTGCAAAAAGGTAAAGCCCAAGGCTGCTGTACCGCAAGAGGGAAAAAAAGACGGCAAATAACTCTTGTTTAGTCTAAAATTTATATTTTTGCAGTCCTTTTAAAGGGAAAACGCTAAGGCTTTAGCGTTCCTGAGCACTCAGGATGCCGGAAGCCTATATTAAAGGTCTGTAAAACTCCCGACAATACTTGTAGGGGGCAGACCAAAGAATAATACGGGGTGTGGCGCAGTTGGCTAGCGTACTTGCATGGGGTGCAAGTGGTCGTCCGTTCGAGTCGGACCACTCCGACCTAAGGTCTATCTTCGGATAGGCCTTTTTTTATGGCTGGCAGGGTAATGATCTCGGGGGATAAGTCCCTGTATGTGCCGAGTTGAATGGAAACATCAGCAATTGGCAAACCTAGCGGCAACAATCGGCGAAAGGTCAAAAAGGCAAGAATGCTATTTGTCCGAACGGGGGTGGTGTTGGATGTCAGGCAACCCACGAGTACATCAAGCAAGAAAAACGTTGGAAATCTTGATGCAGAGTAATTAATAGTTACTACTCAGCAGGTTTATCAAGTTGATTATCAATAGCCCCATGCTTCAGCGTGGGGCTAAATATTTGAAATCTCAGTAGTTTTGGCGGAAATTTTGTGTTTTTCAAACAAAAATTGTGACAAAACGGATAGGTAACCAATGAGTTAATATTTTTCTCTACTGCTGAGTAGTAACAATTAATAGAAGTCCTGTTAATTTGTCGTACACACTCCAAACAAGTACAATACCCGGAAAAGGAATCGTAAATTATGACCTAAACAAATACAAGATTGGCTAACAATACTAATTCGGAGCGTGGAAAATAGTCATCGTGCCCAACTCATATTTTGTTTTTGCCGATAACCATTTCAAAAGCCTTTTTATATTTTTCGCCAATCGGCAATATTGCATCCCCAATCTTAAGGCGGTTTCTTTGGATACTATCTATTTTTGAAACAGAAACGATATATGATTTGTGTATTCGGACAAATTCAGGAGGTGCAAGCCTTTTCTCCAGGTTTTGAAATGTGAGCAAAGCCATTATGTTTTTGTCCTTTGTCCAAAACCTTACATAATCTTTCATCCCTTCGAGGTATAGTATTTCATTTAATCTGACATTAAATGACTGTGTTCCCGATTTGACAAAGATATATGTTGGGGCCTGTTTATTGCTACCCAAGGGTGTATTGGATTTTGTATTATTTGCATCCCACAAGTAAAACGCTTTTTCACAAGCCTTCAAAAACCTTGGAAAGGAAAATGGTTTTAACAGATAATCGCACACGCCCAGTTCATAACCCTTCAGGGCATATTCGTCATAAGCCGTAGTAAGGATTACATGAGGCCGCGATTCCAGGGTTTCCAACATCTTAATCCCGCTTAGGTCTTCCATTTGCACATCGAGGAAAACCAGGTCGATATCATTTGTTTTCAAATACCGGATCGCATCTAGGGCATTGCCGAAGGAAGCACAAAGATCCAGATAATTGATTTTATCAACATACCCCTTGATTTTTATCAGAGCAAGGGGCTCATCGTCCACGGCAATGCAGCTTATTTTCATTTCACTGTTATTTGAAGTTCAACGATAAATTTTCCGTTTTCCCTGATGATTTCCAATTCATGATTGTCAGAATACAATAAATCAAGACGCCTTTTAACGTTTGACAAACCTATGCCACTTGTCTTGTCTTTTTGCTTTTGGCCAAAGGCATCGTAATGGTTGGCCGCTTTAAAAACCAGTTTTTCCTTTGAACAGTCCATTGAAATGACAATTGGGTCTTTTCCTTTTTTCGTCCCATGTTTAAATGCATTTTCGACAAAAGGGACAAATAGCATCGGCGCAACCTTAAAACCCGAACATGTGCCGGAAACATTAAATCGGACAATCCCCGACTGTTCAAACCTCAATTCCTGAAGCACAAGGTAACTTCTGATGTAATTGATCTCTTTTTCCAGCAACACCTTATCGTTTGTTGTATCATATATCATATAGCGCATGATTTCCGACAATTTTATAATGGCATCGGAAGCTTTTGCCGGATTGATTGCCACGAGTGAATCAATATTGTTCAGTGTATTGAACAGAAAGTGCGGGTTCACTTGTGATTTCAATAGTGCAAGCTCGCTTGTCCTATTGTGCTTTTCTAATTCATTTTTTTGTCTTTGTGCTTCATAATAATGCTTAAATAACTTGATGGCCGTAAAGACCGCCACAACAGAATAAATATTGACCAACGAATAAAAAGGGTTGAACGCCCAAAAACTTTCGTCTTTTCCGCCGGGTGGGGCAATAAGCGGGTAATCAACATAAACAAGCAAGACCCTTTGTAGCAAGACAATCAAAGCTGCCGAAACAAAAAAACCAATGGCAAAACTAAAATATCTTCTCTTCAGCAAACAATTCGGGAACAAGAAATAATTCAGGAAATAGGCAGCAATTACATCCGGCCAAACAGTAACAATGAGACTTACCGACCATTGCCATGGAAGGTAATTCCTGGAGAAAAAAGTGTATTGAACAGCAAAAAACAAAAGATAGCTAGTCCAGAATACGGTATGCGCCAGTAAACGGCTCCTTTGCGATTGTCGGTAATCAGGAAAATTAATCATCTGAGCAAAATTAGGAATTCTATTTGTGAAATCAACGGAATCGGGATAAAATAGACGAACTTGGTAATTTAATCGACCAACGCTAAAAAACCACAGCTTTCATGGTTTGTCAATAAAAAAGTATGGTTTGTCAAGATTAAGGCTACATACGTATATCGCATTTGACATAGCTGCCAAATCATCATACTTTTGGCCGCAAAACTTAGTGAAAACAACACCTGTTTTAACAAAAAAATAAAAAAAAAGAAAATGAAAAGCATTTTGATCAGCCTGCTGATAGCAACTTATGTAAGCGCATTTACACAAGGGGTGTCTTTTGAGGCACATTCCATCGACGATTCTTTTGGAAGCCCTGCAGGGATTTTTGTAAGCGATCTGGACAATGACAACAAACCTGATGTAATAAGTGCCGGAATGGATTCCGATTTAATAGCGTGGTGGAAAAACGAGGGAGGGCAACCGCTTTCCTGGTCAAAGCAAATTATCGACAGTGGTTTTGCGGGCGCCATTTCAGTTTCCACCGGTGATATTGACGGCGATGGCCTCACGGATGTATTGGGCGCTGCTTACTATGGCCATGAACTTGCCTGGTGGCAAAATGATGGTGGCCAGCCCGTGCAATGGACAAAGCACCCCATTAAAACCTCTTTTGCGCAAGCCCATGAAATCATGTCCATCGACCTGGACGACGACGGTGATTTGGACGTGCTTGGCGTTTCGGCCGGGCAGGGCAAGATCAGTTGGTTCGAAAACGATGGGCTTTCACCAATAACCTGGACAGAGCATGTTGTTACGACGGGCTTTCAAGGCGCCAGGTCAGTAGATGCCAGGGATATTGACGGGGATGGTGATATTGACCTCTCAGGGGCGGCTTTGTTGGACAACGAAATTAGTTGGTGGAGAAACGATGGGGGGACCCCAATTGTGTTTACCCAGATCACGATCAATTCGTCATTTACCTACGCCCATAAGGTTGTTATTGCAGATATGGACAACGATGGTAAGCAAGATATTTTGGGAACGGCCTATAACGCCGGGGTGAGCTGGTGGAAAAATGAGGGGACAGATACAGTGATATGGACCAAACAATTTGTTGGATACTATTCTTCGGCCGTGACTGGACGAGCGATTGATATCGATAATGACAACGACCTTGATATTGTTTGTGCCGCACAGACCAATAGTGGGAAAATCGGGCTTTGGTACAACGATGGCGCGTTTCCTATTGATTGGGACTACAATCTGATAGAAAACAACTTTGCCGAAACATGGCCATTGCATTATGGCGATCTTGATGATGATGGCGATATCGACCTTGTGTGCGGCGGTAATGCGGCCAATGAAATAAGGTGGTACGAAAACGACTTGATGGAACCCGTATCGGTTGAGGGTTATGACCGAACGAGCAAAAAAATTAAGTTAAGCCCAAACCCGTGTAAAAATCACCTTTTTATACAATTACCTGATGAAACAAGTTTCCCATTGAAAGTTGACCTGTTCGGTATGGCAGGAAACCGCCTGAAAACCACTAGTTTAAGGCTGGGCGTTGATGAGGTCGATATTTCTTCTCTCAAGGAAGGGGCATATTTAATAAAGGTAAATACTACCCAAGGAGCATTTTTCAATAAAATAATTAAGATAAA